>JACCXO010000071.1 GCA_013696975.1 Nocardioidaceae bacterium | reverse complement strand
AAGGGGAAACACCCGGCTCCATTCCGAACCCGGAAGTTAAGCTCTTCAGCGCCGATGGTACTGCACACGGGAGTGTGTGGGAGAGTAGGACGTCGCCGGACTAGATTTGTTGAGGGCCGCCTTCGGGTGGCCCTCAACTTTTTATGTCGGGACCGCAGGCCGTGCAGGTGGCGCCGCCATATAACCGCTCGAATCGAAGGATCAACCATGGCCACCCAGGACCGCTCACGCAAGTCGCCTGAGGATGACGCGAGGCGCTCACGTAAAGGGGGACGGGCTCGAGATACTCAGCAGGGGCGTAGCGGGCCAGAGAAGTCCGGCCGAGAGTCGAAGGGTCGCTCTCGCAGCACCGCTGGTCAGTGGCGGCGCGACGACTTGTCGGACGTGGAGCGGACCGCCGTACAGGCGCAGTACGACGGCCCCCCGTTGCCCGACCACATTACGGGCGCCGAGATCGACAAAGCAGTAAGCAATCAGTTGAAGTCGCTGCCGGAGAAACTCGCTGTTCGCGTCGCCCGTCACCTCGTTGCAGCAGCTGAACTGATGGACAGCGACCCCGAGGTGGCCTATCAGCACACGGTGGCAGCTCGCGCCCGCGCGGCACGAGTGAGCGTCGTGCGCGAGGCCAGCGGCGAAGCCGCGTATGCCGCGGGGAGGTTCCGTGAGGCGCTAACGGAGTTCAAGGCGGCGCGGCGGATGAGCGGCAGTGCGATCTACCTGCCCATGATGGCCGATTGCGAGCGGGCGCTGGGTCGTCCGGAGCGAGCGCTGAGCCTTGCCAAAGACCTGGCCGTGACCGCTTTGGATGAGTCGGGTCAAATCGAGATGCGAATCGTCGAGTCCGGTGCTCGGCGCGATCTTGGTGACCACGCAGCAGCCATTCGCACCCTCGAGGGTCGTGAGCTCCGGAGCCGGTCGCGGTCTTCTTGGGCGCCGCGGCTGCGTTATGCGTACGCCGAGGCGCTGCTCGCCGACGGACAAGTTGATGCCGCCCACGAATGGTTCGAGCGCGCAGCCGGCGTTGACGCCGACGGTTCTACCGATGCCGCGGAACGGGTAGCTCTACTCGAAGGAATCCAGATCGTCGACACCTTGGTGCCCGACGGAGTTGACGAGGACACCGACGCAGACTGACCCACGTCGAGTTGCGCGCATCGCGTTCAGCCAGCTGAGCTTGCGGGGGCAGGCCATCCGTCTCTCGATCTTTAACACCGCTGGGTGATCCGCGTTCTCCACAGTGCCAGCTGACTTCGCGGCGATCCACAGCGTTCTCGCCTCGTCATCCGGTAGACGCCTCCACTGCCCACACTGGAGACCAGAGGAGGTCACGATGGTCCTGGATTCCGTCAGCGAGTCGAACTCATTGAATCAAGTCACCCTGTGTGGGCGCGTCGCGGCAGAGGCGCAAGAGCGTGAATTGCCCAGTGGAGACCACATCGTCACGGGGCGAGTCATCGTCGATCGTGACGCCTCCGCGCTGAAACACTCTGCACAGCGAGTGGATACGATCGACTGCGTGGGCTGGACAGCCCGCGCTCAACGCTCGATGCGTAGTTGGAGACAAGGAGACCAAGTCGAGGTCAACGGATCGATTCGGCGGCGTTTCTTCCGAACTTCCGGCGGACCGGGGAGCAGAGTGGAGGTTGAGGTCAAGAGCAGCAAGAAGCTCAGAACACCCCCTTGAGCCCACGCGCGTCACCGACAGTTATCGTGAAAATGCCGCATGATCAGCCCCATCCGCGGCTTCGGTCCAAACGATGTCGACTTACGTGGCATCATCAGCCCGGCTTGAGCAACACTCATCACTTCCGCTGTTGCCGCAGGCTGCATCAACACGGCGACTCCAGCTTGTTGGTGGGCGGCTGTGAGGGCCTGGTCGACCGTGTGGTAATAGTTGAGACGGTCCTCGGTGACGCCGAGAGCGGGCAGAAGCACGTCGTGGAGAACCGCCGCAGCGGACATCGTTCCGCACGCTTCGTCTGCATAGGTAAGCGCGCGCTGCACTTTGCCTTCGGTGACAACGAATGATCCCCGGCGGTCCGGCGGGTGTGGCGTAGCTCCGTTCAATGCCACCTCGGCACCGACCTCGAGTCCGCTCGCTCGCGATGCAGCTGACAGGAGTTCAGGGAAGGCGAGGTCCGAGATGGTTCGGTGAATCGGGCCCACCTGCAGCGGACACTGGGACTGGTCGATGAGCAGGGCCAAGCCCGCGTTCCAAGGACCTGACTTCTCACCAGCGGCGTGATGTTCATCGCGGTTGCGCAGGAATGCGGCGTACCGGTGGTGTCCATCGGCGATGAGCGCCTGCCTCGGCCGGAGGTGGTCTGCCAAGCGACGCAGATCCGCTGTTTCGCTGAGGGCCCATAGGCGATGAAACGTCTGGTCGGCGGCATTCACGTCGACCAGGGGCGGTCGAGCCCGCGCTCTCGCGAGGACCTCCGTGATCTCACCACCTCCGTCGTAGACAAGCATGATCGGTTCGAGGTTGGCTCCTTGAGCGGTGAGCATCGCTAGCCGGTCGGCGACGATGCCCTCGATGACATCTTCGTGTGGCAAGACGACGCGTTCGCTGTAGTCCCGCAGCTCCAGCGCTCCGACGAGCCCGCATACGGAGTGAAGAGTGTCGCCGTACTCGTACACGTACAGTGCCGGAGTCTCACCGGTGACCAGGATCTGGTCAGCACGCCATCGCGCGAGCAGCTTCGCGGCCCGGCGATATGGATCTTCACCGGTCATGGGCTCTGCCACCAGGCGCGGCAGAATGAGCCGGACGATGTTCTTGGGATGTCCGTTCAACAACGACTCGATCATCGATCGGTCCATCACGTCATAGGGCGGTGAGGTGACCTCGCCGACATCAGGGACCGCTTCGCTGTTGTACCGCATCCCGACGAAGGGGGAGAGTCGCAAGGTCGAGGCGGCGGGTCGGTCGGCGGGTTGTCGGAGCACGCTGCATTCTAGGGATGCGCTGTCCCCAGGCGGCACCCGCCGTCGATGAGTTCTCGGCGAGATCGGCCCCGCGCCATGACGACCCGCGCCATGACGACCCGGGCCGGGCTCCACTGCCGGAGGAGAGATCACCGCGGAGAGAGGTTTACATATGACGGAGAACACACGCCGACTCAAGGCCAGCGACGAGCCTCTCGTGAGCAGCTATGACTGCGCGATGCTTGACCTCGACGGGGTCGTGTATGTCGGGGCGGACGTCATCGAGGGCGTGCCGCGACTGCTCGATGAGGCAGGCAAGCGCGAGATGGCGCTCGCGTTCGTCACCAACAACGCCTCTCGAACACCGCAGCAGGTCGCCGAGCATCTGCAACGGCTCGGGATAGCCGCCGACGCCTCCGATGTGGTGACCTCAGCCCAGGCTGCGGCAAGGGCTACCGCCGACCGCCTGTCTCCCGGCTCGAGAGTCCTCGTCATCGGCGGGGAAGGCCTGGTCGAGGCGCTGCGCGATCGCCACCTCGAACCGGTTGTCTGGGAGGCGAGGACCAGTCACCTCGAGCCGGCCGGCGATATCCCGACAGCAGTCGTGCAGGGCTTCCATCCGTCGGTCGGTTGGGAGCAGCTCGCCTACGGGGCACACGTAGTCAGCGGCGGCGCCCTGTGGGTCGCTGCCAACCTGGATCTGACAATCCCGACGGCGAGGGGCATCGCACCAGGCAACGGCACGCTGGTCGACGCGATCGCTGCTGCGGCTGGCCGCCGACCCGATGTGGTGGCGGGCAAGCCTTTCCGCCCGTTGTTCGACGAGACCGTTGACCGGACGGGCTCTCGCAGGCCGTTGGTGGTGGGCGACCGACTCGACACCGACATCGAGGGTGCGGTCAGGTGTGGCGCGCACTCGCTGTTGGTGATGACAGGCGTCACTGACCTGCGAACCGCCGCCTTAGCCGTCGGTGACCGACGACCCGATTATGTCTCTCGTACCCTGAGCGGTCTGCTGGCTTCCCATCCCGTGCCCGAGCACGCAGGTGATCGGGCCGCGCTCGGTGACTGGCTGGCAGAGGTCGACGACGGCGAACTTGTCGTTCCGCGTCGAGGCAGCGACGAAGATGAGGGTCTGCGGGTTGTGATATCGGTTGCCTGGCAATGGCTCGACGACCATCCTGACCGCCGGCTGGGTCTTGATGGGGTGCGGAGAATCTGGCCCGACGCCTGAACGCCGTGACCGGTCAGTTCGTCGACTGCGGGTATGGTCGGGAGCCGAAGGAGGGACGTGTGACCGAGCAACGATCAGGCGGCCGGACGATGTCGACTCGAGCGACGCCTGTCAACGAGAGTACGGGCGACCAGTTGGTGGACAGCGCTGTCGCCCGCCTCGCTCAGCTCGATGAGCTCGAGGTCGACGAGCATGGTCAGATCTACGACGAGATCCACGCGTCACTGAACGACGTGCTCAACGAGTCACAACCCTCGTTGGCATTGTCACCTCTCCCGTCGCCACCCCTGACTCACTAAGTCGGTGCCTCGTCGGAGCCGCCTCGACGCGGAGCTCGTTCGACGTGGGCTGGCCCGCAGCCGAGACCACGCCAGCGACCTCATCGCTCAGGGTCGAGTGCGGGTGAGAGGCGCGGCAGCGACCAAGGCGGCCACCGGTGTCAGCATTGAGGAGGCCGTGACCGTCATACCGGCGCACGATGTCGAGGACTATGTTTCGCGAGGTGGGCATAAGCTCGCCGGCGCACTGACCGTCTTCACCCCAGTCGGCTTGCGCGTAGAAGGCAGGTCAGCGCTCGATGCCGGTGCATCCACAGGTGGTTTCACTGATGTGCTGCTGCGGGGTGGCGCCGCCGCCGTCACCGCCGTCGACGTGGGCTATGGCCAGCTGGCCTGGTCGTTGCGACAAGACCCGCGAGTCACCGTGCTTGACCGGAAGAACGTTCGCCGTCTGACGAGTGACGACCTGCCCCACCGCCCGGAACTGGTGGTCGGTGACCTGTCCTTCATCTCGCTCACTTTGGTGTTGCCCGCGCTTGTCGCAGTGGCCGACGAGACTGCTGACCTGGTGTTGCTGGTGAAACCACAGTTCGAGGTGGGCAAGGACAGGCTGGGCAAAGGGGGAGTCGTCCGCGAACCGGCCCTGCGTGTTCAGTCGGTCTTGACGGTCGCAGCGCGCGCGCGCGAGTTCGGTTTCGGTGTCCAGGCGATGTGTCCAAGCCCACTGCCAGGTCCCGCAGGCAACGTCGAATACTTCGTGTGGCTACGCAAGGATGCGCCTGCAATCGACCCGACGCAGGTGGAGAGGGTCGTTTGCGAGGGTCCGCAGTGAGAGGCTAGGGCAATGACAGTGCCGATCGCCGCGACCCCTGCACGCACGGTCTTGCTTATCGCTCATACCGGCCGCTCAGAGGCGGTTGAGGTGGCGACCGCGGTGTGCAAGCGACTCAGAGGTTCCGGCATCACCGTCCGTCTGCTTGCCGACGAGGCTGATGACCTGTGCATCGACGGAGCCGAGGTGACCAAGTCCGACGTGGACGCCGCCCGCGGCTGCGAGATCGCCCTCGTCATCGGAGGTGACGGCACCATCTTGCGAGCTGCCGCCCTGACCCGAGCAGCAGGGACCCCCCTGCTCGGGGTCAATCTCGGTCACGTCGGTTTTCTGGCCGAGGCTGAGGAGGACGACCTCGACTCCACGGTGGATGCCGTCATCGCCGCTGACTACGCCGTCGAGGAGCGGATGACTGTTGACGTCGTCGTGAGCATCGATGGCATCGTCTCGTCGCACGGATGGGCGCTCAACGAAGCAACCATCGAGAAGGCTGCTCGTCAACGCCTGCTCGAGGTGATCGTCGAGATCGACGACCGGCCGCTGTCTCGGTGGGGTTGTGACGGGATCGTCATCGCCACGCCGACTGGGTCCACCGCCTACGCGTTCAGTGCGGGCGGACCGGTCGTCTGGCCCGAGGTCGAGGCTCTGCTCATGGTGCCGATCAGCGCGCACGCGCTGTTCGCGAGGCCGATGGTCGCGTCACCGGCATCCACACTGGCCGTCGAGGTGAGCTCGACGTCCGACAGTGGTGGGGTGTTGTGGTGCGATGGCCGGCGTACGGTCGAGCTCCCACCGGGATCACGAGTCGAAGTCCGCCGTGGTGCCCGCCCGGTGCGGCTTGCTCGTCTGCAGCAAGCGCCTTTCACCGACCGTCTGGTGGCCAAGTTCGAGCTTCCCGTCGACGGATGGCGCGGAGGGGCCGCACGTCGACGGCACGATCAACGGAGATCGCGCGATGCTTGAGGAGCTGTCGATCTCGTCGCTGGGGGTGATCGACGACGCGACGCTGGAGCTGGGTCCGGGCCTCACGGTCGTCACCGGAGAGACCGGCGCCGGCAAGACGATGGTCGTCACCGCTCTAAGCCTGCTCCTTGGTGCCAGAGCCGACTCCGGGTCGGTGCGACAAGGCGCTGCACAGGCACGGGTCGAGGGGCGCGTCCGTCTCGTCCCGGAGGCGGATGTCGCACAGCAGGCCGCCGAGGTCGGCGCTGAGCAAGATGGCGAGTCTCTGCTCCTGGTGCGCACGCTGACAGCCGAGGGCCGGTCGCGGGCCCGAGCCGGTGGGGCGGCTGTTCCGGCCACTGTGTTGGCGAGATGGGCCGCTGACCTCGTCGTCGTACACGGCCAGTCCGACCAACAACTGCTGCTCTCGCCAGCCCGGCAGCGCCGTTGCCTCGATGCCTACGGCGGAGCCCGACTCGACAAGGCCCGGACCCGCTACTCCGCCACCTTTGACCGTTTGCGTGCGGTGAGTGCTGACCTCGATGATGTGGTGACTCGGGCTCGCGAACGAGCCAGAGAGCTCGATTTGCTCAAGCTGGGCCTCGCCGAGATCGAGCGGACTGACCCTCAGCCCGGAGAAGACGTCGAGCTGGTCGCCGAGGAGAGTCGCCTGGCTCATGCCGATGGTTTGCGCCGGGCAGCTGACGAGGCCCGGCTGTTCTTGAGCGGCGACGAGGCTTCTCTCGGTGACTCCGACGCGTTGAGCCTGGTCGCTCTTGCCCGCAAGAGTCTCGACGCTGAGCGCGACCATGACGGTCGGCTGGATTCCCTCGCCGCCGATCTCGAAGCAGCGTCCTATGCGCTCGTCGACGCAGCCGCTGACATCGCCTCCTATGCGACCGGCTTGGAGACCGACCCGGCAAGGCTCGGATGGGTTCAGGATCGTCGTGGCGATCTCAGCGCCTTGCAGCGCAAGTACGGCGACACGATCGGTGACGTGCTGAACTGGGCAGCTGTTGCAGCGAAACGGGTCGAGGAGCTGAGCGACGACGACGTGAAGATCGAACACCTCCGCGACGAGCAGCAAAGACTCCAGGGGCAGCTGGTCGAGCATGGCGCCGCTCTGTCCGAGCAGCGGGCGATGGCCGCGCGCACACTCGAAACGTCTGTGACCGCGGAGCTCTGCGGTCTGGCGATGCCACATGCGTCGTTCATGGTCGGTCAGACGGCTCTCGACATACCCAGTCGCGATGGTCTTGACGAGATCGGCTTCTTGTTGTGCCCACATCGGGGAGCCGATCCTCGTCCCCTGCAGCGCGGAGCGTCCGGTGGCGAACTGTCGCGGGTGATGCTCGCGATCGAGGTGTGCCTCGCGGGCAGCCAGCCGGTGCCCACGATGGTTTTCGACGAGGTGGACGTCGGCGTGGGCGGCAAAGCCGCTGTGGAGGTCGGTCGACGGTTGGCTCGGTTGGCGAGATCGGTGCAGGTCATCGTGGTCACCCACTTGCCACAGGTGGCCGCCTTCGCAGATGTGCACTACATCGTGAGCAAGAGCAGCGACGGCTCAGTCACGACGAGTGGAGTAGCGGCGCTCGACGAGGCGGGCCGTCGCCGCGAGCTGTCGCGGATGCTGGCAGGGCTCGAGGGTTCCGACGCGGCACTTGCTCATGCAGATGAGCTCGTCGCCTTGGCGTACGAGGAACGCACGGCGTAGCCCGGTCCACGCCCGCGGCGGGTGTCGAGAGCCGAGCCGCCATGGCCGGCCGGAACGGCAGCGCGCGAGGCCTGTCGGGGAGGGTGACGCCACGCGCGGTGACAGACAGGTCCGTGATTGTGCTTGCGCCCTTTGGCAGGATTGTTCTTGATGAAGTTCCCCGTATCTCGCAGGGCTCGCGCACGCCGGCTGCCGGGTGTCACTGGCACTGCACGTGTGGATCGCCGCACATCCACGCTGGTCGGCCGCGCACGTCCTGGCGACATTGCCGTCATCGACCACATCGACATCGACCGCGGCGCAGCGAGAGCGCTGGTGGAGGCCGGTGTCAAGGTCGTGGTGAACGTTGCCCCGTCGATCTCCGGGCGCTATCCCAACTTGGGACCTCAGGTGCTGCTCGACGCGGGTATCAGCTTGGTGGACGACGTGGGTTCGGAGGTGTTCGCGGCCGTCCGTGAAGGTGACCGGGTCCGCGTTGAGGGCGACAGTGTCTACAAGGGCGAGACGTTGGTCGCCTCCGGCGTCGAGCAGACAGACGACACGGTCGCTGTTGCCCTCGAATCGTCCAAAGCGGGTATGGCGAGCCAGCTGACTGCCTTCAGCGCCAACGTGATCGAGCACCTGAGTCGCGAACGTGCGTTGCTCCTCGACGGAGAGGGCGTGCCGGCCACCTCGCTCTCCCTCAAGGGCCGCCAAGCGCTCGTGGTGCTGCGGGCGTTCGACTACGAGACCGATCTGAGGTCGCTGAAGACCTACATCCGGGAGAACTCTCCTGTCCTCATCGGGGTCGAGGGTGGGGCGGACGCCTTGCTCGAGGCCGGCCACCGTCCCGACATTGTCGTCACCGACTTCGGTGACATCTCCGACGCAGCCTTGCGCTGCGGCGCCGAGGTGGTGGCGCATGCGACGTCGGGGGGCGGGCTTCGAGGTTCGGAACGCGTCGAACGACTCGGCATGACGCCGCAGATCTTCGGAACCGACGGCACCGTCGAGGATGCCGCCATCCTGCTCGCCCATTTCAACCGGGCCACGCTCATCGTGATGGCCGGTTCCTATGCGTCGCTGGTCGAGTTCTTCGACAAGGGTCGCTCAGGCATGGCGAGCTCGTTTCTCACCCGAGCGGCGGTCGGCTCCAGTCTGGTGGACGCCAAGGCAGTCGCCCAGCTCTATCAGCATCGGATGCGTGGCTGGCTGGTCCTGCTTGTTCTGTTGTTCGCCCTGGCTCTGGTCGCCGCCGCCGTCGCCACCACCCCAGTCGGTCAGGAGTGGTGGGACCAGTTGCGCGAGTGGGGCGACGAAGCAGAAGTGTGGGTGCGGGAGCGGGTCGGATGAGCTGGCTGCGGCGACACGTATGGGTCCTTCTCGCCATCTGTGTGGCGCTGGCGGGAGGTCTGGCGTTAGGTGCCGGGCCTCTGCAAGGTGTCGAGGACGACACAGCTGCGGTCGTTGAGAGTGGCGACGACAAGGCCAGCAGGGCGCCAGCCGACGACCCGTTTCGTGAATCTGTCCTGATGGCAGCCAGCCAACTCCTTGTCGGCGCCAGGTTGCAAGGCGTGTTCGTCACGCTGGTGGTGCTCCCTGAGGTCGACGACAAGATCGTCGACGGAGTGACAACCGTGATCGAACAGGCCGGTGGCGCGCTGGCGGCCACGGTGCGTGTCGACGGGGACTTCACGGACCCCGGCAGCAAGACGTATGTCGACAGTGTGGCCATCAGCTCGGCCAAAGGGGTGCGAGACGTCTCGGGCATTCCATCGGATGACACCTATGGGCTCATCTCCGGACTTCTCGCCCGGGCGTATGTCACCGACGGCAACAGCTCAACGCCGGCGTTCGACGAGGTGGCCACCAAGATCGACTCTGAGCTGCAGGGGGCCAAGCTCGTCACGGTCGACGGCGACCAGCCCCGCAGAGGTTCGCTGGTCGTCGTACTCACGTTCGGCGATCATGGCGAGGACGACCTGAGCGGTGCCGCGAACCTGATCGAGACGAAGCTCATCACCGCCTTGGCCGACACAGCCGACGGCATCCTGGTGGCGACCACCCCCGGAGCCAGCTCGCCCGGAGGGCTGCTCGCCGAGCTAGCGGACGCGGAGCTCCCGAACCGCAACGTCTCGTCGCTCAATGTCATCGACAGCGCTGCCGGCCAGGTCGCCAGCGTCTACGCCTTGCTGGCCACGGCCACCGGACAGGCCGGTGACTTCGGTGTCATCGACGGCTCGGTGGTGCTCCCTCCCGGGTTGTCGGTCCCGGGCCAATGAGGAGCAATCGCGATCGGCATGTGGTGCGCGAACCCGCTGACTTGTTGATAGATTGAAACCCCGTGGACGGGTGAGTGTTCTCGCCGCACATCGATCCCCGCGGGAGTGACCTTGGCTCTGAAACCTGCCACCACCAAACATCTCTTCGTCACCGGTGGCGTCGCCTCATCGCTCGGTAAGGGCCTCACTGCCTCGTCGCTCGGCCGGCTGCTCAAGTCACGCGGCCTCAGGGTGACGATGCAGAAACTGGACCCCTATCTCAACGTCGACCCGGGGACGATGAACCCGTTCCAGCACGGTGAGGTATTCGTCACGAGTGACGGCGCCGAGACCGACCTCGACATCGGGCACTATGAGCGCTTCCTAGACGTCGACCTCGGCCAGCTCGCCAATGTCACCACTGGTCAGATCTACTCCACAGTCATCGCCAAGGAACGCAGAGGCGACTACTTGGGCGACACCGTCCAGGTCATCCCGCACATCACCAACGAGATCAAAGAACGCGTCCGCGCGATGGGTGGTGATGACGTCGATGTCGTGATCACGGAGATCGGCGGCACGGTCGGCGACATCGAGTCGCTGCCATTCCTGGAGGCCGCCCGACAGGTTCGCCACGATGTGGGTAGGGACAACTGCTTCTTCCTGCACGTGTCGCTTGTTCCCTACATCGGGCCCTCGGGCGAGCTCAAGACCAAGCCCACCCAGCATTCTGTGGCGGCTCTGCGGTCGATCGGTATCACCCCGGACGCGGTCGTCTGCCGCGCGGATCGCGAGATCCCCGACAGCGTCAAGCGCAAGATCTCGTTGATGTGTGACGTCGACGAGGAGGCCGTGGTGGCGGCGGTTGACGCGCCGTCCATCTACGACATCCCCAAGGTGCTGCACTCCGAAGGCCTCGACGCGTATGTCGTCCGACGCCTCAACCTGCCGTTCCGTGATGTGGACTGGACCCGCTGGGACGAGCTGCTCCAGCGGGTGCACCATCCCGACGAGGAGGTCACCGTCGCTCTGGTGGGCAAGTATGTCGACCTGCCGGATGCCTACCTCTCCGTAGCGGAAGCACTGCGTGCCGGCGGGTTCGACCACTCAGCGAGGGTGCACCTGCGGTGGATCGCGTCTGATGAGTGCCAGACCCGGGAGGGGGCGGCAAAGCATCTCGGTGACGTCGACGCCGTCTGCGTGCCCGGTGGCTTCGGTGTCCGCGGGATCGAGGGCAAGGTCGGGGCGTTGCGCTATGCCCGCGAGCAGCTCATTCCCACCCTGGGCTTGTGCCTCGGACTTCAATGCATGGTGATCGAGTTCGCCCGCAATGTCGCAGGGCTCGAAGACGCGGGATCGACAGAGTTCGACAGCACCGCGACCCAGCCGGTGATCGCCACCATGGCCGAGCAGCTCGACATCGTCGGGGGCGGGGGTGATTTCGGGGGCAGCATGCGGCTCGGCCTGTATGCCGCCGATCTCTTGGGCGGTTCCATCGTGGCCAAGGTCTACCGCCTTGACCGGGTCGAAGAGCGGCACCGGCACCGCTATGAGGTCAACAACTCGTTCCGAGGCGACCTCGAGGCGGCCGGATTGGTTTTCTCGGGGTTGTCGCCCGATCGCGAGCTGGTCGAGTTCGTCGAGCTCGAACCAGGCGTCCACCCCTACTACGTCGCCACCCAAGCGCACCCGGAGCTGCGGTCTCGTCCCACCAGGCCGCATCCACTGTTCAGCGGCTTGGTGGCCGCCGCACTCGAGCGGCAGCGGGAGCTGCGGTTGCCGGTCGACGACGGCGATCGCAGGTGGGCGCCGGCTGAGGTCAACGCGTGACTGCGCTGCGCGACGTCGAAGAGTCCTGGCCGGTGCAGTCCTCCGAAACCGTCTTCCAAGGTTCGCTGCTCGGCGTTCGCAGAGACACGCTGGCACCGACCGCAGCAGCCGAAGAGCCGTTCGATCGTGAGGTGGTCACCCACCCGGGAGCCGTGGCCGTCGTGGCGGTGGACAGCGAGGGCAGGATGTTGGTGATCCAGCAGTATCGACACGCTGCTCGCAAACGCATGGTGGAGATCCCTGCCGGTCTGCTCGATGTCGAGGGGGAGCCGCCCCTCGAGGCCGCTCGGCGCGAGCTGCGTGAGGAGGGGCTGCTCGAGGCCGCCAGCTGGACTCCGTTGGTCACGTTTCAGCCCAGCGCAGGAAGCAGCGAGGAGGTCGTTTCCATCTACCTGGCCGAGGATCTGACGGAGGTGTCGGTACCGGTTGGGTTTGGGGCCGTGCACGAGGAAGCGTCCCTTACCCGCGACTGGGTCGACGTGGACGAGGTGGTCGCCGCTGTCTTGGCCGGTGAGGTGCGGAATGGCTTGACTATTGCGGGATCGCTTGCCCTCTATGCCAGACGCAGGGCAAACCATCAGTTCTGAGCATCTGCGCAACGTTATCCGCAGGCTCGCCACTTCGAGCAATCGTCCATAGAGTAGGTTGCGACGTGAGCACAGCCATCCAGCTGACGTGAGCACAGCCATCCAGCTTCAGTCTGCGAAGAAGTGAGGGACATGAAGGTCGGCGTACCCAAGGAAGTCAAGAATCACGAGTATCGGGTGGCAATCACCCCGGCCGGGATCCACGAACTCACCACTCGAGGCCATCAGGTTTATGTGCAGGCCGACGCCGGCCGTGGATCGTCCATCACCGACGACGAGTTCGCCGCCGCCGGCGCCAAGGTCCTTCCAGCCGCCGACGATGTGTGGGAGACCGGCGACCTCATCCTCAAGGTCAAAGAGCCGATCGCCGAGGAGTACCCGCGCATGCGCGCCGGGCAGACCCTCTTCACCTACCTCCACCTCGCCGCCTCACGCCAGTGCACCGATGCCTTGCTCGACCGTCAAGTCACCTCCATCGCCTACGAGACCGTGCAGGCTCCTGATCGATCGCTGCCGTTGCTGGCGCCGATGAGTGAGGTCGCGGGCCGACTCGCCCCGCAGTGCGGTGCCTATCACCTGATGCGTCAAGGTGGCGGCAGGGGCGTGTTGATGGGTGGCGTGTCCGGGGTGTACGCCGCCAAGGTGGTCGTCCTCGGCGCAGGAGTCTCGGGCATGAACGCTGCGGCCATCGCCCTCGGCATGCAGGCTGAAGTGCTCGTGCTCGACCGCAACATCGAGGTGCTGCGTCAAGCCGACCGCATCTATCAAGGACACCTGCAGACCGTGGTGTCCAACAGCTATGAGGTCGAGAGGGCCGTGATCGACGCCGACCTCGTGATCGGCGCCGTGCTCGTCCCAGGCGCCAAGGCGCCGACGCTGGTCTCCAACGATCTGGTGTCACGCATGAAGCCCGGAGCGGTGCTCGTTGACATCTCAATCGACCAGGGCGGCTGCTTCGAGGACTCCCGCCCCACGACACATGACGACCCGACCTACCAGGTGCACGACGCGGTCTTCTACTGCGTGGCGAACATGCCTGGGGCGGTGCCACACACCTCGACCTATGCGTTGACCAACGTCACCTTGCCGTATGCCGTCGCCCTCGCCGACAAGGGTTGGCAGCAGGCGCTCCGCGACGACGTGCCCTTGTCTCTCGGCCTGAACACTCACGCGGGCGAGGTCACCTACGCCCCTGTCGCGGACGCGCACGGGCTCTCGTTTCGCAGCCTTGCCGAGGTGCTCGCCTGAGCACAGAACGGCTGCTGTCCGGCGCCATCAGAACGTATCTCGACCATCTGTCGATCGAGCGGGGTCTGGCGGGCAACACGTTGTCGTCATACCGGCGGGATCTGCGCCGCTACGCGTCGTTCCTGTCCACACGCGGGATCGACGATGTCGCGGCGGTCGAAACGGCAGACATCACCGACTTCCTGGCCGGGTTGAGGGAAGGCGACAGCGAGCACGCCGCGCTGAGCGCCGGCAGCGCGGCCCGAACGGTGGTCGCGGTCCGCGGCTTCCACCAGTTCGCGGTCCGCGAACAGCTGACTGGCGACAACCCCGCCGCGACAGTCAAGCCGCCTGGGGCAGCGAGAAGGTTGCCCAAGGCGTTGCCGCTAGCCCAGATCGAAGCGATTCTCGAAGCATCCGGCGGTGATGGCACCGCCCTGGCACTGCGGGACCGGGCTTTGCTCGAGGTGTTGTACGGCGTCGGGGCGCGGATCTCAGAGACGGTGGGCCTCGATCTGGACGACTTGAACCTGGCGGAGTCGGTAGTCCGCCTCAACGGCAAAGGCGGCAGGTCGCGGATCGTGCCAGTCGGCTCCTACGCGCGAGACGCTTGTGACCACTACCTCGTGCGCGTGCGCCCCCAGCTCGTTACCGTCGGGAAGGGGACGGCGGCAGTCTTCTTGAACGCGCGTGGTGGCCGGTTGTCACGACAGTCCGCCTGGGCCGTGCTGGGCAAGGCCGCTCAGCGGGCAGGCATCACGTCGGCTGTGTCGCCACACACCTTGCGACACTCCTTCGCCACCCATCTGCTCGATGGCGGCGCCGACGTGCGCGTCGTTCAGGAGCTGCTGGGGCATGCGTCCGTGACGACGACCCAGATCTACACACTGGTGACCGTCGACAAGCTCCGCGAGGTCTACGCGACCTCACACCCCCGCGCCCTGGGATGATCCACAGATCCTGTCCCCAGCACAAGCGAGGTTGTAGGTTTCAGCGGCAGACTGTGCACAAGGCGCTGTGGGTAACGCACGCGCGGCGGGAAGCGCTTGTTCACTCCACGCTGGCGCTCTAGAGTTCCCCGCCAAGGGAGTGAATTGTAGATGCATAGACAAACCGGGAAGAGGCACTCGACGTGACCGAGCAGACGATGGAAGCCTCCTCGCCAGAGCCTGGCTTCGACATCCCGGCACCGGGGCGCCCTTCCCCTGAGCACCCTTCGCCCGAGACGACGGATGAGGCCGCCCCCGACTCCGCGGACGGCTTGCCTGAGCCGGAGCCCGGGCCGACTGGCAGGCCCCGACCGCAGTTGCCTGCGCCGAAGCCGCGCACCCGGCATGGCGATGCCGTGATCCTCGCGCTGTGCAACCAGAAGGGGGGCGTGGGCAAGACCACCACAGCAATCAACCTGGGCGCCTCGCTGGCCGAGCTGGGCCGCAAGGTGCTTCTCGTCGACTTCGACCCGCAGGCTTCCTTGACAATCGGTCTCGGGATCAACCCAAACGACCTGGACACGACGATCTACCACGTCATGATGCAGCGAGACGTCGAGTTCGACGAGGCCGTGATCGAGACGGATATCCCTGGTCTGCACCTGCTCCCTTCCAACATCGACTTCGCCGGGGCGGAGATGCAACTCATGAACGAGGTAGCCCGAGAGCAGGTCCTGGCTCGCGCCCTGGCGCCGGCGGCCGAGAATTACGACATGATCTTGATCGACTGCCAGCCATCACTGGGCCTGCTCACGGTCAACGCCTTGGCGGCGGCGGCGGGGGTCATCATCCCGCTGGAGTGCGAGTACTTCGCGCTTCGAGGGGTTGCCCTGCTCCACGGCACGATCTTGAAGGTGCAGGACCGGCTCAACCCGAAGCTCCAGATCGTCGGCCTGCTCGGCACGATGTATGACGGACGGACCCTGCACAGCCGTGAGGTGCTCTCCACCTTGGTCGAGGGTTGGGGCGACGCCGTCTTCCACACCGTGATCCGGCGCACCGTCAAGTTCTCGGAGGCGACTGTTGCGGGCGAGCCCTTGTCGTCATACGCGAGTGGCTCCGCGGGAGCCGATGCCTACCGTGACCTCGCCAAGGAGGTGCTGAGTCGGTGTCCAGACGCGTGAGCCTGCCTGGTGCCGACGAGCTCTTCCGGCCCACGGACAGCAGCGTTGTGAGCCAACCCGCATCACGGAGCTCGGACCAAGAGACAACTCGGGAGGTCGCAACGTCCGGAGCCGCCTCGACGCCGACGGACAGGCTGCCGCAGCTGGAGCCCGACGCCGCCATCGCCGCCAAAAAGCGCGCCCCGAGTGGTCGCACCCGCCACGACGAGAAGATCACCATCTACGTCACCGCTGACGAGCTGATCGACCTCGAGGACACCCGACTGGCCCTGCGAAGGCAGTACGGCTTCGCGGTCGATCGTGGTCGCATCGTCCGCGAGGCGATCCACCTCGCACTCGAGGGAGTGGACGCCGAGGGCGACAACAGCGCGTTGGTGCGTCGACTGCGTGAACAGTGAGCCGCATCGCTGACGAGCCAGCCGGCGATGCCGCCTCGACTGGCGACGTTTTCGCCGTCCATCTGGACAACTTCGACGGACCCTTCGACCTGCTGCTCAGACTGATCTCCCAGCACCAGCTGGACATCACCGAGGTGGCGTTGTCTCAGGTCACCGACGAGTTCATCGCCCATACCAAGGCGCTCGGATCCAATTGGGAGCTCGAGCAGACCACCCAGTTCCTCGTGGTGGCCGCCACCCTGCTGGACCTCAAGATTGTCAGGCTTCTGCCCAAGGCCGAGGTCGAGAGCGAAGAGGACTTGGCCTTGCTCGAGGCGCGCGACCTGCTCTTCGCCAGGCTCCTGCAGTACCGGGCTTTCAAGCAGGTCGCAGCTGTCATTGAGCAGCGGATGGCCGACGAGGCTCGTCATACGCCCCGTTCTGTCGGACTTGACGACAGGTTCTCAGCCGTGCTGCCCGACGTCTTGATCACCCTAGGCATCGACGAGTTCGCGGCACTCGCAGCAAGAGTGTTGCAACCGAAGGACGCGCCTACGCTTGGATTGGCGCATCTGCATGCGCCCCGGGTCAGCGTGCGAGAGCAGGCCACCGTGATCGTCGAGCGTCTCCGCCGTCACCACACCACGACTTTCCGAGCTTTGGCCGCCGACTCGCCCGACACCGTGACGACGGTGGCCCGTTTCCTGGCGTTGCTCGAGCTCTTTCGCGAGGGCGTCTTGGCCTTCGAGCAGGTCACGCCGCTGGGTGAGCTCACGATCCGGTGGACTGGCTCAGACGTCGGCGACATCGACGTCGCCGACGACTACGACGAAGAAGCCCGCGACGTCGACGACACCCCCGCTGAGCCGGTGACAGACGACGACATCGCGATGATCGGCGTAGCTGACGGGCGGGTCACCGACCGCCGTGGCGACCACGCGGATGGCAGTAGCGACAACCCGGCTGGTGCCAACCCAGGTCCGCCGGTCACAGTCAGCGGCGACCGACGTGCGGATATCTCGACGTGACGGGGGACGCAGGCAACCAGAGCGTGCAGGGTGCCTTTCAGATGGCCGAGCAGGAGTTGCGGCCCGCGCTCGAGGCGGTGCTGATGGTCGCCGACCAGCCTTTGGATCATCTCGTGCTTGCCCAAGCAGTGGGAGCACCGCCAACGGCCGTTGCGCATGCACTGGAGGCGATGTCTCGTGAGTACACCGAGCAACGCCGCGGCTTTGATCTTCGGCAGGTCGGAGAGGGGTGGCGTTTCTACTCGCGCGCCGATTATGCGCCGGTCGTCGAGCGGTTTCTCGTCGAGGGTCAGCAGGCTCGCCTGACCGGGGCGGCCCTGGAGACGCTCGCCGTGGTCGCGTACCGCCAGCCCGTCACTCGGGGTCGAGTCTCGGGGATCCGAGGCGTCAACGTCGACAGTGTGATGCAGACCCTGGTGACGCGCGGACTCGTCGAAGAAGCCGGCGTCGATGCTGAGTCGGGTGCGCATCTCTTCCGGACCACCGCCTACTTCTTGGAGCGAATGGGGCTCACCAGCCTCGAGCAGATGCCCGAGATCGCGCATTTCCTGCCTGACCTGGCTGACTTAGCCCAAGAACTCGATGCAGCGAAGCCTCGAGGTTCGGGCGTCTCGTCGTCGGGCGACTCATGACGTTCGACGCTGACAGCCCACCGATGAGTGAGCCCCAGCCGTCGGGGATGCGGCTGCAGAAGGTGTTGGCGCAGTCGGGGGTCGCGAGCCGGCGTAAATGCGAGACGCTGATGGCGGACGGACGTGTCGAGGTGGACGGCGAGACCGTCACCCGGCTCGGCGCCCGGGTCCACCCGGAGTCGGCTGTCATCAGAGTTGATGGCGTGCGGATCCCGGTGGCCCAGCGCCACGTCTACCTCGTCGCCAACAAGCCACGCGGCGTGGTCAGCACGATGGCTGACGAGGAGGGGCGTCTCGATCTGCGCTCGCTCCTCACTGGGCGGGAGGGACGCTTGTTCCACGTGGGGCGACTCGACACGGACACCGACGGGCTGATCGTGCTGACCAACGATGGCGAGTTCGCGCACCGGTTGGCTCATCCGTCATACGAGCTGCGGAAGACGTATGTCGCGCAGGTTGACGGTGTGGTCAAGCCCAGGGTTCGGAACCACGTGCTGGCCGGCGTGGTGCTCGAGGATGGGCAGGTGTTGGCCGATGAGTTCCGCGTGGTCGGCACCCAAGGCGGAAGGTCGATGGTGGAGCTGGTGATCCACGAGGGACGCAACCACATCGTGCGTCGCCTGCTGGCTCACGTCGGTCACCCCGTGCTGCGCCTGTCACGTACGGCGATCGGCCCGATTCGGCTTGGATCGCTCAGGTCCGGTGACGTCCGCGAGCTCACCTCCGCCGAGCTCGGCACCCTGCTCGACTCGGTCGGCATGTGACAGGCGGGATACCAGGTCGCCTCTCTCGCCTCATTACGCTGCTGTGGTGACTCAGGCGAACAATCACGACGTGTATGCAGTCGGATCCCTCGATGGGCCGGTGCTGATCGTCGGTGCCGGGCTGATCGGGGCATCAGTCGGTATGGCGCTGGTGCGCGCCGGCGTACCCACCCACATCTGTGACGTCGACCCTGACGTGGCTCATGTCGCGGCCTCGCGTGGTGCGGGTTTGGACCGCCCACCGGGTGGCCAGCCGGCTCTCGTCGTGGTGGCGACCCCACCCGACAATCTCGCTGAAGCCGTCGCGGCAGCTCTGCACGAATTCCCTGCGGCAGTCGTCACCGACGTGGGGAGTGTCAAGGCCAAACCGCTCGAAGCGCTCGTCGCCCGAGGAATCTCCCTGGCCCGCTACGTGGGGGGACACCCCATGGCTGGCAGCGAGAGATCCGGCCCGCTTGCCTCGAGCGCAGACTTGTTCGACGGTCGCACCTGGGCCGTGGTGGATCGCGTCGACTGCCTTGCGCAAGCCACCGCACAGGTGGAACAGCTGGCGACCACGTGCGGTGCGAAGGTGGTCCGCATGACCACCGATGAGCATGACCTCGCCGTGGCCAGGGTGTCGCACCTGCCGCATCTGATCGCGGCGCTGGCAGCAGCACAGCTCGTCACGGCGCCTCCGGAGCATCTCGCGTTGAGCGGGCAAGGGGTGCGCGATGTGACCCGGATCGCCAGCGGCGACCCGGCGTTGTGGCAGCAGATAATCACTGCCAACGCCGATGCCCTGACGGGTCTGCTCACCGGCTTGCGCGACGACCTGGACACGTTGCTCGGGGCCCTGCGGACTGCTGACATGCGGCCGCTCAGCCGGCTGCTCACTGCCGGCGTGGAGGGCGCGGCCGTCATACCCGGGAAACATGGCGGTCCCGCGGTGCCGTTGGAAGCGGTGAACGTGGTGATCCCTGACGAGCCCGGGGCGCTGGCTCGGCTCTTCGCCGATGCCGGGGCAGCCGGTGTCAACATCGAGGATTTGCGCATCGACCACGATCCGGGCCGTGCCTACGGTTTGATCGAGATCGACGTGGCGGCAGACAGTGTCGAGCGGTTGATGGACGCCTTGGCGGCACGCGGTTGGTCCGTGCACCGGTAGCCTCAGACATCCTCGGGGCCGATGCGGGACCAACCCCACGAGGTGTCACGGAAAGGTTCAGTCAGCAGTGGAGCAGATTTCTAAGCCAGCGGGTCTCGCAAGCCTTGTCATCGCTCTCGACGGCACAGCGGGTTCGGGCAAGTCCAGCGCCAGCCGCGACGTGGCGCTGCGGCTGCGGCTGCGTTATCTCGACACCGGAGCGATGTATCGCGCGATGACATGGCATCTGCTGACGCAGGGTGTCGACCTCGACGACCTCGATGCTGTGGCCAGCAGCGCCACAGAGGCCGAGATCGTGTCTGGAACGGAGGCGTTGAGGCCCACCATCACGCTCGGAGGAGTGGATGTATCGGTCGAGATCCGCTCCGACGAGACGACGGCTGCGGTGAGTCAGGTAAGTGCGGTTCCGCGCGTTAGGCAGCTGCTTACGGCGTTGCAGCGGTCAGTCATCGGTCCCGGCGGCATCGTCGTCGAGGGTCGAGACATCGGGACCGTGGTGGCTCCGGACGCGGATCTCAAGGTCTATCTGGTGGCTGACCCCGCCGCCCGAGCTGAGCGCCGGGTGGCAGAGCTCACCGCCGCTCATGAGCGGGATGTGGTGTCCGTGGAGGCGGACCTGCTGAGGCGTGACGCGTTTGACTCGACGCGCGCTGCTGCTCCATTGAGTGCGGCGAGCGATGCCGTGGTGCTGGATTCGACATACCTCTCGTTGGACGAGGTCGTCGACGAGATCGTGAGGCTCGCGCTGGAAAGGGCCCAGTCCTGAGCCGGATCGCCCTCGTGAACTGTCACCGACTTGTCAGACGCTGAGACGGCTATAGCGTGCTGACGTTCTGACAAGTCGGAATGCTGGGTCGAGGCGGCTGACTCGGTAGAGTGTCTGAGCAGCCGGTGGAGTATGACCCAGTCCTTGACCGCGCATCCGATACCGGGTGCCTGCCACTGCGCCTAGGTCCAGCAGCACCTCGCCGCGCAGGTGGGAGCGGGCTGCCACACCGGGTCCACGCTGAGAGCGGTGCCCACGAACAGCTAGGTTTTCATGATGCGTGACACCAACAGGTCTGCACGCGACAGCGCGCAGGCCCTCCAGCCTCCTGAGGGCTATGAAGAAGTGGGTAGCGGCGGACCGGTGCCGGTGCTGGCCGTTGTCGGGCGCCCCAACGTCGGCAAGTCGACGCTCGTCAACCGGATCCTGGGTAGGCGAGAGGCGGTTGTTGAGGACGTGCCCGGTGTGACGCGGGACCGGGTGCCGTACGACGCTCTATGGAACGGCCGGCGGTTCACCGTGGTCGACACGGGTGGGTGGGATCCCGAGGCGCGCGGACTCGCAGAGCAGATCTCACTCCAAGCCGAGATCGCCGTCGGCCTCGCCGACGCAGTGCTGTTCGTCGTGGACACGGCTGTGGGCATCACCGATACCGATGAGACTGTGGTCAAGATCCTGCGCCGGTCCGGCAAGCCGGTCGTTCTCGCCGCCAACAAGGTGGACGACCAGAGGGCTGAGTCGGAAGCAGCGCTGCTGTGGAACCTGGGCCTCGGGGAGCCGTATGCCGTCTCGGCGTTGCACGGCCGGGGGAGTGGTGACCTGCTGGACGCCGTGCTGGAGGCGTTGCCGGAAGCGCCGGACGAGGTTTTCGACGCGCCTCGTGGTCCGCGCCGTATCGCCATCGTCGGCAAGCCCAACGTCGGCAAGTCCTCGCTGCTCAACCGCCTTGCTGGCGAAAACCGGGTCGTGGTCGACGACGTGGCGGGTACGACGGTCGACCCGGTTGATGAGCTGGTCCAGCTGGGGGGACGCACCTGGCAGCTTATCGACACCGCCGGAATCCGGCGACGTGTCAAAGAGGCGAGCGGGCATGAGTTCTACGCGAGTTTGCGCACTGCCGGGGCGATGGAGCGCGCCGAGGTCGCGGTGGTGGTGATCGACGCCGGCCAGTCCTTGTCCGAACAGGACCAGCGCATCATCTCTAGCGCTGAGGAGTCCGGTCGGGCAATCGTGATCGCGTTCAACAAGTGGGACAAGGTGGATGAGGAACGCCGCCACTATCTGGACCGTGAGATCGAGCGTGATCTCGTGCGCGTCCAGTGGGCTCCGAGGATCAACGTGACCGCATTGACCGGCTGGCATGTCGACCGGCTGGTTCCGGCGCTGGATCGGGCACTCTCCGGCTGGGAGACCCGCGTGCCAACTGGAGAGCTGAATGCCTTCCTCGGTCGCCTGGTGTCGGCTAATCCGCACCCCGTCCGGGGTGGCAAGCAGTCACGCATCCTGTTCGCCACGCAGCCGACTGTGGCGCCGCCCAAGTTCGTGCTCTTCACGACTGGGGCGCTGGAGCCGGCGTACACGCGGTTCATCGAGCGACGGTTGCGTGAGGAGTTCGGGTTCGTCGGTACGCCGATCCACCTCGCCGTCAAACCTCGGGAGAAGCGCAGACGCCGCTGACAGGTCGCCGTTGGTCACGCCGCTTTGGCTCTGTTGGCGGCCACTGAGGTAGGCTGACGCGCGCTTCGCTGGGCTGGCCTGGTGGAGCTTCGGGCTGTGGCGCAGTTTGGTAGCGCACTTGACTGGGGGTCAAGGGGTCGCAGGTTCAAATCCTGTCAGCCCGACCAAATTTATACCCTTTTGGACTGGTAGAAATAGGATCTTTTGACGGTTGAGATTTGACGTAGGGACCGCGTTTCGCTGTCTATTGGACGTAAATGGTTCAAGTCTCACTCTGGGTTAGGCACCGCACCCGCTGCTGACCTGCGTCGATGCGCGGTTGGGCGCAGTACGGGTATCGCGCTTGTTGGACGTTTATTGGACGTAAACGCCTACGGCCAGACTTGCGGAGGCAGTGCTCAACCGGTCGAACCTGTGGTGCTTGAGCCCTTGGTGATCTGCGTCTCGCTGGCGGCCGCGTGCAAGGGTGGTTCATGCTGGAGCATGAGCTACGAGCGCATGTGGGACTTGCGGCTGGAATTCCTCGACGGCTGAAGTGGCCGGACGTGCTGGTGAGTAGGCCTAACCCCGATCTCGCTGAGTTCGTGCGTCTGGTGGACATCCACGTCACTCCGCACATGGCCAGGCTCAGATACGTGCGGCTCCACGCATTTGCGGGTCAGCAAGGCGCGAGCGAGGCGATCCTGACGGCTGTGGATCGTCATCCGGTGCGGGCACTGCTGCGGCGGTTCTCCTTCTCGCGGGCCCCGTTCTCGCCCTGCAGCCACCGTCGAGTTCACCATCGGCTATGAAGGCCAAGGCTCCGAAGTTGCTGAACGGTTGTACCGAGCAGACCCGCACACAGGTGAGGAGGTGTGGCTCACCTTCGAGCCAGTGTCGGGCGAGCCGAGCTTCGGTGTGGGGCTTCTCGAGGAGCTGACTGCAAGGCATGCGACCGATGAGGACGCGGTGCTGGTGACG
>JACCXO010000030.1 GCA_013696975.1 Nocardioidaceae bacterium | reverse complement strand
CCTTCGACGTCGGTGCGCGCGCTGCGATCAGCTGTCGAGCGCTTGCAGTCGATGGGTACGCAGGTGGTGGTCGGAACCTGTCCTGACCTCGGCACCATCCGACCTGTTGGGCACCCGCTGCGATTGGTGGCTCGCACCTGGAGTCGGCGGTTGGCGGCGGCTCAGGCGATTGCCGTGGTGGAGGGCGGCGGCCGGGCCGTGTCCTTGGCCACGATTCTCGGCCCTGAGTTCGAGGCAGCTCCACGGGACATGTTCGGGCCAGACCAGTTCCACCCCTCGACTGCCGGCTACCAGAGCTGCGCGGCGGCGATGCTGCCGACCGTCGCGGCGGCCGTTGGCGTCATACCGGCTGACTCCGTCGCACCAGAGGCTGCGCGTGGAGAGGGAGTGTTGTCGCTGCCGGAGGCTGCGGCTGCCGCGGCGGCGAGCCCTGGCACCGAGGTGTCGCGCGCAGATGTGAGCGGCGGTCCGCGGCGCCCGCGTGGAGGATGGGCTTGGCTGCGCCACCGTCGACACCACCCCATCCCTGCCGTGGGTGGAGTCGAGCCCAGCCGGCCCGACGACGTTCAGGTTGCGCCGCCCGGACCCACGTCGAACATCAGCGCCTGATCAGCTGCGCCACCCGGCCCTCGGTGCCGGAAACCCAAAGCCCAAAGCCCAACGCCCAACGCCCAACAGAATCCACCTCTCGGCGGCGGAAGCGTCCACATGCGCGAAAGTTAGGCCGAAACGGGGCTTCCCAGCCCGAAGATCGTTCACAAGAGCGAAAGCAGCACTAGTCCCCCTCGTAGCGGTCTCCGTTGAAGTCCGTCTACGTTTCGCCGCCGTCATACCCTGAAGCAGCGATGGCAACTCGCCTCGGCGCACTGCTTGACCCTTCCGCGCGAAGATTGGTGGCTCACGTGGCCGGAGCCGCGCCATACACCAATCCCTTCGGCGCAGATCACAAAGTTGAGACGGCAAACGGCCCCCGGATCGCTCCGGGGGCCGTCGCTATCAGCGCTAGTGTCGCGGCGCTTCTGGTCTAGCTGGGCTTTCTAGTTGTCGCTTTGCAGGATGGCGAGGATGCGCAGCATCTGGATGTAGATCCAGATCAGCGTCACCACGAGGCCGAAGGCCGCACGCCATGACTCCTGCTCGGGCAAACCGGCCGCGACACCGCGCTCGACCATGTCGAAGTCGAGCATCAGCATCGCGATGCCGATGGCGAGACCGACGAAGCTGGTGATCAGCCCGAGAGTACCGAAGCCGTTGAACCCCATCGCGCCGCCGAAGAAGCCCATGATGAAGTCGAGCATCACGACGCCGAAGAATCCGAACATCGCGATCGTCACGTACTTGCGAAACTTGTCGTTGACCTGAATGTCGAAGAACTTGTACGCCGCGAGAGTGGCAGCGAATGCCGCCGTGGTTCCCATCACTGCGCCGGGGACGACCCCGTCGAACATGGCCTCGTACGTCTCACTGACGGCGCCGAGGAACATTCCCTCCAGCACGGAGTAAGCGATCACCAGAGCCGGGTTGACCTTGCGCATGAACGAGATCGCAAAGGCCAGACCGAGACCACCGAAGGCTCCGATCATCCAGGCCGGCCCTAGATAGTCGTTGGGCATGACAACCCACGTGGCGGCGGCGGACGCGACCACGATGAGCAGCATGATGGCGGTGCGGTTGACGACCGAGTCGATCGTCATCCGCTCCTGGACGTCGGGAGCAGTCGGGTACTGCCATGAGGACGGATCAGTTGTCTGCGGGGATGGCGCTTGGCCATACCCCTGTGCGTAGCCCTGGTAACCCTGGCCACCAGCTGGGTAGCCCTGGTTGCCGTAGCTCTGGGCGGCTTGGCCGTTGAAGCCTTCGGCCCTCGCGAACACGGGGTTATTGCTCTGCATGGGAATGCACTCCTCCTTGGCCTGACGCCATGTCAGGTCCTCTCCATCATACGGTCTGCTACTGAGAACAGCGGCTTCGCCAACAGTGTTCCAAAGCGACCTGAGAACTAGCTTAGACTGCAGCCGGATATCCAGGCGAGCATCCCCTGGCTTACCCCCCTCCACGCGTCCGAACCCCGCTTGTCCCGCGAATCGGGAGCAAACCGGACTGGACTCGCCGGCTAGCAGGTGTTCGGTTGGAATCGGAGGAGTGGTGCCCCCGGTGGGACTCGAACCCACACTGAGCGCCTTTTAAGGGTGCGTCCTCTGCCATTGGGATACGGGGGCCCTGACAGTCCCATCGTAGGGAACGACGCGGTGCCTACGTGTTGGCCCGGTCGAAGTCGTCGCGCGCGCGTTGCAGCGAGCCCAGCGACACCACGTCGCGCTGGAAGAACAGCGCCAGCGTCCAGTCGAGCACCACCCGCACCTTCTTGTTGAAGGTCGGCATCCGGCTCATGTGATAGGTGCGGTGCATGAACCAGGCCGGGAAGCCTCGCAGCTTGACGCCATACACCTGCGCCACGCCTTTGTAGAGCCCCAGACTCGCGACAGAGCCGACGTGCTTGTGCTTGTAGTCCTTGAGCGGCTCACCCCGAAGGGAGCGGACGACGTTGGCCGCCAGCACCCTGGCCTGCCGAACCGCGTGCTGAGCACTCGGCGAGCAGAGTTCACCAGGAGAGGTGAGATCCGGTACGGCGGAGTTGTCGCCGGCCGTCCACACGCCAGTCAAACCTTCGACGCGCAGGTCAGTGGTGGCCCGCAGCCGCCCCTTGTCGTCGAGCGGTAGATCGCTCGACGCCAAGACCGGGTTGGCCTTGACGCCGGCGGTCCACACGATCGTGCCGGCGTCGAACTCCTCGCCGTCGGAAAGCACCACATGGCGGTCGACGCACGACTCGAGCCGGGTCTGCAACCGAACCTCGATCCGCCTCTCTCGGAGCCGGTCGACGGTGTAGCGACCCATGTCGGGGCCGACCTCGGGCAAGATGCGATCGGCCGCCTCGACGAGCACGAAGCGCAGGTCGTCCGGCGAGACCGAGTCGTAGTAGCGGGTGGCGAAACGGGCCATGTCCTCGATCTCTGCCAGCGCCTCCACACCGGCATACCCGCCGCCCACAAAGACAAAGGTCAAGGCGCTGCGTCGAGTCTCACTGTCCGGCACTGACGCGGCCACGTCGAGGCGGTCGAGCACGTGGTTTCGCAAGGCGATGGCTTCTTCGATCTGCTTGAAGCCCATGCCGTGCTGTGCGAGGCCGGGGATCGGCAGTGTCCGTGCGACCGATCCGAGCGCCACCACCAGCTCGTCGTATGCCAAGTCATACGGCTTGCCTTCGACCGGCTCGACGCGGATGCAGCGAGCCGCGTGGTCGATCGCAACCACCCGAGCCGTCACCACATGACACCTCTTGAGAGTTCTGCGCAGCGGCACCACGACATGTCGCGGCTCGAGCGAACCTGCGGCCGCCTCCGGCAGGAAGGGTTGGTAGGTCATCGCGGAGCGGGGCTCGATGACGCTCACCCGCGCCTCACCCTTGCGGAGTTGGCGCTGCAGACCGAGTGCGCTGTACATACCGACGTATCCACCGCCGGCGATCACGATGTGTGGGGTTGTCATGGTTACTCCCTGGCTGGGGCGATGCGACTGGTGTCCGGCGAGCCCGCTTACGCGTCTCAAGGCACTCTAACCGAGACTTGTGAAAAGATTCACTTGGGAGCGCTAGAGTCGATCGCGGTCGGGTCAGCAGGCTGCGGCATCGGCAAGTACGGCGTCCAGCATGGGTTCGGTCAGCTTGCCGGTGAAGGTGTTCTGCTGGCTTGGGTGATAGCAGCCAAGCACCGTCAGCGAAGTGTTGGCGGCGTAGCCACCACCTTCCGAGTCGGACTCTTGAGTCGTCTGGTTCCGGGCTCGAGTCGAGCGCGGAGATTTCAACGCCAGCTTGACGTGATGGCCGAACCTCGGCCGTGGTCGTGGCACAGCGATCTGCTGTCGCGTCAACGCCCTCAAGGTGACGTCCCACGCGAACGAGCCCAGACACACCACTGCTCGCACCGACGGCATCACCTTCGCCAGCTCAGCGTCAAGCCAAGGTGCGCAGGCGTCTCGCTCCTCGGGAGTGGGCTTGTTGTCCGGAGGAGCGCAGCGTACGGCGGCGACCATCCGGGCCTCGACGAGCCGCTGCCCGTCTCCCGCGTGCACACTCGTCGGCTGCGTCGCCAGGCCCACTCGGTGCAGCGAGGCGAACAGCCAGTCTCCCGACCGGTCGCCGGTGAAGATTCGGCCCGTGCGGTTGCCGCCATGCGCGGCCGGGGCGAGTCCCACGATCAAGACCCGGGGCGTCTCGCTGCCCCAGCCTGCGATGGGGCGCCCCCAATATGGCTCCCCCGCATACGAGCGACGCTTGGTCACGGCCACGGTCTCGCGCCACGCGACCAGTCGCGGGCAGGCCCGGCATACCGAAACGCTCGCGTCGATATCGGCAACGGTCTCGAGGCGGGCAGCCAACGCCGCGACGCCACTGGGATTGTGCGCCACTGGAGGGAGCGCGCTGCCGGGATCCTCGGGCCAACCCGTGCCAGGCGGAACCGGACTGGGGAACAACTGACCGGTCAACGGATGCGGCAGCTCAGGCGCCGTAACGGACGCAGCCCCAGCGCTCGAAGCGTCTGCCGCTGTCAGGTCGGTTCGAGCGTCGCCATTCACGCGAGGGACCAAGCGATCCCGTCGAGCATGTCGTGCTCGGAGACCAACAGGCCCGGCACGCCAAGGCGCCCTACCACCGCGCCGAGGATCAGCGCACCGCCACCGATCACGTCCGCGCGCCCCGGATGCATGAATCCCAACTCTCTGCGCGCAGCCACCGGCATGGCAATCAGCTGGTCGATCGCCTCCCGCAGCGCCGAGGTCTCGATCCACGCGTGGTGGATGCGCTGTCGGTCGTATGTCGGAAGTCCCAGCGCCATGGCGGCCAAAGTGGTGATGGTGCCGGCCACACCGACCAGCGTGCCAGCCGACAGAAGCCGCGCATGAAGTCCGTCGATGGCCTCGTCTACCGCCGTCGTCACCGCAGCCACTTCGGCCCCCGTCGGCGGGTCGCTGTGCAGATAGCGCTCGGTCATCCGGACGGAACCGATGTCGAGCGACCGCCCGACCTCCGCATCGCACGTCACCACTTCGGTGGAGCCGCCGCCGATGTCGAGCACGACGAGCGGGCCGGCCAGGTCGAGACGGCCGACCAGCTCTCGTGTCGCCCCGTCATACGACAGCCAGGCTTCCTCGTCGCCGCTGATGACGTCAGGCTCGACGCCGAGGCGCGCCGCGACACCAGAGACGAAATCTCCACGGTTGCTCACGTCGCGCGCCGCCGAGGTCGCCACAAACCGAACCGCGTCGACACCCACGCCGTGTCGCTCGATGGCATCGGCGTAGTCGTCCAGAATGCCAAAGGTCCGAGCCAACGCCGCTGGCGCGAAGGCACCGGTGCGGTCGACGTCTTGCCCGAGCCGCACGATCGTCGTACGCCGGTCAATCTCGACCGCCTCTCCGCTCGCCACGTCAAGATCCGCGACGAGCAATCGCAAGGAGTTGGTGCCGCAGTCGAGCGCCGCCACCCGCCTCACGGGCAGGCGGTGACGCAGGGGCCGCCTGCCCACCAGTCCGACAGCAGGCCGAGTGCCTCGTCGCCAAGGGGATTGACTCCCGCCCCAGCCGCGAGGGAGTGCGCGACAAGCACATGCAGGCACTTGACGCGGTTCGGCATCCCTCCCGCCGAGACGTCGGCGATCTCAGGGGGCTCACCGTGCTGACCTCGCGCGCGCAGATAGGCCTCATGAGCCTGCCGGTGAGAGGTGGCCAGATCCTCATCGGTGGCGATCCGGTCGGTCATCTCTTGCATGAGCCCACTGGCTTCGAGCGTGCCGATCTCGGAGGCGGCCCGCGGACACGTCAGGTAATAGAAGGTGGGAAAGGGCGTCCCGTCGGCAAGCCGTGGCGCCGTCGTAACCACGTCAGGGTTTCCGCACGGGCACCGGTGCCCGACCGCGATGGTGTCGCGAGGCGGACGACTGAGCTGAGCGCGCACCGTGGCGAAGTCAGCCTCGCCCAGCAGTGTCTCGTTCACAGGCTCGGTAGCAATTCCTGACGCGAACGCCGAGGATCGCCAGCGGACTCGTTGCGAGGATCGCCGGACCAGTCGGGCCGCGTGCTGCCGGCCGAGTCGCGCTGGAGTCCCCCGATCCGCTCGAGCGGCGTCCGCTTGCTTCGCTCACGCGAGTCGCTCCCCTCGGCAGCTGGGTCTAACCCTGCTTCGACCACACTGCCCCACGCGGTTTCCCACCATTCTGGCTGCTCGGTCGCGTCTCGTTCGCCAACCGGTTCTGACAATCCACCACTGTCAGCGAGCACCGAGCCGTCCTCGTCGATAACGCGGTAGCCGACCTCTCCCGGCATCACCCAGCTGAACCGCAGCCTGGCCTGCGCTTCGATGTAGGCCGGGTCCTGCCAGCGACGTCTCGTCTGCTCGAGCTCAGCGACAGCTGCCTCTCGCTCGTCGATCTGAGCGCTCAACCCGTTGATCTCGCTGCGCTGATTGAGCCACGCGCGAACGCTCGAGGCGTAGGAAACAGCCAGCACCGCCAAGACGAGCAATACAATCGCGGCCCGCCCGGTGAGTGTCGCTCTACGTTCAGACCCGAGCACAGTAGCTCCGTTGAGATGGACTCGCGTCGTGCGACGCTTGGTCGACGCCGCAGGACTCGGCCGACGACCGGCTCCCCCCTGGCCGGAGCCAGGAGCAGAGGGAGGCCTCGGTCGAGATGGCACGCCGGGTCAGCTCGCTCCGGTGTAGCGCGGGAACGCGGCCCGGCCCGCGTAGCGAGCCGCGTCTCGCAGCTCCTCCTCGACCCGCAGCAGCTGGTTGTACTTCGCCACCCGCTCCGAGCGCGCCGGCGCGCCGGCCTTGATCTGGCCACAGTTCGTGGCGACCGCGAGGTCAGCGATCGTGGTGTCCTCGGTCTCGCCCGAGCGGTGGCTCATCATGCAGGAGAAGCCGCTGCGGTGTGCCAGGTCGACCGAGTCGAGCGTCTCGGTCAGGCTGCCGATCTGGTTGACCTTGACAAGCAATGCATTCGCAGCCAAGGTGTCGATCCCGCGTTGCAGTCGCTCGACGTTGGTCACGAACAGGTCGTCGCCCACGATCTGCACCCGGTCCCCCATGGTGGCCGTGAGAGAGGTCCAGCCCTCCCAGTCCTCCTCGTCAAGCGGATCTTCGATCGACACGATCGGGTATGACGAGGCAAGCTCGGCGTAATAGGCAGCCATCTCGCTCGATGGCATGGCCGCACCCTCGAAGGTGTAACTCCCGGCCTTGTCGTCGTCGTGGAACTCAGAAGCTGCGACGTCGAGCGCCAAGACGATATCCGAGCCCAGCTTGAGGCCGGTCTTGTCGACTGCGGCGGCGATCAAGTCGAGAGCCTCGCGGTTGGAGCCGACGTTCGGGGCGAATCCGCCCTCGTCGCCGAGCCCGGTCGCAAGACCGCGGTCCTTGAGCACGGCCTTGAGAGCGTGATAGACCGACACGCCCTGCTCGAGCGCCTCGCGGAAGGTGGCAGCGCCGATGGGCGCGACCATGAACTCCTGGATGTCCACGTTCGTGTCGGCATGCGCGCCGCCGTTGAGGATGTTCAGCATCGGAACCGGCAGCAGATGCGCGTTGGGTCCACCGAGATAGCGGTACAACGGCAACCCGGCAGACTCCGCCGCGGCCTTGGCCACGGCAAGCGAGACTCCCAAGATTGCGTTGGCGCCGAGCTTGGCCTTGTTGGCTGTGCCGTCGAGGTCGAGCAAGATCTGGTCGATGTTGCGCTGCTCGCTGGCCAGCTCTCCGGTGAGCGTCTCCGCGATCGTGCCGTTGATGGCGTCGACTGCTTTGCCCACACCCAAGCCGCCGTACCAAGAACCGCCATCGCGAAGCTCGATCGCTTCGAACTGGCCGGTGGACGCACCCGATGGGACGGCCGCCCGAGCGAGAGTGCCGTCGTTGAGGACAACCTCGACTTCGACTGTCGGATTGCCGCGTGAGTCCAAGATCTCGCGCGCGCCGATAACGGCTATCTGTGCCACCAAGATGTCCTTTTCGCTGCCTGACGGGTCCGACAACAGCCTAACGGTGGGCGGTCAGCCCTTATCGGAAGCCACGCTGCCTATCCGTCGAGAGGTCAGTCCCGACCCGTTGAGAGGTCATTCGCGCCAGCCGGGGGTTGGCCCATCCGTCGAGAGGTCAGTCCGACCCGTTGAGAGGTCAGCCCCGGCTGTCTCGGCATGCTCGTTGTGCTGTTCGATCTCGCGTCGCACCCGTTCACGGAGCGCAAGTTCTGGGTCCAGGCCAGCGGTTGTTGCTTGGGCCACCAAGGCGAAAAGTGCTTCTCCCAACGATGCCTGCGACAGCGCTGTGACGTCGCCGGCGACGGGCAGGCTTAGCGACGCAGTGACGTCGCTTCCGGCGCTCGGGTCCGGTGCCTCCCTCCTGCCTGACCGAGCCGCAACTTTGGCGGCGAGGGTCAGCGCCGGCAACCCCGGAGGTATGCCGTCGAACGGTGAGGTCCGCGACTTCTCGGTTGACTTGATCGTCTCCCAGTTGGCTTCCACGTCCTCGATGCCAGTGACTTCGAGGTCGGTGAAGACGTGCGGGTGCCGCCGTACCAGCTTGTCGACGATCTCGGCGGCGACGTCATCGATGTCGAACGGCTCGTCGCTGTGCTCACTCGCAATCGTGGCGTGAAACATGATTTGCAGCAAGAGATCGCCCAGCTCCTCGCGCAAGTGGTCTCGATCGCCTGTCTCGATGGCCTCGATGGTTTCGTAGGTCTCCTCGACCAGGTGGCGAACCAGCGACCCATGAGTCTGCTTAATGTCCCACGGGCACTCTCGCCGGAGGCGGTGCATCACCTCACGCAAGTCAAGTAATCGCGCACCAGGAGGGTCGAAGGAGCCCACCATCACCTCGATCTCCGGCGATGTTCCCTGACCAACCTGGGGACCGGCGCCGTCAGCACGAAGGACGACCTCGTCAGCCAGTGCACGAGTCAGTTCCTGATCACCGTCGTCGCCCGCGAGCCATACCAGATGCTGGTCCTGCGCACGCAAGAGCAGATCCGCCCCGGTAGCAGTGGACCAGGTCTCAACAGGGACGCCCTCACCGGTCAAGGCTGCCCCGAGACCGGTCTCCGCGTCGTACGTCGCAACGACCGCCGCCTCGTGCACGACCCGCCATGCAGTAGCAGTCAGCAGAGCTGCAGGAAGCCGTGGACTGGTGAGGAGGACCGTCAGCCGACCTCTGGCGGCCATCACAGCAGAGCCGTCAGCCGCAGAGTTGGACGGCTGGCACGTCGGCGGAGACTGAGGCAGCGGGGTCGGGTGGAGCGGCCGGGTCGATGCTCTCGTCTCCCTCGCCGCCGATTGCGGCGTCCGACACCGGGTCGGACAAGGAGCCATTGCCGGCAATGACCGCCTGGCCGTCCCAGCTGCCGTAAGCGGGGTTGACCACGACATCTTGCTCTTGCGTCACCTCGCTGAGGAGTTCGGCCGACGCTTCTAGGTCCTGAGGCGTCACTCTCGAGACCGAGGTCACTTCGGAGTCCTTGACGTTGGCTCCGATGGCCGCCTGCTGAGCCTGCGACATCGCGAAGTCCCCGAAGAACTGCTCGAGCGTCTCCGCGTTGTCTTGGCTGAGCCCTTCGGGGATCTGGTTCTGCTCATCGAATGCGCTGACGGCTGACTGGCTCGCTGACACCCCTCGCTCTGTTGCTGCCGTGTCGACGATCTCGAACTGGATCAGCGCTGTGGTGATCGTGGAACGCAGCTCGTCCAGCCGTTGCGGTTCCCCCGCGCCGCCCTCCTGCTGGCGCAGAACCTGGGTGTACTCACAAGCCGCGCCGACAATCTCGTCGACGTCGTCTTGCGAGATGCGTACGTCGTTGACCGTGGCCGCCGCGCCCGGTTGCAGGTCGTTGCCGCATGCTGACAGGCCGAGCGCGGCGGCGAGCGCCAAACCGATCAGGCTGCCGCGTCGGGCGACGCGGGCACGCGGTAGTGATGTCACTTCAGAGCACTCCTCAAGCTGGTTTAGGTCGGGCGATGACGTCGTCGATGACCTGAGCGGCCCAATCTAGTACGGCGACATCGCGAACATGCTGGCCGCCGACGCGAGCCGTCATAGGGCGCGGCACCAAGATGCTCTGCACCACCTGCTTGACGACAGACTTGGGATACAGCCGGTCGAGCCGGACGCGAGTCGAGTCGGTGAGCTCGACCGGTGCGAACCGGATGAAGTTGCCTTGGGCGTTGATGTCCGTGAGCCCCGCTTGTCGGGCCCTGACCCGGAGCATCGCCACCGCCAGCAGATTCTGAACCGAGTCCGGCAAGGTGCCATAGCGGTCGTCCAGCTCAGCACGCACCCCCTCGAGCTGTTCCGGCGAGCGAACCTCGGCCAGCCTCTTGTACATCTCGAGCCGCAACCGCTCACTGGACACGTAGTCATGGGGCAGGTGAGCGTCGACGGGCAGCTCTATCTTCACCTCGGGCTCCTCGACGACGGTGTCACCGCGGTACTCCGCCACTGCCTCGCCGACGAGTCGAACGTAGAGGTCGAAACCGACATCGGCGATGTGGCCCGACTGTTCTCCGCCGAGCAGGTTCCCGGCCCCGCGAATCTCGAGGTCCTTCATCGCCACTGCCATCCCGGCTCCGAGGTCGGAGTGCTGGGCGATGGTGGCGAGACGGTCGTGCGCGGTCTCGGTGAGTGGCTTCTCGGGCGGATAGAGGAAGTATGCGTAGGCCCGCTCCCCACCACGCCCGACGCGGCCACGCAGCTGGTGCAGCTGCGAAAGGCCGAGCAGATCGGCCCGCTCGATGATCAGGGTGTTGGCGTTGGACACGTCGAGCCCAGACTCGACGATCGTCGTACACACCAAGACGTCGGCTTTGCGCTCCCAGAAGTCGAGCATCACCTGCTCGAGCTGGTGCTCCTGCATCTGGCCGTGCGCGATCGCCACTCGGGCCTCCGGCACCAGTTGGCGCAGCTTGGCGGCCACTTTGTCGATGCTCTGCACCCGGTTGTGTATGTAGAAGACCTGGCCTTCGCGCAGCAGCTCGCGACGGACCGCTGCGGTGACCTGACCGTCGTCGTAGCCGCCCACAAACGTCAGGACGGGGTGGCGCTCCTCCGGCGGCGTCGTGATGGTCGACATCTCGCGGATACCCGTGATGGCCATCTCCAAGGTCCTGGGGATCGGCGTCGCGGACATGCTGAGAACGTCGACCGCTGTGCGCATCTGCTTGAGCGCCTCCTTGTGCTCGACGCCGAAGCGCTGCTCCTCGTCGACGATGATCAGGCCCAGGTCTTTTACCTTGATCTCGGCGTTGAAGAGTCTGTGGGTGCCGATGACCACGTCGACGGTGCCCCCGGCCAGTCCGGTGATGGTCTCCTTGGCCTCGCCGTCGCTCTGGAATCGGCTCAGCGGCTTGACGACGACGGGGAAGCCGGCGAAGCGTTCCGCGAAAGTCTGCTGGTGCTGCTGCACCAGGAGCGTTGTCGGCACGAGTACGGCGACCTGCTTGCCGTCCTGCACCGCCTTGAAGGCAGCCCGGATGGCGATCTCCGTCTTGCCGTACCCCACGTCCCCACAGATCAGCCGGTCCATGGGGACTGGCTGCTCCATGTCGCGCTTGACCTCGTCGACGGAGGCGAGCTGGTCGGGTGTCTCGACGTACGGGAAGGCGTCTTCGAGCTCTCGTTGCCAGGGCGAATCGGGGCCGAAGGCGTGGCCCCGGGTGGCCTGCCGAGCGGCATACAGCTTGATCAGCTCCGCGGCGATCAGCCGGACGGCTTTGCGCGCCCTGCCCTTGCGCGCGCTCCAGTCGCCGCCACCGAGGCGGTCAAGTGAAGGTTGCTCCCCGCCGACATAGCGGGTGACTTGGTCGAGTTGATCGGTCGGAGTGAACAGCTTGTCCGGCGGCTGGCCTCGCTTGGAAGGCGCGTACTCGATGACCAGATATTCGCGGGTGGCACCGCCCACGGTGCGTTGGATCATCTCGACGTAGCGGCCAACGCCGTGCTGTTCATGGACGACATAATCACCCGTGCGCAGCTCGAGCGGGTCGACCTGCTTGCGACGGCGGGACGGCATCCGCCGCGAGTCCTTGACGGTGGTGCGTTGGCTCATCAGGTCGTCGCCGGTCAGCACAACCAGGTTGATCGCGTCGGCGAGGAAGCCGTGTTCGAGGCTGCCCTGGACCACCTCGACCACGCCCACCACGGGCTCGAGGCTCAGCTCGCCGACGATGCGCGCGGCGATGTCATGTTCCTTGAGCACCTCAGCGAGTCGCTCGCCCGGGCCATGCCCTTCGGTGACCAGCACGACGTTGCGGCCCTCCTTTACAAAGGCTGAGATGTCGGCGACCGCCGCCACCGTGTCGCCGCGATAGCTCGGGGCCGCGTCGATGTCGATGACGCGCGACTCGACCGAGCTTGCCGTGTTCACGTCGACGGAGACGATCTCCCCTGCCTCGGTGCGAAGCGGCACTGTCGGCCCAAGGCCGCTCGGCTGCATTGTCCGGTCAAGCCCGCTCTGCTCGATTGTCGGCCCAAGGCCGCTCTGCTCGATTGTCGGGTCAAGCCCGAAGGGCGAAACGGTCCACCAGGACAACCCGCGGGCGAGGGCATGCTCGCGGACGTCGCCGAGACGCCGGTAAGCCGCTGCGCCGAGGTCGATGGGCGCTTGCCCGCCCCCAGCCGCGGCGGCCCAGGATGCCTGCAGGAACTCTTGGCTGGTCGCCACCAGGTCGTGGGCTCGCGCGCGGACCCGCTCGGGATCGCACACCAAGACCACGGCGTTCGACGGGATCAGGTCGACGAGCAGCTCCATCTCGTCGACGAGAGCGGGTGCGAGGGACTCCATCCCTTCTACCGCGTGACCCTCGGCCAGCTTGTCGAGCATCTCGTGCAGCTCGGGATGCTCCACGGCAAGCGCCCGAGCGCGGTCCCGCACCTCATCAGTCAGCAGCAGCTCACGACAGGGCGGTGCCCACAAACCGGGGGGGATGTCGTCGAGGGACCGCTGGTCGGCGACGGCGAACGACCTGATCTCCTCGACCGTGTCGCCCCAGAACTCGACCCGGACGGGATGCTCGTCTGTCGGCGGGAAGACGTCGACGATGCCGCCACGCACGGCGAACTCGCCGCGCCGCTCGACCAGATCCACCCGGTGGTATGCCGCCGCTGCCAACCGGCGAACCGCCTCTCCAAGGTCTGCCTCGTCGCCCTCCCGGAGCGCCACCGGCTCCAGGTCACCGAGACCCTTGACCTGCGGCTGCAGCACCGAGCGGATAGGCGCGACCACCACCTGGATCGCGGTAGCGCTCGCTCCCGACTCTCCCGGGTGCAGCAGCCGACGTAGCACAGCAAGCCGCCGTCCCACGGTGTCAGACCGAGGCGACAAACGTTCATGGGGAAGCGTCTCCCAAGCCGGGTAGGCCGCCACGGCGTCAGGGCTGATCAGGCACTTGACGGCAGCCTCGATCTCGTCGGCCTCGCGAGCGGTGGCGGTGACCACGAGAACCGGTTTGGCGCCGCGCCCGTCTCCGCCGGCAGCGAGCGCTGCGGTGAGGAAGGGGCGCAGCGCAGTCGGCGCCGTCAAGTCCCGGCTGGTAGCCCCCGTCTCCAGGGCAGACTTGAGAGCGGCCGCCAGGGATGGCTCAGCCGCAACGCGAGAGATGAGTGCTTGCAGAGTCATGGCTGGTTAGCGTTCTCGGACGTGTCGCGCAAGCGGCTGGTCACGCCGCCTCGAGGTGATCTGGATTGGCGACTGCGACCGGTGCACGCGCCTATTGTCCGTGCTGAGCCCAATAGTCACGGACGAAGGCGCTCACCGGGTCAGCAAGCTCCGGGCGGCATACGAGCAGATCGGGAAGCCACACGTTCTCTTGGTTGTAGGCAAGCGGCTTGCCGTCGGCCCGGCTGGTGTGGAGCCCCGCGGCTCGGGCGACCACCACCGGGGCGGCGGAGTCCCACTCGTACTGGCCGCCCGCGTGGACATAGATGTCGGTGACGTCACGAGCGACCGAGATCACCTTGGCGCCAGCAGAGCCCATCGGGACCAGCTCGGCATTGATCGCTTGCGCCAAAGACGAGACGAACTCGGGGGGCCTGGTTCGGCTCACTGCGATGCGTGGCTTGGTGCTGGTCCGCTTGGGCACGACCGGCGGCTCCGCTGTGCTGAACGTGGTCGACATACCCGGCTGAGCGACAGCACCGGCCACCAGATCGCCGTCTCGCCACAGTGCGACATGGATGGCCCAGTCGTCGCGTGGCGGCTCAGAGTACTCACGGGTGCCGTCGAGCGGATCGATGATCCAGACCCGGTTGCTCTGGAGGCGAGCTTTGTCGTCCTTGCCTTCCTCACTCAGGACGGCGTCGTCAGGACGGTACGTCGCCAGCAGCTGCATCAAGATCCGATGGCCCAAGGCGTCGCCGGCGTCTTTGAGCTCGCGCCCCTCGAGGCCTTCAGTGCGGAGGGCCTCGAGGCGCTCGCCCGTGACCGTCGCGGCCCAAGCCGACAGCCGATGGTCGTCGCCGACGATGTCGGAGCCGGGAGTCGGGAGGCCAAGTTCGTCGGTCACAGGGTCAAACTCTGCCACAGATTCAAGGGTCATCTTGATGGATGGCAGCAACAGCCGCCGCCGACCCGCCGCAAGGACACCTCGTTGACCCTCGGATGGAACTTCGGAGCCAAATGCTGGCCCGGAAGTTCCACCCGAGCCAATCTCATGAAGGGTCGGCGAGTTGCACAAGACGCGCGTCTGCCGATGGGTTCAGCGGTGGCAGCAAGCAACGGTGGTCATACTCAACGATTGAAGCGGTTCTGCGTGTTCTCGAGGCCATCCGTGATCAACGACTCCACCGCGTCGGCGGCACGCTGCACATGCAGATCGAGCTCGCGTCGCTCGACCGGAGTGAAGGGGCTGAGCACGAAGTCCGCCATGTCCTGCGGTCCGGCCGGGCGACCGATGCCTACCCGCAGGCGCAGGTAGTCACCGGTGCCAAGGGAGCGGCGGATCGACTTGAGCCCATTGTGGCCGTTGTCGCCACCGCCGAACTTGGCGCGCAGCTCGCCATACGCAATGTCGAGTTCGTCGTGTATGACGATCAGCCGGTCGGGGGCCGCCTTGTAGAACTGCAATAGCTGAGCGACGGGTCCTCCCGACTCGTTCATATAGCACCGTCCGCGCCCCAGCACTGTCCTGACACCCAGCGTGCCGGCGAGGCGCCCCTCGACCGCCAGCGCCCGACCGGACTTGTGAGCTTTCCAGCTGGCCCCCACCCGCTTCGCCAGCTCGTCGGCGACGAGATAACCGACATTGTGGCGGGTGTTGGCATACGAGGGGCCGGGGTTCCCTAGGCCAACGACGACCCAACCGTCGTACGCCATAGGAACTCCCGGCCCTCGAATGATGTTGCGGAGGATCACTCCTCGGTCGACGCCTCCGTCGCGGTTTCGTCATCCTGGGCTTCTGCCGTCTCCTCGTCAACGGACTCCGGCTCGTCGTGCTCGATGCCCAGGTCGGCTTCGGCTTCCGCCAGCTCCGCGTCGAGCGATTCTTGCGACTGGACTGCGGTGATGTTGACGATCAACGCCTCGGGGTCGAGGCTCAGCGTCGAGCCGCTCGGCAGCACCAGGTCCTTGGCCAGCACCTGGGTGCCGATCTCGAGGCCCTCGATATTGAGCTCGATCGATTCCGGGATGTGAGTCGCCTCTGCCTCGAGCGGTACCGAGGTGTGGTCGCTCGTGACCAGAGCGTCCGGAACGGGGTCGCCCATGAGCATGATCGGCACATCGACGGTGACCTTCTCGCCTCGGGAAACGATGATCAGGTCTGCGTGCTCGATGAAGCCCTTGATCGGGTCGCGCTGGACCTGCTTGGGCAGCGCTAGCTGGCTCTTGCCGTCGAGCTCGATGGACAAGAGCGCGTTGGCACCCGTCTTGAGGGCCAGCATCAGCTCATGACCCGGCAACGTGATGTGCACCGGGTCGGTGCCGTGGCCGTAAAGGACAGCGGGGACCTTGGCGTCGCGACGGATGCGACGAGCCGCGCCCTTGCCGAACTCGCTGCGGGGCTCGGCCTGGATCTTGACCTCTGACGACACGGGGTTACTCCTTGAACGGTGCTGAGCGCGAGATGAGCGGCGAATGGGGCGATGCGGGTGCAGGGTGCAGGGCGGCTAGTGCGGTTGACGATCAGAAGATGCGCACAAAGCACACCAGGTGCGTTGCCACGGAGCAGAGAGCTGCATCCATCCATCCACCGCGTCGATCACGGAGTCCGACTTGATGTC
>JACCXO010000130.1 GCA_013696975.1 Nocardioidaceae bacterium | reverse complement strand
AGCTCGAAGACCTTCCAAAAGCGAAGGACCGGCATCACTACGTCGTCTTTGTGCTGGCGGAGGTCGTAGATGCCCTCGACAGCCATGGCGACCGCCTTGCGCTGGAAGCCGGGGATGTCAGCGCCCGGCATCTCGAACGACTTGACCACGTCGGTGATTGCCCGCATGGTCTGGTTGGGATCGAGCTGCAGCGCCGCTTGCAGGAGATTGCGGTAGAAGATCATGTGCAAGTTCTCGTCCGCGGCGATGCGTGCCAGCAGCTGATCAGCGACGGGATCACCAGTCGCTCTGCCCGTGTTGCGGTGTGAGACGCGGGTGGCCAGCTCCTGGAAAGAGACGTAGGCGAGCGATCGCAACAGGTTCGAGTCGTTGGCGGAGATGAAGCCCTGCGACATGTGCTGCATCCGGAGTCGCTCGAGTGCCACCGGGTCGACGGCTCTGGTGACGCTCAGGTAGTCACGGAGCGCGACGGCGTGGCGTCCCTCCTCCGCCGTCCAGCGGTGTACCCAGTCGCCCCACGCCTTGTCGCGACCGAAGAGGACCGCGATCTCGTGGTGGTAGCTGGGCAGGTTGTCCTCGGTCAGCAGGTTGATGATCAGGGCTGATTTGGCGACCTCGGAAAGGTTGGAATCTGACTCGATCCACGCCTCTCCCCCGAGCACACCGTCGTAGGTGCGTCCCTCGCTCCAGGGCACGTACTCATGGGGGAACCATTCTTTGGCCACCGGGATATGCCGGTTGAGCTCTGCCTCGACCACGGGGTTGAGCTCGAGCAGAAACTCGGTCTGGCTCAAGGTGCGCTCTGCTGACAAGGTCATGGGAAGCCTTCCGGGAGTCCTTACGATGACGTAACCTACGGTACCGTAACCAGTTCGTGAGCGCGAAGCCCGACCTCGACTTCGGCATCCGGACGGTGGGTTGAAGAGGCGAGACCCGGGCTCAGCGCCCCGCCAACACCCAGGCACCCACGGCGCTCGGGAACAGGCCAGCGAGCAGCCATGGGGTCAGGATGGACAGCCCGTTGATCACTCGCACGCCCGCGATTGCCGCGGCACCGATGACCGCCGCCATGCAGAGGATGCCGATCTGGGCACCGGTCCGGCTCTGATCGATCGTGTAGAGCGCGCCCAGCACCATGCCGCTCGACCACACATAAGCCACCGTCAGCGCTAGTGTCGACGCAACCCAGCGCTGCACTCGTAACAGTTCCACCGGCGCAGCCTAATGCTGCAGACGTCGGGGGCTATCAGCGCACAGGTCAATGACGGTGCCAAGATGGACAGCAGAAGCACCGACGAGAGTGGCGGTGCCGCCGTCGTGAGGAGTGCACATGTCTGACCGTTTCCAGCCAGCGACCTATCCCGTCCCAGCCAGTGACGCGTTGATCTCATTCATGCGCGAGGGTTGGTCAGACGACGAAGACGTCGTGGAGCGGATGCCGGTGGCACCTTGGGCCAGGGCACGGCGCGAGCGACTCGCCCAGCGGTTCCCCGGCGAGCGGATCGTCATACCGGCCGGGCCTTTGAAGCCACGTGCCAACGACACCGACTACCGGTTCCGTGCCGACACAGCGCATGTCTATCTCAGCGGCAACCAGTCGTCAGACGCCGTTCTGGTCATCGACGATGGTGACGCGACCCTTTTCTTCCGGCCGAGACACGCGAAGACCGACGACGCGTTCTGGCGCGATGGCCGCTACGGCGAGGCGTGGGCCGGCCGGCGCCGTTCGCTGAGCGAAGCCGAGGAGCTATTCGGCCTTCGCTGTCGGCACCTGTACGAGCTGCCCGACGTACTGACGTCCGGTCTCCCCGCTCGGGCGTATCGCGGTGTCGACCCGGAAGTCGATGCGTTGGTGAGCTCTCACTCCGACCCTCAAGCTGATGCCGAGCTCGCGATCAGCTTGTCGGAGATGCGACTGCTCAAGGATGGATGGGAGGTCGAGCAGCTGCAAGACGCGGTGGATGCGACCATCTTGGGTTTCGAGGACACAGCCCGAGAGTGGGCCTCCGTCTTGGCACATGGGGAGCGGTGGATCGAAGGCACCTTCTGGCGCCGCGCTCGTGCTGCCGGTAACGATGTCGGCTATGAATGCATCGTCGCCGGCGGCCCGCACGCGACCACCCTGCACTGGATCGACAACGACGGCGCTGTCACGCCAGGGGATCTGCTGCTGCTCGACATGGGGGTTGAGAATCGATCTCTCTACACCGCCGACGTGACCCGCACGCTGCCTGTCGCTGGGGAGTTCACTGCCGACCAGCGCCACCTCTATGACCTGGTGTTCGCAGCGCAAGAGGCTGGTATGGCGGCAGTGAAGCCGGGCGTGCCCTACCGCGACTTCCATCTCGCCGCGATGACCGTGCTCGCCCACGGTCTCGCCGACATGGGCATCTTGCCGACCTCTGCCGACGAGGCGCTCGAGAAGGACAGCGGGATCTACCGCCGCTGGACCTTGCATGGCACGGGCCACATGCTCGGCCTCGATGTGCACGATTGCGCAGCCGCCCGAAAGGAGCAGTACACCGATGGCAAGCTCGAGGCAGGGATGGTGTTGACCGTCGAGCCTGGCCTGTACTTCCAGTCCAGCGACCTGCTGGTGCCCGAGCAGCTGAGAGGGATCGGCATCCGAATCGAGGACGACCTCCTCGTCACCGAAGACGGCTACCGCAACCTGTCGGCAGCGCTGCCTCGCACCAGCGCCGGCGTCGAGGCGTGGATGGCCCAACAGGAAGAGGTGTCAGCATGAGCTGGCTGACGATGTTGGTGCTGTTGTTGGTCTTCCTGCTGTAGCAGGACTCGACTCTCCGGTCACATCCACCGAAGGGTAGGCCGCGGCCGTCTACGGGAGTCACAGGTACAGGCCGGTCTGGCCGTCTTCGAGCCGCTCGGAAGCGACCGCGTGGAGGTCTCGCTCACGCAGCAGGATGAACTCCTGCCCGCGCACCTCGACCTCTGCCTTGTCCTCGGGGTCGAAGAGCACCCGGTCACCGACCTCAACGGTGCGGACATGGGCCCCTGCGCCGGCAACCCGCGCCCACGCCAGCCGCCGCCCCATCTGGGCCGTTGCCGGTATGACGATTCCGGCGCTCGAACGGCGCTCACCGGCCTCCGAGTCGAGCGAGACGAGCACCCGGTCGTGCAGCATACGGATGGGGAGTTTGTCGTCATGACGAGGCGACTTGAGGCTCACTGCGCAATTTTCCCTACGTCAGAACTGGTTTCCGGCGAGAGGCGAATGGTCCGCCCAGGAGTTGCTCAGCCGACGATCTTGCGGATCACCACGATGGAGACTACGACGCCCACCACAACGCCGGCAACAATGGCGATCTTGTCCATGCGGAGCGACCCGTTGGCGTCGTAGAACGACGCCTTGGTTGTCGCCAGCTGCCGCTGGACGATCGTCATGGGCTTGGTGCGATAGACCAACTGGTCGATGGTGCCGGCCAACCGGTTGCGGGTGTCCGCGATCTCGGTGGATATCTCGTCGGGCGTGCGGGTTGCCGAGCTCACGTGTCCTCCTGCAGTTGATGGCGTTGGCCAGTCTTGCAGATGTCGACGGATGGCGGGCAAGAGCCTCCGTACCGCCGAGGATGCAGTTGACGGGGGTCGAAGCCATAGGGAAGCTCCAGTCGGTGCGCCCGCATGAGCGCCTCGTCAGACAACACCTGTCCAGTTTCGCCGTCAGCGACGATCACCCCTTCGGACAACACCACCGATCGCGGACACAGCTCGAGTGCGTAAGGCAGGTCATGAGTCACCATCAAGATGGTGATGTCGAGCGCCAGCAAGATGTCGGACAACTCGCGCCGGCTCTGCGGGTCGAGGTTGGAGGATGGCTCGTCGAGCACCAAGATCTCAGGTTGCATCGCTAGCACGGTGGCTACGGCAACTCTCCGCCGCTGCCCGTACGACAAGTGGTGGGGTGGGCGTTTGGCGTAATCCGCCATACCGACCTGTTCGAGTGCGTGCTCGACTTTCGCTGCGAGCTCCGCTCCACTGAAGCCCAAGTTTGCCGGGCCGAACGCCACATCGTCAGCGACCGTGGGCATGAACAGCTGGTCGTCGGGATCTTGGAAGACAAGTCCGACGCGTCGACGGATCTCGGCCAGGTTGGCCTTGGCGACGGCCATACCGGACACTTCGACGGTCCCTCTGCCGGCCTCGAGGATCCCGTTGAGATGCAACACGAAGGTTGTCTTGCCGGCACCGTTGGGTCCGAGCAGCGCCACCCTTTCGCCGGACCACACCTCAAGATTCACGCCATACAGGGCCTGGTGACCGTCTGGGTACGCGTAGGCGAGCCCGTCGACAGTCAGCACAGGCGCACCCGTGCCTTCCCGTGCGTGGTCGGCTGTCACCTCAACCACCATCCGGCCACGGCCGCCACGGCAGCGGTTGTCGGCAACGCAAGACTGGTCACCCACTCCCTCGTGGTGGCTTCGTCGTGGACGAGACCCGGCAGCTGGCCGACATAGCCACGCGACACCATCGCCAGATGGACTCGTTCACCGCGTTCGTACGATCGGACGAACAGGGCGCCAGCACCTTGAGCGAGGACGGGCCAGTGGCGCGGGTTTCGTGCCACAAAACCACGCGACTCGCGCGCGATGCGCATCCGTCTCATCTGGTCGCTCGTCACGTCGAGATACCGCACCATCATGGCCATGATCTGAATCAGCTGACGAGGCAGTCTGCCTTCCAGACCTGCGAGGAGATCACGTGGCTCCGTCGTGGCTGCCAGCAACAAGCCGCCGACAACGCCGAGAGTCGCCTTGGCCAGCAGCGACAGGCCAGCTTCGAGGCCTTCTGCCGACACCTCGACTCCCAGTACGACGGTTCGATCCCCTAGCGCGATAAAAGGCAACAGCAATGCAAACACCACGAAAGGCAGCTCGATGAGCATCCGTTTCGCCAAGTAGCCGACGGGCACCCGCGACGCAGCGATACACACCCCGAGCGCAGCAGCATCCAACGCGTAGGCCCAGTAGGCGGTTCGAGGTGTCGCCACGACGCACAGGACGAACAGCACCAGTGCGAGGAGCTTGCACTGCGCTGGCAGGCGATGAACCGCCGAATGCCCGTGAAAGTGCAGCCGATGGCCGTGCCCGGCTCCCATGACGAGGCCGCTACAGCCGGGTGCGGCCGGCAGCGTTATCCGACGGCGCTGCCTTGTCTGCCTCGGGTGTGCGTCGTCGTACGGCGTAAGCGACCCCACCCGCTAACACCAAGACGATCGAAACTCCGAGGACGCCGGCGAGCCCGCCGCTCAATCTGGGGTTGTCAATATCTTTGACTGCATAGTCGGCGAGTGGCGAGTCAGCTGTCGCACTCGACTTTTCCCTTTCGTCGAGACCCTTGTCGGCAGCAACGCGGGTCAGACCATCAGGGTTGCCAGACGCGTAGAAGCTGACAACCCCGGCAAGAATCAGACTTATGAGCAGTGCCCCAACTGCGAACGCCTTCATGGAGGGGGATCTGGGCGGCGCAGTCTCCCGGCCGGGCGGCGCGGGATCTGGCTGGGAAGAGGTGCTGCCGCTAGTCATGACGAAGCCCCTTCGGATCGAGTGGAGCGGATCTGCAGTTCGGGTGGAGCGACGGCGCCGCGTGCGGCATACACCAGATCAGGGCGAACCGCGAGCACACTGCTGACGGCGAGGCCACTGATGACTGCCTCCCCCACCCCGATAAGTACGTGCCAACCGATCATGGCTGAAAGCAGCGTCGAAAGTGCGATGTTCGCGGTGCCACCGAACTCGTAGAGACCGACGAAACCGAGTGCGGCGACCGGAACCGAAACCAGCGCCGCAGTAGCGGTGCCAATTGCGACTCCCTTACGCTGCCTGACAATGGCGGTAACGACCTTGAAGACCAGCCAACCCACCGCGACGGGTATGAGACCCATCAAGATGATATTGGTGCCCAGCGCGGTCAAGCCCCCGTCCGCGAAGAGCAGACTTTGCACCAACAGCACCACGCTCATGCACAGCAGCGCTGTCCAAGGCCCCACTAACACCGCCGCAAGCACTCCACCAATGAGGTGACCGCTGGTGCCAGCGCCGACAGGAAACTGGAGCATCTGAGTGGCGAAGATGAACGCTGCTACGAGGCCAGCCATCGGGGCGGTGCGTTCATCGAGCTCTTTGTTCGCTTTACGGAGTGCGACAGCCACTGCACCAACCGCGACTGCTCCGGTCGCGATCGATGTGGGCGCGTCGAGGAATCCGTCCGGCACGTGCATGGCAACCCCTTTGAACGCGAGCGGGATCCTCCCGAGTGAGGTTCTCGTTCGCTGCTTATCTTACGCAATAGCAAACGGTTTGCAACAACTGGGAAGGTCTGCGACGCTCTTTACACGAGCGGCCCTCTAAGATCTGTTCCATGACCCAAATCAGCGAACCCACCGTGCTTGAGTCCGGCGACGCAGCTCCTGCCTTCACGCTGCCAGACGACACCGGTCAGCAGGTCAGTCTCACCGACTTCCGCGGCCGCAAGGTCATTCTCTATGTCTACCCCGAGGCCATGACTTCGGGTTGCACCACACAGGCATGCGACTTCCGTGACTCACTGGAGCCGTTGACCGCAGCGGGGTATGTCGTTCTGGGCCTCTCGTCGGACGCGCCGGAGAAGCTCGCGGAGTTCAGGGCGCTCGAGGGTTTGACGTTTCCTTTGCTGTCCGACGCCGACAAGTCGGTCCAGGAGGCGTTCGGCGCCTACGGCGAGAAGCATCTCCACGGCAACACCACGGTCGGTGTCATCCGGTCGTCCTTCGTCATCGACGAAGAAGGCAAGATCGACAAGGCGATGTACAACGTCAAAGCCACCGGCCACGTGGCCAGGCTCCGCCAAGACCTGGCCGTCTGACTTGTTGTTGGGTACGGCCGATGGGAGTCGAACCCACACTGTCACGGACCTAAACCGTGTGCCTCTGCCTGTTGGGCTACGGCCGCTCGGCGCCATCCTACGGGGCGCGAGCGTGGATAAATCGACTCACTGAACGGGTCGGGAGCGACCACTCAACGGGTCGGGAGCGACCTCTCAACGGGTCGGGAGCGACCTCTCAACGGGGGCGTGAGGGGGCGGCGGTGAGCAGGCGGGCCAAGACAGGAGCGATGGCACGCAGGGACTTGCCGCGATGGGAGATGGCGTCCTTGGCCTCGGCGCTCAGCTCGGCGTTGGTGAACTGTTCGCCTTGAGGCTGGGCGTTGGGCACAAAGATGGGGTCGTAGCCGAAGCCGGTGCTGCCCCGCGGCTCTTCAACGATCCGCCCTCGCATCACGCCCCGCGCGATCTCTTCCTGCCCGTCCGGCATACACAGTGCGACGGCACAACGGAACTCTGCGCCTCTGCGCTGAGCTGGCGTGTCACGCAACTGGGCGAGCAGCAGTGCGTTGTTGGCGGCGTCATCCTTTGCCGTGCCGGACCAGCGCGCCGACAGCACACCCGGCATACCGTTGAGCGCGTCCACACACAGACCGCTGTCGTCGGCGAGTGTGGCAAGCCCGCTGGCCGCCAGCCCCACGCGGGCCTTGAGGAGGGCGTTTCCCTCAAAGGTCGGCTCTGTCTCGGCGGGTTCGTCGTAGGGAGCAACGGCACCCAGACCCACCACTTCGACGTCTGGTTGCACGTCCCTGAGGATGCGCTCGAGCTCCGCCACCTTCTTTGGGCTGCGCGAGGCCAAGAAGACGCGGGTCACGACGTCAAGGACTGCTGCTGGATCTCCGTCAGCTGGGCGCACCCCACCGCAGCAAGGTCGAGCAGCGAGTCGAGCATCGCACGGTCGAAGGGCGTCGTCTCCGCCGTACCCTGCACCTCGACAAAGGCTCCTGCCCCCGTCATCACGACGTTCATGTCCGTGTCCGCTCGGACATCTTCCTCGTAGGGGAGGTCGAGGCGAGGCTCGCCATCGATGATGCCGACCGAAACAGCGGCCACCGATCCGATCAAGGGCTCCCCCACCAGGAGCTTCTTGCCTCGCAGGTGCGCCACCGCATCAGCCAGAGCGACATACGCCCCGGTGATGGCGGCCGTGCGGGTGCCACCGTCAGCCTGCAGCACGTCGCAGTCCAGGACGATGGTGTTCTCGCCGAGCGCCTTGTAGTCGATGACGGCTCGCAGCGACCGACCGATCAGCCGGGAGATCTCGTGAGTTCGGCCGCCGATCCGACCTTTGACCGACTCACGGTCGGACCGGGTGTGGGTGGAACTGGGCAGCATGGCGTACTCAGCCGTCACCCAGCCCAGTCCGCTGTCCTTGCGCCATCTCGGCACGCCGGCGCTGGCGCTCGCTGCACACAAGACCCGTGTGCGCCCGAACTCGACAAGCACTGAGCCGGCGGAGTGGTCCAGCCAGTTGCGGGTGATGGTGACAGGGCGGAGCTCATCAGCACGGCGGCCATCTGCGCGGGTCATGTCATCGACCATATCGGCCCATGGCTCAGACTTCGTAGGTCGCGCCCACGGTCGCGAGGCTGACGTCGCCGGGGAAGTGTGGGGCGGCTTCGGCGAGCATCTTGTCCCGCGAGTGCCACGGTGGGATATGCGTCAACACCAGGCGGCCAGCCTGAGCCCGCTCTGCGGTCATCGCCGCGTCCCGCCCGGTCATGTGAAGGTGTGGTGGATTGAGGTCGCCGTCGACGAAAGCGGCTTCAGCCAGCAGCAGGTCACATCCCCGGGCTATGTCCACCAACGACTCACACGGACCGGTGTCGCCCGAATAGACGAGAGAGCTCGCCCCGTCGGTGACCTTGATCGCGTATGCCGGAAATGGGTGGTCCACCAACGCGATCGACACCGTGAATGGCCCCAGCGAGAATGGCTGGCTGGGAAAGTCGCGGAAGTCGAACTCAGCGGACAACCCAGGCGACGGCGACACCCCATAGGCGCTCGCCATCCGGTCGGCGGCGCCCGCCGGCCCGTAAATTGGCAACCGCGGTAGTCGTAGATGGGGGTGATACTTGCGAAAAACCCAGAAGCCGCACAAGTCGAGGCAGTGATCGGCGTGCAGGTGCGACAGCGTGACCGCGTTGATCGACTCCAGAGAACAGAATCGCTGCAAAGCGCCCAACGCACCGCTGCCCAGGTCGAGCAGCACCCTGAAAGTGCCTCCTTCGTGAGGCGATTCGACGAGATAGCACGAAGCCGCTGAATCTGGCGCGGGAAAGGAACCCGAACACCCGACAACCGTGAGTCTCACGCGTGTACCTCCGCGCTGTGCCTGATCACGCGTGTACCTCCGCGCTGTGCCCGATCACGCGTGTATCCACGCGAACTGCGCAACGGTCTCGAGCTCTGGTCCCAGGAACCGGCGGCCTATCTCGCGGAACTCGTCCGGCTGGCCGGTGGTCAGGAACTGGTGCACGGGCGCAGGCAGGCCAGGAGAGCGTTCGAGGCCCTCACGCATCAACAGGGCATAGACGTCCTTGGCCGTCTCCTCAGCGCTGGACACCAAGGTCACATCGTCACCGAGCACGTAGGAGATCACGCCGGTCAACAGTGGATAGTGGGTGCAGCCCAGCACGAGAGTGTCCACGTCACGTGCGACGAGCGGATCGAGATACGAGTGCGCGACCGCCAACAGCTCGGGGCCGGCTGTGACGCCGCGCTCGACGAACTCGACGAATCGCGGGCAGGCCTCGGCACTCAACGTGATCTGTGGGGCCGCCGCGAAGGCATCGTCATACGCCATCGACGCCTTGGTCGCAGAGGTGCAGATGACGCCGACATGCCCGTTGCGAGTGGCCGCGACGGCCCTGCGCGTGGCGGGGAAGATCACCTCGACCACGGGGACGTCGTAGCGCTCACGAGCATCGCGGAGCATGGCGGCACTGGCTGAGTTGCAGGCGATGACCAGGGCCTTGACGCCTTGGTCGACCAGATGGTCGAGGCACTCGAGCGCATACTCCCGGACCTCACCGATGGGTTTGGGGCCGTACGGCTGACGCGCGGTGTCCCCGAGATACAGGACCGGCTCGTGCGGCAGCTGGTCGAGCACAGCCCGCGCGACGGTGAGCCCGCCGAAACCCGAGTCGAAGATGCCAATGGGTGCGTCAGCCACGCAGAGAAGCGTACGGCGTTCGCCCCCGCCATTTCCGCATGAAGCGACGAACACCACATCGCGTGCCATCGGGCGCGGCGGGTAGGCCCGCCCAGCCCCAGCCCGCGAGATGTGACGATCTTGCACTCTGATGGTTGCTGGGGGTGCAATTTCGTCACAACTTGCGCAGACTCGCCCCACGACAGCTCGCCACCGGTCAGCCCTGGCTCTAGGTCAGGCCCAGAGTTGGCCTTCGAGGTGGCTTTCGGCCTCGTCGATGGTGCCTTCATAGGCGCCTGTGGACAGGTACTTCCAGCCGCCGTCGCACACGACCAGAGCGATGTCGGCAGACTGTCCGGCCTGCGCACACTTGGCCGCCTGAGCCAGTGCGGCGTGCAAGATGGCGCCGCTGGAGATGCCGGCGAAGATGCCCTCGGACTCCAACAGCTCTCGGGTACGCCGGACTGCGTCTCGCGGGCCGACCGAGAATCGTGAGTCGATCAGCGCGGCGTCATACAGCTCCGGAACGAAACCCTCGTCGAGGTTGCGAAGACCGTAGACCAGCTCGCCATAGCGCGGCTCAGCCGCAACGATGCGCACCTCGGGCTTGACCTGGCGAAAGTACCGACCCACCCCCATCAAGGTGCCCGTCGTGCCGAGACCCGCGACGAAATGCGTGATCGTGGGCAGGTCGGCGAGGAGCTCCGGGCCGGTCGTCTCGTAGTGAGCTTGGGCGTTCGCGGGGTTTCCGTACTGGTAGAGCATCACCCAGTCGGGGTGCTCGTCAGCTAGCTGCTTGGCCACCCGCACTGCCTCGTTGGAGCCACCTGCAGCGGGCGAGCTGACGATCTCGGCTCCCCACATTCCCAGCAGCTGACGGCGCTCGACCGAGGTGTTCTCAGGCATCACGCAGACCAGCCGATAGCCACGCAGCTTGGCTGCCATCGCCAACGAGATGCCGGTGTTTCCCGACGTCGGCTCGAGGATGGTGCAGTGTGGTCGAAGGCGCCCGTCCTTCTCGGCTTCAACCAACATGCCGAGCGCGGCACGGTCCTTGATGGAACCGGTCGGGTTACGGTCCTCCAGCTTGGCCCACAGTCGCACGTCGGGAGATGGCGACAACCGAGGTAGCCCCACCAGGGGTGTGCCCCCAACCGACTCGAGCAGCGAGTCGAACCTCATCCGGCGTCAGCCACCGGCGACAGCGGGCAACACCACGACGACATCGCCATCAGTCACGGCGGTGTCGAGACCGTCGAGGAAGCGCACGTCCTCGTCGTTGACGTAGACGTTGATGAACCGGCGAAGGTCGGCGCCCTCGATGAGGCGGTCTTTGATGCCAGGGTGGCCCGACTCGACGTCCTGGATCACCTCCGCCAACGTAGCGCCGGTGCCGTCGACGGCCTTGGCCCCTCCGGTGTAGGTGCGCAGGATCGTGGGGATCCGAACTTCAACTGCCATGTCAGGTGACCTCGACTTCTTCTTCGGTGATAACACCTTCAACAATTCTGAACGACCGGCATTCCACAGGCCCTTTGCTCTTGCCGCACTCAGCGGTCGACACGATGACATAGTGCGCATCTGGTTCCGCCGCCAAGCCGATATCGGTGCGCGAGGGATAGGCCTCGGTGGCGGTGTGGGAATGGTAGATGACGACCGGCACCTCGTCGCGGTCGTCAAGCTCCCGCCATACCTTCAGCTGCTCGGTCGAGTCGAAGCGAAAGAAGGTCGGCGATCGTTCGGCGTTGAGCATCGGTATGACGCGACGAGGCTGGTCGGTTCCCTCAGCGCCGGCCACGATCCCGCACGCCTCGTCGGGGTGGTCGCGCCGGGCGTGGGCCACGATCTCGTCAAGCAGGGGCTGGGCGATTCTCAACACCTGGCAAGGGTAGGTTCCGCTCGCCCCACGCCTCGCGCGGGTTGATCGCACTGACCACATGGCGAGATGCCACCCAGGTCGTCAACGCCGAACGGCGTCGATCAGGGACTCGAGCAGATACCCGAGCCAGCCGTAGATCTCGAACAGCGGGAGCCGCTCGTCGTCATCGGGCAGGTTCTCCCAGCTGTCCTCTTCACCCGCCCGGATATAGAGGCGCGCCGCCAAGGCGAGGCGAAGGTCGGTGAGGCAACGCATCCAGCATCGAGCCTGAACCGCGTCCAGCTCCAACTCCACATCATCCACCTCCCCGTCCGTCACCTCGTCCAAGCAGACCACCACCACCGTGGCGTCGTGAATCTTCGACTGACGCAGAGTCCCCTCGGTGAAGCGGCGAAACTCCGCCGCGGCCTCTTCGTCGTCGCGATGCGCGTCCGGCAGCAGACGCTGCAACGCTGGATCCTCTGGTCGATCTCGCGGAGCGCCGAAGTCGAGCAGCGCCTCGAGTGGGTCGTCTCCTATGCGTTGATGCGGCTCCCCCTCGCTCAGCAACTCGATGAGCTGTCGGGCCAGGTTGCCGAGCAGCCCGGCGGCGTGTGCTGGCAATTCGGCATACACAGCGCCTCTTCGGCGCGACTTGAAATGGCTCACGCATCGCCCTTCTGCAAGGTGGCCCACAGACCGTAGGAGTGCATCGCCTGCACGTCGCGCTCCATCTCTTCACGACTGCCGCTGGACACCACGGCTTTGCCTTCGTGGTGTACCTGCATCATGAGGCGCTGCGCCTTTGACTTGGAGTAGTGGAAGTAGTCGATGAATACGAACGAGACATAGGACATCAGGTTCACGGGGTCGTCCCAGACCAAGGTGACCCACGGCACCTCGAGCAGCACACCCTGCTCGGTGTCAGGCCGCTCGAGAGTCGCGGCGTCAGGCGCGGAAGTCACATCGGCCATTGTCACCTAACCGATCCGGTGCCGGTGATGGGCACCAGACCATTTCGGTGGCGGGCCATTAGGCTGCCCGCTGTGCACTCGACCGGTTTGCTGACCGACCACTATGAACTCACCATGCTCCAGGCCGCATTGCGTTCGGGCACCGCGCACCGGCGCAGCGTCTTCGAGCTGTTCACGCGTCGCTTGCCGACCGGTCGTCGGTATGGCGTGGTGGCTGGCACCGGGCGAGCACTCGACGCCCTCGAGTCCTATCACTTCGACGACGCGCAGCTGAGCTTCTTGCGCGATCACAAGGTGGTGGACGAATCCACGCTGGAATGGCTCGCGTGCTACCAGTTCACCGGCTCCATCTGGGGATACGGCGAGGGCGACGCCTACTTCCCCGGCAGCCCTCTGCTGGTGGTCGAGTCGAGCTTCGCCGAGGCGGTGCTCCTCGAAACGATGTTGCTCTCGATCTTCAACCATGACTCTGCGGTGGCGGCCGCCGCCTCTCGGATGACCGCTGTCGCCGAGGGGCGGCCGTGCATCGAGATGGGAGCTAGACGCACCCATGAGTGGGGAGCCGTGGCAGCCGCTCGAGCGGCATACATCGCCGGCTTCGCGACCACTGCGAACCTCCAGGCCGGTGCGGACTACGGCGTCCCCACGCGCGGCACCGCTGCTCACTCGTTCACGCTGCTCCACGACACCGAGCGCGACGCCTTCATGGCGCAGGTCGAGTCCCTCGGCCGGGACACGACCTTGTTGGTGGACACCTACAACGTCGCCGAGGCAGTCAAGACAGCGGTCGAGCTCGCGGGCCCGCAGCTGGGAGCGGTGCGGATCGACTCAGGTGACCTGGGGCTGTTGGCTCATCAGGTACGCCGCCAGCTCGACGAGCTCGGCGCGACTCAGACACGCATCATCGTCACGAGTGATCTGGACGAGTTCGCCATAGCGGGCCTGGCTGCTGCACCCGTCGACGGGTATGGCGTGGGGACGTCTCTGGTGACCGGCTCCGGCCATCCCACGTCGGGCTTCATCTACAAGCTCGTCGCCAGGGCCGAGACGGCTGAACCCGACGCCAAGCTGTTGGCCGTGGCCAAGAAGAGCGTGAACAAGATCTCCAGGGGAGGCCGCAAGTACGCTCTGCGGCGACTCAGCACAGCCGGAGTCGCCGAAGCCGAAGTCGTCGGCGTTGGACAGCCGCCTGTTGACGACGGTGATGACCGGGTGCTCTTGCGTGAGCTGGTGCGCGGAGGCGAGATCATCGGTCGCGAACCACTCGATGTCGCGCGGGCACGTCACGACGCAGCTCTGGCGGAGCTACCGGCCGAGTCGCGCAAACTGTCGCGAGGCGAACCAGCCATCCCCACTCACTATCTCGGAGAGGACCGCTCGGCCAACACCTCCCCCTTCGCTTCCTGAACCTTGCGATCCCTGCGGCTAGGCGGCGAGGTGCTTGGCGAGGAAGCCGAACGCATCGAGGGTCTGGTCGTTCCAGTAGACCCGCGAGTGCCCGCCTTCGCCGTACGACGCGATCTCCGGAGGCTCGGGCAACGCAGCGACGAACTGCCTGACGGGATCGATGAACGAGTCCTCGGTGCCGCACCAGACAGCAAGGGGCAACCCCACCAAAGCGGCCACGTCTTTGATGACAGCATCGTCGGATCCAATCGCTGGGCTGAAGGCCGCGACAACACGCGCCCAGTCCGGATGCAGCTCAGCGACACGCAAGCTGCCGTAGCCACCCATCGACCAGCCCCACAGCGCCCTGCGTTCAGCGTCGAAACCCCGATCGGACAACCATCCGGGCATCTCGTCAACGACCATTGCCTGCGGGTCATCATCGGATTCGGGATCGGGTTCCCAGCGCAGCACACCGCCGTCGGCTCCGGCGAGAACGAATGGTTCAGCTCCGCCTTCGATCGCCGCGGTCAAGAAGCGAGCCAACCCGAAAGGTTGGAAGTCGGCTGCTGTTGCACTGGCACCGTGCAGCACAACAGCCACCGGCAGGCCCGCTCCGTCGCCGTATCCGTGAGGGACCGCCGTGAACAGCTGAACGTCGCGGCCCCGCGCTTGGGAGGTGACTGTCTCGAGCCTGACCTGTCCCTCGGGGGCGTCAGGGACGAAGGGCTCGGGACCTAGCCCGAGCCGCGCTTTCAGCCGGGGAGGTGCTAACACGTAGCCGACGCCTCCAGCTGCGGCCACGCCGCCCAGGCCCACGAGACCGGTCAGAAGTCGCCGCCTCGTCAGATCCTGCCGAGCGGCTCGATCCGGCTCGAGCGGCAGCGCAGGTGCTTTCTCCGAAGGGGAAGATTCGGACATGCCGACATGGTGGCACACCACTCGAACGACGTCCTCGTCGCGACGCCTCGGTCCATTGCCGGGGCGAGATAGCGTAGGGGCAGCGCGCCTCCATCGAACGGGTCGGGCGCAGCTGGCGAGGAGTTGGACATGAGTAGGGCGTTGGTCGTGGTCGACGTACAGAACGACTTCTGCGAAGGGGGCAGCCTCGCGGTTCAGGGCGGCGCCGAGGTGGCCGGGCGCATCAGCCAGTTGCTGAGCACGGACAAGGGCG
>JACCXO010000133.1 GCA_013696975.1 Nocardioidaceae bacterium | reverse complement strand
GCGCCGAGGGGGTCTTTGTCGGCTCCGGCATCTTCAAGTCCGGCAACCCCGCCGAGCGCGCAGCCGCCATCGTCAAGGCCACCACTTTCTATGACGACCCTGACGTGATCGCCAAGGTGTCGCGTGGCCTCGGGGAGGCGATGGTCGGCATCAACGTGGACGAGATCCCGCAGCCGCACCGGCTCGCCGATCGCGGTTGGTGACGGGTGGCGATCGGGAGTCCCAATCAGACCGCTCGCCTTGCCCAGCTCCGCACTTACACCCGTGTCCAGGTGCGATCAGGTTTCAAGTCCGATGAGCAAGTGCGGGCCGATGTGTTCGACGCTGCCATGGACGAGGTCAAGGACCCGGCTGAGGCGCAACGACTGACAGACGAGTTCGTTGTCGCTGAGACCGCTGATCTTGCCCGCGAGGCGGCGAACTGGTCGGGCAACACACAGTTCGACGATCTGCAAGCGGCGTTCGAGGACCTCGAGGCACGCGACATCGTCGTGCTGCGGGCGTGTGAGGATCACTGGTCCGCTCAAGAGGTGCTCCAGCGGCGGGCCGAGGAGGGCAAGCGTCCTTGGGGTATCGCCTACTTCACCCATCCTGATGTATGGCATGCCGTCGAGCACGGGATGCTCGAGATCAACGTCTGGCACGGCAGCAGCGCCAACGTTGCCGCCGGAGACGAGCTGTTGACCTTTGTCCATGACACGCTCGCTCGACACGGCATCGCGTCGCTCTTCGACGAGGGGCGCATCGAGGTCTCCGTGACGTGGCAACGTCGCCCCAGCGCCGTCTGACCGAGTCGGTCGGCTATGACAGCGCAACCCACCATCGGCGTCCTCGCGCTGCAAGGCGACGTCCGTGAGCACCTACGCATGCTCGAAGCTGTGGGTGCGACGGCGCGTGCCGTTCGCCGCCCCGACGAGCTGGCGCAGGTCGACGCCCTCGTCATCCCCGGTGGCGAGTCGACCACGATGTACAAGCTCGCGAACATCTTCGACCTGTTCGAGCCACTGCGAGAATGCATTGCCTCGGGCATGCCAGCGTTCGGCACCTGCGCCGGCATGATCATGCTCGCCGATGAGATCGAAGACGGTATCGAGGGTCAGGAGACCTTGGGCGGTCTCGATGTCGTCGTGCGGCGCAATGCCTTCGGCCGGCAGGTCGACTCCTTCGAGTCCGACGTGGACTTCACGGTGCTCGACCGGCCGTTCCACGCGCTGTTCATCCGCGCCCCCTGGGTGGAGCGAGCCGGCGAGGACGTCGAGGTGCTCGCCACCATCGCCAGTGGTCCCTCGGTCGGTAGGATCGTCGCCGTGCGCCAAGGTGTCGTCATGGCGACGTCGTTTCACCCCGAGATCACCTCTGACGATCGCGTGCACCGCTATTTCGTCGATCTCGTCCGCAGCAGCTGAAGGAGCCACGCGCCATGTCCGGCCACTCTAAATGGGCGACCACCAAGCACAAGAAGGCAGCGATCGACGCAAAGCGCGGCAAGTTGTTCGCCAAGCTGATCAAGAACATCGAGGTGGCAGCGCGCACTGGTGGCGGCGACTTGGCAGGTAACCCAACGCTGTATGACGCCGTGCAAAAGGCCAAGAAGTCCTCGGTGCCCAACGACAACATCGACCGCGCGGTCAAGCGTGGCTCCGGGCTCGAGGCGGGGGGCGCTGACTGGCAGACCATCATGTACGAGGGCTATGCCCCCGGCGGGGTGGCACTGCTCATCGAATGCCTGACCGACAACCGCAACCGGGCTGCCGGTGAGGTGCGCACGGCGATGACGCGGGGCGGCGGGTCGATGGCCGACGCCGGCTCCGTTGCCTACATGTTCACCCGCAAAGGGGTCGTGATCGTGCCGAAGTCACACGACGGCCGCGAGATCGCCGAAGACGATGTGGTAGATGCCGTGCTCGAGGCGGGCGCGGAGGAGGTCAACGACCTTGGCGAGGCGTTCGAGGTGATCTCCGAGCCGACCGATCTGGTGGCTGTTCGCACGGCTCTGCAGTCGGGCGGTCTGGACTACGAGTCGGCCGAAGCGTCCTTCGTGCCGAGTATGACGGTCGGCGTCGACGCGGGCGGCGCCAATAGGATCTTCCGGCTGATCGAGGCGCTCGAGGACTCAGACGACGTGCAGAACGTCTTCGGCAACTTCGACATCCCCGACGATGTGATGGCCGAGCTCGACGCAGACGAGTGACTTCCGGCCGCGCGTCGATGCCGAGCCTCAGCAGCTTGACGGGTTAGGTTGGCTCCGTCGAACACCTGTTCGTTCGTTGACCGCCTCTCGACCGACTGGACAAGGAGCACGACCATGCGGGTACTGGGCGTGGACCCGGGTTTGACCCGCTGCGGCCTGGGCGTCGTCGAGGGTGCCAGAGGTCGCCCGCTGACCGCCGTCGCCGCCGGCGTCATACGCACTCCGGCCGATCAAGATCTCGGCGCGCGGCTTGTCGCGATCGAGGAACAGCTCGTCGACTGGCTCGAGCGCTATCAACCAGATGCCCTGGCGGTGGAGCGGGTGTTTGCCCAGCACAACGTGCGCACGGTGATGGGCACCGCGCAGGTGTCAGGGGTCGCGATCCTGGCGGCCGCGAGGCGCGGTCTGGCGGTGGCTCTGCACACTCCGAGTGAGGTGAAGGCGGCCGTGACGGGCAATGGCCGCGCCGACAAGGCCCAGGTCACCTCGATGGTCTCCCGTGTACTGCGGTTAACCGAACGGCCCACTCCGGCTGATGCGGCCGACGCCTTGGCTCTGGCCATCTGCCACCTCTGGCGCGGCTCAGCAGACCAACGGCTCGCCGCCGCCGCCGCTCAATCCGTGGCTGCTCGGGCTGGTGAGTCTGCTCGGCTCCTGGCTGCTCGGTCGAGCGCTGGTCGCTCTGCGGAGGTTGGCCGGTGATCGCTTTTGTACGCGGGCCGGTGGCGGCTGTGTTCGTCGACTCGGCAGTGATCGAGGTCGGCGGAGTGGGCATCCAGGTGTTGTGCACTCCGGCAGCACTTGCTGAGCTGACCCTTGGTGAGCAGGCTTTCCTCGCCACGTCGATGGTGGTGCGTGAGGACTCCCTCACCCTGTTCGGATTCGCCGACTACGACGAACGCAGCGTCTTCGAGCTGCTCCAGACCGCCAGTGGGGTTGGCCCCAAGCTGGCGCAGGCAATGCTGGCGGTGCATGGAGCCGACGAACTGCGCCGTGCCGTCACCACAGAGGACCTCATCACCCTGTGCAGAGTGCCGGGAATCGGGCGCAAAGGCGCCCAACGCATCGTGCTCGAGCTCAAGGACCGCATCGGTGGCCCGACCGGCTCGGCCACCGGTCGAGCCGCAGCGGCGCAGCCTCAGCCGGACGGCTGGCAGCAGCAGGTCCGGGCCGGGCTGTTGGGCCTGGGCTGGTCGGCGCGCGAGGCCGAGGCGGCCATCGACAATGTGGCCGCGATGGCGGCAGAGACTGGGTCGGATGGCGGCTCGATGGACACGTCGAAACTGCTGCGCGCGGCCCTGCGATCCCTGTCGAAGGCCTGAGCCGTGGCTAACGCGCGGCCGCTCCGAGTACGTGTGTCGACGCGAGGCATCCGGCGATGACTGCTGAGGAGTCCTCGATCCGGTCGCTGGTGGAAGCCGCCGCGGATGGCGACGAGCGAGTGATCGAAGCCGCGCTGCGGCCGAAGTCGCTCGACGAGGTCATCGGCCAAGAGCGAGTTCGCGAGCAACTGGGCCTGGTGCTGGCGGCTGCTCGTGGCCGTGGCCGCCCGCCGGACCATGTGCTGCTCAACGGCCCACCCGGTCTGGGCAAGACGACGATGGCGATGATCATCGCCGCCGAGATGAATGTGCCGTTGCGCCTGACCAGTGGGCCGGCAATTCAGCATGCCGGTGACCTCGCGGCGATCTTGTCGGGTCTCAACGAGGGAGACGTGCTCTTCCTCGACGAGATTCACCGCATGTCGCGGCCAGCCGAGGAGATGCTCTACATGGCGATGGAGGACTTCCGGGTCGACGTCGTCGTCGGCAAGGGGCCGGGAGCGACGGCGATCCCTCTCGACATACCGCCTTTCACTCTGGTTGGGGCGACAACCCGCGCCGGGTTGCTTCCCGGTCCGCTGCGTGACCGGTTCGGGTTCACCGCACATCTGGAGTTCTATGAGCCGGCTGAGCTCCAGCTGATCGTGAACCGCTCGGCGCGCCTGCTCGGGGTCACCATCGAGCCGACTGGAGCAGCGGAGATTGCGTCACGGTCTCGTGGCACCCCCCGCATCGCCAACCGGCTGCTGCGCAGGGTGCGTGACTTTGCGCAGGTGCGCGCAGACGGCATCGTCACTGAGCCGCTCGCTCATGACGCGCTCGCGCTGTTCGAGGTCGATGAGATCGGCTTGGACCGTCTTGACCGTGCGGTGCTCGACGCGCTGTGCCGCCGTTTCGGCGGTGGACCGGTCGGGCTCAGCACCTTGGCGGTGGCAGTTGGGGAGGAGCGCGAAACCGTCGAAGAGGTCGCCGAGCCGTTCTTGGTGCGCGGTGGGTTCCTCGCTCGTACGCCGCGGGGGCGGATCGCTACTCCCGCAGCCTGGCAACATCTGGGCCTGGCGATCCCCGTCAACGCGGCGCTGCCCGAACAGTCCGTCCTCTTCGACGACGAATGAGCCTGAGCGATTCGCTGCCTCGGGTGCTCGTCGCTGACCTGCCGACGCCAGGGCCGTCTGATCCCCGTCGATCTGGGTTACGAAACGGACACGCAGCGGCACGCGGCGGGCTTTGGTCAAACTAGCCCGTTAGACTCCGCCTTTGGCCGTCTCGCGTGACGGTTGCATTTTCGTGCCGTCGTCTCGACCCGGCCAGCCTCGCGCTAGGCCGAGTCAAGGAGTTCTCCCGTGTCAACCGATGCCTGGGCAAATATTGCCTTCTTCCTCGTCTTCTTTGCTATCGCGTATCTGCTGTTCATCCGTCCTGCTCGCAAGCGGGCGCAGGAGGCGAGTTCGCTGCAGAGCGCACTCTCGGCAGGCGACGACATCATGTTGACCAGTGGCATCTTCGGGCGGGTGGTGTCAGTCGACGGTGAGACGGTGTCGGTTGACGTGGCGGGCGGCGTTGTCCTTCGTGTGCATCGCGGGGCGGTAGGAAAGATCGTCGACGACGTACCCGGGGAGGCGTCTGCCGCACCTCTCGAAGGAGCGGACACCCCGCTGTCGACAACCTCCGGGACGGAGTCCAGTCAGCCATCCAGAACAACCGAGTCCGAACCCGTCTACCCAAAGCCGGGCGACGACACCAGGGGAGTGCGCTAGATGGCAACGACGCAGTCCTCGCGGCCATCGCGGCCAGGTCGCACGCTGGTGATCTTCCTGCTGGTCATCGCTGCGATGTATGCCGCTGTCGCAGCGTTCGGCAACTGGAAACCCAAACTCGGGTTGGACCTGCAAGGTGGACAACGCATCACCTTGCAAGCCTCGACGACCACCGGTGGCGGCATCACCGCGGCCAAACTGCAAGAGGCCGTCGGCATCATCAACGATCGGGTCAACGGCGTCGGTGTTGGGGAGGCCGAGGTCAGCACCCAAGGCCAAGACGTCATCGTCATCGAGATCCCAGGCGAACCCAACGAAAACCAGACCCGGTCACTGTCGGAGACGGCGCAGCTGCGTTTCCGCCTGGTGTCGATCGTCCTGCCGGCAGCCGCAAGTGAAAATCCCGAAGCCCCGGCGGTGACCGAGTCCCTGCCCACCGAGGTGCCTTCGGGGAGCCCTGGCAGTGAACCGAGCGACGGGCCGACAGGAACCGAGCCGACGAAAGGCGCTGACCCGACCAACGGTGCTGACCCGACCAAGGGTGCCGAGTCGACCAAGGGCCCTGAACCGACCCAGGCCACTGACCGCAAGCGGATCGCCTCGCCGTGGTTGATGGACAACCCGGGTCCAGCGCCAGCACCCACGACCCCTGCGCCCCCCGAGCCCGACGAGCCCGCCGAGACCACGACGCCTGCCCCCACGACGCCTGCCCCTCCGACGTCTGCCCCTCCGACGACCAGCGGTCCCCCAGAGGCACTCGTACCTCCAGTGATCGAGGACATCAAGGATCCCTACGCGTGGATCGAGAACCCACCTGAGGTGTGGCAAAACCAACTCGCTGCGTTCGACTGCGACAAGCCCGATGCAACCCAGCCGGGTCAGGTCGACATACCCAGCCAGCCGTTGCTCGCCTGCGATGTCGACGGCAACCGATATCTGCTCGGTCCTTCGATGCTCGACGGCACCGAGGTGACCGACGCGTCTTCGGGGCTGGTCCAGCAGGGCGTGGAGTACGCCGTGCAGCTCGAGTTCTCCGACGAGGGAGCGAAGACGTTCGGTGACGTCACGGGTCGCATCGCCGGTCGGTTGCACCCGTTGACGCAGCAGCAAGAGCAGCTCGCCATCGTTCTTGACGGCGAGGTGCTGTCCGCCCCGTCCAATGAGCAAGCCATCGTTGGGGGATCGGCCGAGATCACCGGCGGGTTCAGTCCAACGGACGCACAATCGTTGGCCAACTCGTTGAAGTATGGCGCCTTGCCCCTGACCTTCACCAAGCAGGACGACACGACCGTGGGGCCGGAACTCGCCGGGGACCAGCTCGGCGCCGGCGTCATCGCGGGCGTCATCGGCCTCATCCTGGTCATGATCTACTGCCTCATCTACTACCGAGGCTTGGGCGTGGTCGTCATCGCCTCCTTGGTGATCGCGGGGCTCATCACCTATGCGAGCGTGCTGCTGCTCGGCAAGGCCTACGGCTTCACGCTGACCTTGCCAGGCATCGCGGGGTTGATTGTGGCGGTGGGAATCACCGCCGACTCTTTCATCGTCTACTTCGAGCGCCTGCGAGACGAGGTGCGCGACGGCAAGACGCTACGCACCTCGGTCGAGACCGGCTGGGCCAGAGCCCGGGCCACGATCCTTGCCGCCGATGCGGTGTCGATGCTGGCTGCCCTGGTGTTGTTCATCTTCGCCGTCGGAGTGGTCAAGGGCTTTGCGTTCGCGCTCGGACTCATCACCTTGATCGACGTATTCGTGGTGTTCTTCTTCACCAAGCCGATGGTGACCATGCTGGCGCGCACCGCGTTCTTCGGACGGGGTCACAAGTGGTCCGGCTTTGACCGGAAACACCTGGGCATGAAGCCATTAGCCCGCAGCGCCCGACCTGCTCGAGGAGAAGCCTGATGTCGAAGCTTGCAGAGCTCGGAGCGCGGCTCTATCAAGGCGACGCCTCGATCGACTTCATCGGGCGGCGCAAGCTGTGGTACCTCATCTCGGCGCTGATCGTGCTGGTCGTCCTCGCCGGCTTGGGGTTGCGCGGACTCAACTTCGGCATCGAGTTCCGCGGCGGCTCCGAGTTCCGGGGCACCGGGTTCACCGGTGCGTCCAACAGTGTCGAAGAGGTAACGGAGGCCGTGATCGACGCGGAGATCAGCGGAGCGGAAAGTCCGACCGTGGTCGCTGAGGGCTCGCCGCCTGACACGATCCGCGTGGAGACCGAAACGCTTTCGGCTGATGAGCAAACTGTCATCAAGCAGACCATCATCGACGCAGGCGCCACTGAGGTCAGCTCGACGTCGATCGGTCCCACGTGGGGTTCCGCCATCGCGAACAAGGCGCTGACCGGACTGGCCGTGTTTCTTGTCTTGGTGGTCCTCTTCATCTGGGCCTACTTCCGTGAGTGGCGAATGTCGGTGGCGGCGATTGTGGCCCTGGCCCACGACCTCATCATCACCATCGGCGTCTACGCCCTTACCGGCTTCGAAGTGACACCAGCGACCGTCACGGGTCTGCTCACGATCTTGGGGTTCTCGCTCTACGACACCGTGGTCGTCTTCGACAAGGTGCGAGAGAACACGCGGGGTATCGCCAACTCGACCCGGCGCACGTATGCCGAGAGCGCCAACCTCGCGGTCAACCAGACCTTGGTGCGTTCGATCAACACCTCGATCGCCGCGCTGATCCCGGTCGGAGCGATCTTGTACGTCGGAATCGTCCAGCTTGGGTCCGGCCCGCTCAAGGACCTCGCCCTCGCCCTGTTCGTCGGTATGGCGGCTGGCGCCTACTCCTCTATCTTCATCGCCACACCACTGTTGACGCAGCTCAAGATGCGGGAGCCGGCCATGCAGGTCCAGGCCAAGCGCGTCGCCGCGCGCCGCAGCTCCAGCGCTCGGGACTCAGCACGGCTGGCCGAGGGCGAGGTGGTGAGAGTCGAGAGCAGCGCGCAAGCGGATCTCTACCCAGTCGTCGATGGCGCTGCCGATCCCGATCGCGACCCTGCGGCGTTGGTGCCGGCGGCTGGTTCCACGGCTGTTGGCTCCGGCTCGACGGCTGCTGGCTCCGGTTCCACGGCTACTCGACCTGGTTCGACGGCGGTCGGCTCCGGCTCGACCGCTGTTGGCTCGGGCTCGACGATGCCGACCGCAGCTGTTCGCCCGGCGCGAACCGGATCTGCCCGCCCGATGAGCGCCGCTGCCGCCAAGCGGGCCCAGCCACAACGGCAGGTCCGCTCCAAGCGGGGCAAGAGCAAGTGAGCTCAAGCGATCAGCGGCTCGCGCAGATGCTGTCATCGCTGATCAGAGATGTCCCCGACTTCCCCGAGCCGGGCATCGTCTTCAAGGACATCTCGCCCCTGCTGGCCGACCATCGAGGTTTTTCAGCAGTCATCGAGGCGTTGGCAAACCGCGGGCAAGATGCCGGTGGCTCAGTGAGCGTTGACAAGGTCGTCGGTATCGAGGCGCGTGGGTTCATCCTCGCTGCCCCGGTGGCGCTGGCTTTGGGCGCCGGGTTCGTGCCCGTGCGCAAGGCCGGCAAGCTGCCGGGTCCGACCCACCAGGAGACCTACGCACTTGAATACGGCGAGGCCACCCTCGAGGTTCACCAGGATGCGTTTTCCTCAGGTGATCGGGTGCTGGTCATCGATGACGTGCTGGCCACGGGAGGGACTATCCGGGCTACCAACTCTCTGCTCGAGCGGTGTGGCGCCACCGTGGTCGCGGTCGCGGTGCTCCTCGAACTGGGCTTCTTGGGGGGCCGGGAGGCTGTGCGCCCTCACGCCGTATCCGCATTGATGACCGTCTGACTGCCTGACCGCGAGTCGTGCGAGCCCCTAGACTGGGAGTAAGCGGTCGAGGAGTCAGGAGTGTCGCGTGACCGACGAAGTTCTCACTCCGGCTGTCGATGAGTCGCCAGCCACGGAGGGTCTCGTCGCGCCTACCCGCATGCGCACCCGCTTGGCGAGACTCGGCGGTCGCACCTCGTCGGTCGACCCGGTGCTCGAGCCGCTGTTCCGCATCGTCAAGAACACCCATCCCAAGACCGACCTGGGAGTTCTCGAGAAGGCGTACCGAATCGCCGAGCTTCACCATGGCACCCAAAAGCGCAAGAGCGGCGACCCTTACATCACTCATCCGCTTGCGGTGACCCAGATCCTCGCTGAGCTGGGCATGACCGCACCCACGCTGTGCGCGGCGCTGCTGCACGACACGGTCGAAGACACGCCCTACACCCTGCAGCAGCTGACCAAGGACTTCGGCGAGGAGGTCGCGCTGCTGGTCGACGGCGTCACAAAACTCGACAAGGTCAAGTACGGAGACTCAGCCCAAGCCGAGACTTTTCGCAAGATGATCGTGGCGATGAGCAAGGACATCCGAGTCCTGGTCATCAAGCTGGCCGACCGTCTTCACAACATGCGCACCCTGCGATTCCTCCGTCAGGAGAAGCAAGCGCGCATTGCCAGTGAAACTCTGGAGATCTACGCGCCGCTGGCGCACCGCCTCGGCATGAACACCATCAAGTGGGAGCTCGAGGATCTGGCCTTCGCCACGTTGCATCCCAAGGTCTACGACGAGATCGTCCGGCTGGTGGCCGAACGCGCGCCGGCGCGAGACGAGTTCCTGGCCACGGTCGTCGACCAAGTCCAGACTGACCTGCGAGGTGCGAAGATCACCGCCGCGGTGACCGGACGCCCCAAGCACTACTACTCGATCTATCAGAAGATGATCGTCCGCGGTCGAGAGTTCACCGACATCTACGACCTCGTCGGCATCAGGATCTTGACCGAGTCGTTGCGCGACTGCTATGCGGTGCTTGGCGTGCTACACGCTCGTTGGAACCCGGTCGCCGGCCGTTTCAAGGACTTCGTCGCCATGCCGAAGTTCAACATGTACCAGTCGCTGCACACGACCGTCATAGGTCCCGGCGGCAAGCCGGTCGAGCTTCAAATCCGCACCTTCGACATGCATCGCCGGGCTGACTACGGCGTTGCCGCGCACTGGAAGTACAAGGAGAACGGGCGAAGCGGCGTCGACACGAGCCGCCCTCTCGCCGGCTCGTCGAGTGGTGCCGGCTCGACAACCGATGAGATGACGTGGGTCCGTCAGCTGGTCGACTGGCAGAAGGAGACCGAGGATCCAAGTGAGTTCCTCGACTCGCTTCGCTTTCAGATCAGTTCGGCGGAGGTCTACGCCTTCACCCCTCGCGGCCAGGTGGTCGCGCTGCCGACCGGCTCGACGTCCGTCGACTTCGCCTACGCGATCCACACCGAGGTCGGGCACCGGTGCATCGGCGCGCGGGTCAACGGCCGTCTGGTGCCGCTTGAGTCAGAGCTCGACAACGGTGACGTGGTGGAGATCTTCACGTCGAAGGCCGAGACCGCCGGCCCCAGCCGCGACTGGTTGACTTTCGTCAAGAGTCCTCGCGCACGCAACAAGATCAGGCAGTTCTTCACCAAGGAGCGCCGCGAAGAGGCGATCGAGCAAGGCAAGGAATCCCTGGTGCGCATCATGCGCCGCGAGGGACTGCCCCTCCAGCGGATGCTTACCCACGAGACGCTCTCCGTCGTGGCGTCGGAACTCCGCCATGCTGACGTGTCGTCGCTGTACGCCGCCGTGGGGGAGGGGAACGTCACGGCGCAGGCCGTCGTACGCCGGATCGTCAACCTGTTCGGCGACGACGCTGCGGCTGACGAGGCAGCCGAGACGGTCACGATCAGCCCAACGCCTGACCGGCGCATGCGTTCACCGCGCGGTGATGCAGGTGTCGTCGTCAAGGGCTTGACCGATGTCTGGGTCAAGCTGGCACGGTGCTGCACTCCGGTGCCGGGTGACGAGATCGTCGGCTTCGTGACGACGGGGGCTGGGGTGTCGGTGCACCGCGGAGACTGCACCAACGTCAAGAGCCTGTCGACGCAGCCCGGTCGCATGGTCGAGGTCGAGTGGTCACCGACGCCGCAGTCCATGTTCCTGGTGGCGATCCAGGTCGAGGGCCTCGACCGGGCCCGGCTGCTCAGTGACGTCACCCGCGTGTTGTCCGATCTCCACGTCAACATCCTGTCCGCGTCGGTGACGACGACCAGAGACCGGATCGCCAAGAGCCGATTCACCTTTGAGATGGCGGATCCTGCACATCTGGGGCATGTGCTCAAGGCAGTGCGCACGGTCAACGGAGTGTTCGACGCCTACCGCGTCACGCAGTAGGAGACTGGCTGCTCTTGCGTGCAGGTTCAGCTGGTGAACTCCTGTTGAGCTTGGCGGGCTTGGTCGAGCCACAGCCGGCGCGCATCGATGTCGGATTGGGCTTGCGCCACCGCCTTGTGGTCGTCGGCGGCTTGGGCCTTGCCAAGGGTGACCTCGAGTGAGGCGATCGACGCCTCGAGCTTGGACACGGTGTCGTCGGCGCGGGCCCTGGCCTCGGGGTTGGTGCGCCGCCAACGCTCGTCCTCGGCGCCCCGCACCGCCTGCTCCACCTTCTTGAAGCGGCTCTCGAGATCCTTCATGTCCGCACGAGGCACCTTGCCGGCCTCATCCCAACGGTCAGCGAGCCCTCTAAAAGCTTCCCGGGCGGCCTTGGCGTTGGTCACCGGCAGCAGCGCCTGGGCCTCGACGAGCAGCGCTTTCTTGGCCTCCGCGTTGGCGGCGTACTCCTGGTCAATGGCCGAATTGGCCGCGTCACGCGCCGAGAAGAACTTGTCCTGGGCAGCCCGGAACCGCTTCCACAGCGCGTCGTCGATGTTCTTCTGCGCCGGCCCGGCAGCCTTCCAGCGCGTCATCAGGTCGCGATAGGCGCGGGCGGTGTCGCCCCAGTCGGTCGAGTCCGACAGTGCCTCGGCCTCGTTGACCAGTTTCTCCCTGGCCTGCTGCGATATCTCGCGTTGCTCGTTGAGATCGGTGAAGTGCTGCTTGCGCCGCCGCGTGTATGTCGTTCGAGCCGTCGAGAAGCGATGCCACAACGCGTCATCGCTGGCCCGGTCGATCCGAGGCAGGGCCTTCCAGGTGGCCAGCAGCTCGCGGAGCCGGTTGGCGCCGTTACGCCAGTCGTTGCCGACCGCGAGTTGCTCAGCGCCGTCGACGATCTTCTCCTTGGCCTGCTTGGACTCGGCAGCCTTGACCGCTCGCTCCGCCTTGCGGTCCTCTCGGACCTTGTCGATGAGTGGCTGCAGCGCGTCGAGGCGTGTCAGCAACGACGGCAGGTCACCGACGGCCTGGGCCTCGTTGACATGTTGGCGCACCACGGTGGCGGAGCTGGTGGCCTCCTCGGGTGACAAGGAGCCGGCTTTGATGCGCTGCTCGAGGAGGGAGACCTCGACGGCCAGGCCGTCATACCGCTTGCGATAGAAGGTGAGCGCGGCCGCCGGATCCCCTTGGGGCCATTGTCCGACGACGCGCTCGCCCACCTCGGTCATCACGTATACGTTGCCCTGCTCGTCGACTCTGCCGAACTCCGTGGACTCGTTGCCGTTCATGACGTCCCTTGGCTCGAGGTGGGCTGTTCGTCGGGCTGTTCAGTGGGAGGCGCACTGGGGGACACCTCGGGTTCCTGACCTCCGCTCTCTGGCCCCTCCACGGGCTGGGTCTCCCTCGGTGGAGGCAGCTGGTCAGTGGGCAACGGGTTGAACTGGCTCGGCAACACGGTGTTGACAGGCGCAGTAGGCGGCGGCCCGGGAGCCTCGTCGTCGTCAGCCTGGGAGAGCAACAACCACACCAGGGCGGCGATCACGAGCAGTCCGGCGATGACTCCGACGACAATCGAGATGCGGCGTCGGCGGGCGGCGTCCGCGGCGCGCTGTGCCTGCTGGCGCTCCCGTTTGGCGTAAGCCAAGTCGCGTTGACGCTGCTGCTGGCTGACCACTTCTACCTCCGACTGCGCCCACTGGGCTGGACCGGTTGCTCAGTCTAGGAGTACAGCTCGACGGGTCGACAGCTTCGCGTAGATCGAGACCTTACCGTTGCCGTCCAACGACTATGGGCGTCGCGGTGCCGCCGACCCATTAGGCTTCCTGGGTCCGGTCAACAGGAGGGAGCCCCATGCTCATCGCTGCTTTTCCGGCTGGGCCATGGCAGACCAACTGCTATGTCGTGGCGGCCGGCTCCGGTGAGGAGTGCGTCGTCATCGACCCAGGCAAGGATGCCGCGGGTGGCGTTTCGGACGTCATCCGCGAACACAACCTCAGGCCGGCAGCGGTCCTGCTGACCCACGGGCACATCGACCACATGTGGTGCGTTGCTCCGGTGGCTGGGGCGTATGACGCGGCGGCTTACATCCATCCAGCTGACCGGCACCTGCTCACCGACCCACTGGCGGGGATCTCTGCCCAGACGACCGCGATGCTGTTGGGCGGTGACTACACCTTCGCTGAACCCGACGACGTCCGGGAGCTTGCCGATGGCGACTCGCTGTCGGTTGCCGGTCTCGAGCTCAAGGTCGAGCACACCCCTGGGCACACGCGGGGATCGGTCGTGTTTCGGGCTCCTTACGACGACTCCCAGGACGCCTCGGAGGTGTTGTTCTCGGGTGATCTGCTCTTCGCCGGTTCGATCGGTCGCACCGACCTGCCCGGCGGCGACCATCCCACCATGTTGCGCAGCCTCGCCACCAAGGTGCTGCCCCTTGATGACCAGGTCGTCGTCCTGCCTGGGCATGGACCTCAGACCACGATCGGCCGCGAGCGTGCGACCAACCCTTACCTGACCGACCTGCCCGAGCTGACCGACCTGCCCGCCGCTGCCGGTCCAGGCCACTGAAGAGCCACCGAACCAATGAGCCCAGAGACACCATCATGAGCAAG
>JACCXO010000109.1 GCA_013696975.1 Nocardioidaceae bacterium | reverse complement strand
CAGGGTCAGCTGCAGCAACTTGGCGCCCAGCGCGACGGCGCGGTCGGCGCTGCCCAGCTCAGCCAGCCAGCTCTCGATCGCTTCCGCGAGCTCGCCGCTCAGGCAGCGTGCGCCGAGGCCAAGCAAGCGCCGCTCATAAGCCTCATCCGGATCGCTCCAGGTGGTGTGCATCTTCGCCTCGCGCGCGGCCTTGAGCAGGTACTCACTCAGCCGCTCGGGCGTCAGCGGCCACGCCCCGACCAACGTCTGCATGAGCAGGTATGCCGTGGGGGCGTCAACGCCGTGCTCGCCGGCAGCAGCTTCGACGAGCGACCACAAGGCGCGCCACCCAATCACGTCTTCGGCTGCCGCCAGCAGGCGGGCCCGCACGTCCTCGTCGCGTTTGGTGTCATGTGTCGACAACGTGGTGAGGCCGTCAGGCCAGCTGTCGAGCTGCGCCTCGGCCCAAAGATGCAGGGCTGCAGGGTCTGGTCCCTCGAGTGCGGCCGGATCCCCGCCCACCTCGTTGAGAGCAGTCAACCGGTGGAATCGGTAGAAGGTGGTGTCCTCGACACCCTTGGCCATCACCGGTCCACAGACCTGCTGGAAGCGCACCATCAGGTCGCGTCCGTCGGCGCTGGTCGTTTCGGTGTCGGCGAGCAGACGTCGCAGCACCTCGATGGTGGGGGCGATTTGGGGGCGGGCAGCGCAGGCCTTGGCGGTGATCAGGTCGAGCTCGCTGAGCGCTTCCTGGCTCGGCTCGTGGCCGGGTCGCACGTAGGCGCGGTAGACAGAGACGTGGACCAGCAGTTCACGCAAGGCGGCCTCCACGTCTGGCGTCTCGAGCGGCATACCCGCATCCGCGGCGGCACCGGTTGCCCGACGCACGAGTCGATGCAGCTCTGGTTGAAGGAGCCGGTCGATGACGAGGCTCTTGGACTCCAGCTCGGTTTCCTGCAAGGTGGTCGGCCCACCGACCTCGCGCCATTGCTCGTCGAGCGCGGCGCCCGTGGGCGGCGTGAGGGCGGTTTGGATCACCTTGAGGGCGTCATAGCCGGTGGTGCCGGCCGTGGTCCAGGAGCGAGGCAGCTCCTCGTCGCCCTCGAGGATCTTCTCGACCACGACCCAGGCACCGTTCGTGGCGGCACGCAGTCGCTCGAGATAGTCCTCGGGATCGGTCAGGCCGTCCGGATGGTCGATCCTGAAGCCGTCGATGACGCCGCGGCGATGCAGGTCGATCAGCGTCCGGTGTGTTGCATGGAAGACCTCCGGCAGCTCCACCCGGACGGCGATCAGCCGGTCCACGTCGAAGAAGCGCCGATAGCCGAGGATTTCGGCCTTGTCACGCCAGCTGGCCAGAACATAGTGCTGACGGCTCAGCACGTCGGCCACGGCTCCGCCGGCGGTATCGGAGGCGATCGGGAAGACCTGGTCGTGGTAGCGCAAGACCGGATCTCCGGCGTGGTCGCCGAGAGTCAGCTCACCGGCGGCGAGCACGGCGTCAAGAGGTTGGCCGAGGAACGGCAGCCCGATCCGCCCGTCGCAGAGATCCCAGTCGATGTCGAACCACGAGGCGGTGCCGGCGTCGCGTCCATCGCGCAGCACTTCCCAGAGCGGCTGGTTGAGGTAGGTGGCCGCGGGGACGGTCATGTGATTGGGGACAACGTCGCAGATCAATCCAAGCCCGTGCTCGTGTGCGCGCGCGGCCAGCTCGATCAAGCCCGACTCACCACCCAGTTCGGCGGAGATGCGGGTGTGGTCCACCACGTCATAGCCGTGCATGGACCCAGGAGCGGCTTGCAACACAGGGGAGAGGTAGAGATGTGATACGCCCAGGTCAGCCAAGTATGGAACGATTCTCTGCGCCGCGGCGAAGCCAGCTTCGGCATGGAGCTGAAGGCGGTAGGTGCCCGTCATCGGAACCGGCGATGTCGTCTCAGTCATCGGGTGGGCTGCTCTCGGTTGAGCTTCGCGTCAACGACGCCGATAGACGGCCATCGAGCGACCGATGAGTGTGCGGATCGTCAAGCCTCGTACCTCCAACAGCTCTGGATCGGTCACCGCTGTCGCTGCCTCGCCGGTGACCGCGACGGCGGCGGCGACACCCTTGCTCGCAGCATGCTGGCCGGTGTCGAGGACGGCGATCCAGCTCTTTGCGAACGGGCTTGCCGGCAACGTGAAGTCGACGGGGTCCGGTCCGGAGTTGAGCAGCAGCAGGAACGTCTCGTCTTGGATCTCCTCGCCCCGCGGTCCGGGTTCGGTGATGGCGTCACCGTTGAGGAAGACGGCAAGGGCGCGCACGGAGGACGAGTGCCAGTCGTCACTGCTCATCGGTTGGCCGTCGGGTCGCAGCCAGGCGATGTCAGGCAGGCCGTTGGCTTCCACCTCTCCGGTGAAGAAGCGGCGCCGCCGAAAAGTGGGATGTGCTGTGCGTAACGCAATCAGGCGGCTGGTGAAGTCGCAAAGCTCGGTGTCCGGGGTCGACCAGTCCATCCAGGAGAGTTCGTTGTCCTGGCAGTACACGTTGTTGTTACCGGCTTGGCTGCGGCCGATCTCGTCGCCGTGCAACAGCATGGGCACGCCTTGGCTCAGCATCATCGTGGTCAGCAGGTTGCGCTGCTGACGTTGGCGCAACGCGATCATCTCAGGATCGTCGGTGGGACCCTCGACGCCGCCGTTCCAAGAGCGGTTGTGACTCTCGCCGTCCTTGTTGTCCTCCCCGTTGGCCTGGTTGTGCTTGTCGTTGTAGGACACCAGATCGCGCAGGGTGAAGCCGTCGTGTGCGGTGACGAAGTTGATCGAGGCGTATGGCGCTCGGCCGTTGTGCTGGTAGAGGTCTGACGACCCGGACAGACGAGCTGCGAACTCCTGCAGAGTGCTGGGCTCACCACGCCAGAAGTCACGAATCGTGTCGCGGTACTTGCCATTCCACTCGGTCCACCGGGGCGGGAAGTTGCCAACCTGGTAGCCACCGGGTCCCAAGTCCCACGGCTCGGCGATGAGCTTGACCTGCGAGACCACCGGATCTTGATGCACCAGGTCGAAGAACGCACTCAGTCGGTCGACCTCGTGGAACTGCCTGGCGAGACTTGCCGCCAGATCGAAGCGAAACCCGTCTACACGCATCTCCGTCACCCAGTACCGCAGCGAGTCCATGATGAGCTGCAGCACGTGCGGGTTACGCATGAGCAAGGTGTTGCCCGTGCCGGTGGTGTCGTAGTAGGAGGAGAGGTCGTCGTCGGCGAGCCGGTAGTAGGCCGCGTTGTCGATGCTACGGAACCCCAAGGTGGGACCGAACTGGTTGCCCTCGGCGGTGTGGTTGTAGACGACGTCGAGGATCACCTCGATATCGGCTCGGTGCAGCTCCCGCACCATGGCCTTGAATTCGAGCACCTGTTCACCGGTCTGGCCGGTCGAGCTGTAGTCATTGTGAGGCGCGAAGAAACCGATCGTGTTGTAGCCCCAGTAGTTCGACAACCCCTGGGCATGCAAGTTCGAGTCGTTGATGAACTGGTGCACGGGCATCAGTTCCACGGCCGTCACCCCCAACCGGGTGAGGTGCTCGATCATCACCGGGTGACCCATCGCGGCGTACGAGCCACGGATCTCTTCTGGTATGCCGGGGTGGCTCATCGTCATACCTTTGACGTGGGCCTCGTAGATCACCGTCTCGTGGTAGGGCGTGTGAGGGGCCCGGTCTTCTTGCCAGTCGAAGAAGGGGTTTACGACGACCGACTTCATCGTGTGTGGTGCCGAGTCCTCGGTGTTGCGTTTCGTGGGGTCGTCGAAGTCGTAGGAGAAGCAGGCAGGCGCCCAGTCCATCGCGCCTTCGAGCGCTTTGGCATAGGGGTCGATGAGCAGCTTGCTCGGGTCGCAACGGTGGCCGAGCTCCGGTGCATAGGGCCCGTGGACGCGATAGCCGTATCGCTGGCCGGGGCCCACTCGGGGGAGATAGGCGTGCCACACGTGCGCGTGCCGCTCGGTGAGGGCGAATCGTCGCTCGGCGCCGTCGTCGTCGAAGAGGCAGAGCTCCACACCCTCGGCGACCTCGGAGAATAGTGCGAAGTTGGTGCCGGCACCGTCGTACGTCGCTCCGAGCGGGTATGGCGTCCCTGGCCAGACCTCCATAGTGCTCCTTCTCAGGTATGTCGCACGGTGGTCCACCAGTGCCTAGGAAGCTCCGGTCGATCGGGCAGCCCGAGACGCGCAAGCTCCACATCGTAACGAGAAGCACCCATGGGACTGATAGCTGCCCCGCCTCCCCGTTGACCAGGACGTGGCGTCGTACAATCAGATATGAGAAAACTCGCCAGTCTCAGCGCAGTCCTGCTCCTGCTGACTCTTGGATGCGGCAAGGACGACGACGTCGACGTGAACCCCGGCAAGGGCGACGAAGGGGTGGGAGACGTCAAACAGGGCGATGAGGGGGACGAAGACTCGGGCGACGACGGGTACTGACCCGCCCCTTATAGCCGGCCACCCCCAAGACTTTCATCGCCGAGGACCTCGTGTTAGTGGGCGATACTGGGATCGAACCAGTGACCTCTTCCGTGTCAGGGAAGCGCGCTACCGCTGCGCCAATCGCCCTCGTGTTGCCAAACCCGCCTGCGGTCTGCCGTAATCAACTGATGCTGGCCGGTCGTCGAGGTGGAGAAGGGATTCGAACCCTCGTAGACGGATTTGCAGTCCGTTGCCTCGCCTCTCGGCCACTCCACCACTGGATGGGAAGCCCTGCGGCCCTCTCCGAGCGGACGACGAGGTTCGAACTCGCGACCTCAACCTTGGCAAGGTTGCGCTCTACCAGCTGAGCTACGTCCGCATGCGCCACCATGGATCCGTGGTGCGAGAGGAAAGATTAGCCGATTGCGACCGAGAGGCCAATTGCCGGGGCTTGCAAGGGAGCGGCACTGGCGGCGGGGTGCCCCTAGTCTGGTTCACATGATTGCTTGGTGCAACGGCTCCATCGTCGACCC
>JACCXO010000016.1 GCA_013696975.1 Nocardioidaceae bacterium | reverse complement strand
TTAGCGCACGAAGCACCCCCAACGGGATTCGAACCCGTGCTACCGCCGTGAAAGGGCGGCGTCCTAGGCCACTAGACGATGGGGGCCTAAGCCCGGGTATCTCTGGTGCATACCGTCGGGGACCGCCCAAGCATAGGGGCTCTCGCCCTTCGCTCCAAACCCGTGAACGGTGTCGCCGGCCGGCGACTGGGCGGGCGTGATCAGGTCAGCCAGCTGCACCGATTTGCCAGCCGATCGCTGCCGCAACCAGTCCTGCGGCAAGCGTCAGTGCGGCATACATCGCGCCGCGCCAACCACCCATGCCCTCGGTCTCCACAGCGAACGTGGAGTATGTCGAGAAGGCGCCACAAAACGCGATGAGAACCGTCGCTGAGGCGGAGGAGCCTGCCGCGGCGACGTGCGCCAGGACACCTCCCAGCAGCAGGGATGCCACAACGTTGACCGTCAACGTGCCCCATCCGAACAATTCACGGGAGTTGAACGCCTGCCACACCAGATAGCGCGCGGGGCACCCGAGGGCAGCCCCGACTGCTACCAACAGAGCGGTCATAATGTGCTCCGTGGAGCCACCCTTTTACCGGGGTCGGGTGGCTTGAGGCGCCGGACAAGATGCACAGCCCCGACGGCACCACCGAGAGTCACGCCGAGGTAGGTGATGGCGAGCGTGAGTTGACCAGTGGCCAGCAGACGGTCGGCCTGCACGGCATACGTGGAGAACGTGGTGAACCCGCCGAGTGCGCCCGTTCCGATGCCCAGCACGGCGAGGGGATGGCGCAGTGGACCCCACCGACTGACGAGCAGGCCAGCCAGCAATGCGGAACCGGCCAGATTGATGGCCAGGGTGGGCAAGGGCCACTGCTCCGGCCTGACGGGGGCTACTGAGTCGATCCCGAACCGCGCCAAAGCGCCGAGGACTCCCCCAGCGGCGACGACTCCCAGCTCCAAGCTCAGACCGTGTCGCTGCATGGTGCGCAAGACTAGCGGCGCTAGCGGGTCGGAGCGCTCGGTACTCGGCCAAGCCAGGCACGCCCGGGAAAGGAGGCTGAGGTGTCGCGACAAGGCATCGTCGTATGTCGTTCGAGCGATCGGTTCCTGACCCGCGCTGAGGGCATGCAGACTCGTCACTCGTTCTCGTTCGGCGACCACTACGACCCGGCCAACACGTCATGCGGGCTCCTCGTCGCCCACAATGACGAGATCCTGCAGCCCGGCAAGGGATATCCGATGCATCTGCATCGCGACCTCGAGATCGTGACCTGGGTTATGAGTGGTGCCTTGATGCACGAGGACTCGACCGGATCTCGTGCCCTGGTGAGGCCTGGTGAGGTGTTGCGCTTGAGCGCCGGTCGGGGCGTTGAGCACGCGGAGTTCGCTGATCGGGCTGCTGGGGCAACACGATTCGTACAGATGTGGTTGTCGCCGGCTTGGGGCTCGGAAGGCAACGATCCGGAGATCGACTGCGCAGCCGTGAGACCTGGCCTGCGACAGGGCCTCCCCGCTGTCGTCGTGAGCGGGGATATGACGCGTCTGGGCGAGGGCGGCCTGTCGATCGCTCAGCCTGGGGCGACGTTGCAAGTCGTACGGCTTGGGTCAGGTGAGCGGCTCGCCTTGCCAGCAGCGCCATTCATGCATGTCTTCGTGGCGCTCGGCAGCGTGACTCTCCTCAATCAGGAGCGAGCAGCCGACGTGCTGGAAACCGGCGACGCAGTGCGGCTGACAGGGGTTGCGCGTGCTGAGCTGGAAGGTCAGCTTGCCGCTGAAGTCCTGATGTGGGAGATGCACTCCGAGAGGTGAGCGCCAGGTCATTTCTCGTCGCCGGTTCCTCGCTTCACGCCGATGGACCCGGCGCTGATGCGCGCGAACGTGAGGCCCACCACCCTAGCCACCACCATGGCCACATATAGCAACCCCACCACCTGTTCGATCATCACGACCGATCGCGCGAAGGGCTTGATCGGCACCACGTCGCTGAGCCCGGTGCTGGACAGTGTCGTAAAGCTCAAGTAGAGCAACTCGACCCAGGTACGCGTCTCATCGGCATCGACGGCCGCGATGAAGCTGCCGGGACTCAATGCCTGAACGACGACGTAGACGTAGGCGAACCCCCACGCCACCAAGGTGAATGTCGCCCCGATGGCCCAGAGCTCGTCGGTCGTGACGATTTGGTCGGCGAACATGTAGCGGATCAAGGCAATCGCCGCGTAGAAGTACAACGGCGCTTCGAAGGCGGCGCTCCACGCGCTCAGCCAAGTGGCTGATGAGAATAGCTGCGCCACGAGGAGCACGAGCGCGGGCGTGGCCAACAGGATGCTCACCCAGGTGAAGGAGGGGGTGCGCCGGACGGCTAGCACGGCGAGCGCGAGGACGATGATGCCGAACACCGAGAACAGCGCCCGACCAGCGCGGGTGCTTTCCATGAACGGGTACAGCAGCACGCCAGCAAGCTGCGCAAGGAGCAACATGGCAGAGGGCGTGTCCTTGGCCTTCTGGAACCACGACATGAGCCGAGGCTAGTCGCGCGGCGATGGCGCTGTCCGGTGGACCCTCTGCCGAGATGTCGCAAGTGTGGCCGACATCTTTCGTCGTGCGTTTGCCGCCGGTCTCTAGGCTGACCGGATGTTGCAGATCGGTCCCGAGGAGTTCGATCGGCTCGTCGCGGACGCGTTGGACGACCTGCCGCCTGATCTGGCGGAGCTGATGGACAACGTGGCGATCTTTGTCGAGGACCAGTCCCCGGACGAACCTCAGTTGCTCGGCGTGTATGACGGTGTGCCCTTGACCGAGCGGGATTCGTCATACCTGCTTGCCATCCCCGATCGGATCACTATCTTTCGGCTTCCGACGTTGGCGATCTGCGGTGACGCCGCCGAGGTCTGCCGGCAGGTGCAGATCACCGTCGTGCATGAGATCGCGCACCACTTCGGCATCGACGATGACCGACTGCACGAACTGGGCTATGCCTAACGGACGGCAATCTGTTACATGGTGTGCCCGAGAGTGTAAGAATGGCGCGTGCCAGTTGACGCGTTGATCTTGGGTCCGCTGCTGCGCTATGTCGACGAAACCTCAGCCGCAATCTGGGTCGAAACCCGCGACTCTGCGCAGGTTGCGGTGCGTGCCGGGGGTCGGCGGTGGAGCGCTGAGACTTTCTGTGTGCACGGGCACCACTATGCGCTGGTCGAAGTGGACGGATTGGCTCCGGGAACGATCGTCGACTATGCCGTCGACGTTGACGGCGTAGAAGAGTGGCCATCGAAGGACAGCCCCTTTCCCCCGAGCCGGATCGCCACCTTGGAGCCGAGGCGCAAGCTGCGGATGGCGTTCGGCTCATGCCGCACGAGTGTGCCTCACGACCACGCAGGCAACCGCTCACACGGAGTGGACGCGATGCGTGCCTACGCCCTGCACATGGTCAAGAACACCGAAAAGTGGCCGGACCTCGTCGTCTTCCTCGGTGACCAGGTGTACGCCGACTTGACGTCAGACGCGATGCAGGAGTTCATCGCCTCTCGTCGTGACATCGACGAAGGACCAGGCGAAGAGCTCAAGGACTACGAGGAGTACTGCCACCTTTACAAGCTCGCCTGGACGGACCCGGCGAATAGGTGGCTGCTCTCCACCCTGCCCAGCGCGATGATCTTCGACGATCACGACATTCGCGATGACTGGAACACGTCGACCCAGTGGCGGCGGGAAATGGATGCAACGTCGTGGTGGCTGGACCGGATCGTGGCGGGTCTGGCTTCCTATTGGGTCTATCAGCATCTCGGCAACCTGTCGCCGGCCGACCGGGCCGAGGACGAGGTGTGGCAACAGATCGTTGCCGCCCAAGCTTCCGGGGAACCAGAAGACTTGGGTGCCGTGCTGGACAAACTTGCGGAGCGCGTCGATGCCCAACCAGACAGCTATCGCTGGAGTTATGCCCGCGAGATCGGGAACTGCCGACTGATCGTGGTCGACTCTCGGGCCGCAAGGATCCTGCAAACCGACAGGCGGTCGATCCTCGATGACAAGGAGATGGACTGGCTTGACCAGCAGCTGCGAGGCGACGTCGACCACGTCTTCATCGGTACCTCACTGCCCTATCTGCTGTCACCCGGGTTGCATCAACTCGAGGCATGGAACGAAGCGGTCGCAGCTGGCGCTTGGGGCAAGCGGTTGATGGGCTTCGGTGAGAAAGCGCGGCGCACCATCGACTTGGAGCACTGGGCTGCCTTCCAGGACGGCTTTCGGGAGGTAGCCGAGATGGTGTGCGAGTTGGCTGACGGAAAACGGGGATCCGCGCCGTCGACGGTGACGTTCCTGTCCGGCGATGTGCACAACTCCTATGTGTCCGAGGTGGATCGAGACGAGGTGGGTTCGGGTCAGGAGCGCCCGAGTCGAATATTGCAGGCGGTCTGCTCCCCTATTCGCAATCCGTTGCCTCGTGTGGTCCGTCACGCAACAGCTTTCGCCTCCAAGAGCATTGGCTCCGGTTTCGCCAACTGGCTGGCCAGGTCAGCGAAGGTGCCCGACCCACCGTTCGCCTGGCGCACAATCGAGGGGCCTTGGTTCGACAACAACCTGGCCACCCTAGAGACCGATGGGCGAGCCTTGTCCATGTGCTGGGAGAAGGGTGTCGTCAAGGACGACAAGCATGAGTCGCCCGACCTCAAGGTCGTGAGCGATCAGGTCATCGAGCCCATCCGCTCTTAGGCGAGATATTTTTTTTGGCTCGGGAAGCCAGACCGCGACGGTCGACGGCTTGCGGCGCGCCCGCCGGAGCCAAGGTTGCCGGGCAGCAGCGTGAGCTCAGCGGCGCCCAGCCGATGACGACCTCATGGGTAGTGGCGCCCATTAAGCGGTCTAAGCCTCGCCGTCGAGCCAACGCGTGAAGGCTTCGAAGTTGTACGGGCGACCGAGGAAATCTTGCACCAGGTCGGCGGCGTCACGGCTGCCACCGGCGGCAAGAATCGTCTCGCGATAGCGCGTGGCGATGGCCACGTCGAACGGGTCTCCCGCATCGAAGGCTGAGAGCAGGTCCTTGGCGATGACCAGACTCCACATGTACGTGTAGTACGCCGACGTGTAACCCCCTAGATGCCCGAATGATGCGTGGAAGTGGGTCCCTTCGACAAACGGAAAGACGTCGTATGTCGACTGGAGCTCCCGCTCGGCCTCGGTGAGATCATCGAAGGTGCGCGTGTGGACTTGATAGGACACCGCCGCGTAGAACATCTGAGTTCGCGCGAGGTAGCCCTTTCCGAACTCATGAGCCGCACGCATCTTGGCAACCAACTCAGCGGGGATCGGCTCGCCCGCAGCGTTGGTGGCGAAGGTGCGCACCACGTCGGCGTGCCAGGCCCATTCTTCGAGCAGCTGTGACGGGGCTTCGACAAAGTCCCACTCGGTGGCGACGCCGGAGAACGTTACCCACTGATGGCGCCCGGCGAGGATGTGATGCAGCAGGTGCCCGAACTCGTGGAACAGGGTCACGACGTCGCTGTGCTCCATCAGGCCGCGTGGGAAGTTGCAGACTAGTGCACCCTCAGGCAGCTGACGACCGGCGACGCCAGAGACCAAGGTGAACTGCGCAGCGTGCTTGAACTTGCCCTCGCGCGGGTGCAGGTCGAGAAAGATTCTCCCGAGTAGGTCACCCTCGAGATGGACGTCGTATGCCGTCACATCGCTGTGCCATACAGGCGCATCCACGTGGGCATAACTCACGCCGAAGAGTCGGCCAGTCACATCCAGCAGACCCTGGCGCACCTTGGCGAAGTCCAAGTAGGTGCGCACCTCCTGGGCATCGACGTCGAACCGCTCGCGGCGGACCAGCTCGGCGTAGTAGGTCGAGTCGGCACGGTCAATCGCGGTGGCGTCGGGCTGGTCCTGCCGCATGCGTTCAAGCAAGATGTCGCGGTCGCGATAACCCGACCGCTCAGCGGCTTGGGTGATGCGTTCGATGAAGTCGGCAATGGCAGAACCGCTGCCGATCATCTTGATCTCGGCGTCGTAGTCGGCCCAGTCGCGGTGGCTGAGCAAAGCGGCGTGTTCAGCTCGTAGCGCCAGCAGCTCCTGCAGGATCACCTCGTTGGCGGGCCAGGCGCGTGACAGGAACTGCACGTGGATCTCGCGACGTGCCTGCGCATCCTCGGCAAAGGTGAGGAAAGGCCGGACGTCGGGATAGTCGGTGGTGATGGTGTGGCGGCCGTCCTCGCTGGCGGGATGGGCCTCGACGAAGTCCGCCGGCAGTCCTTGTAGCTGGTTGCGATGGACACTGATGCTTCGAACGTCTTCGCGGATGTTTCGTGAGAACTCCTGTTGCAACTCGGTTTCCCGGTCGGCGATTGCACGCAGCCGCTCCCGGGTGCCGTCGTCCCGGTCGACGCCTCCTCGCCTGAAATCACGCAAGGCGTGGTCAACCACTCGGCGCGCGTCTGCGCCAAGGGCCGTGGTGTCGATGGCGCTCAAGACGTCGTACAGATCTTTGTCGAGCGAGAGATCGGTGGCGAATCGGTCTGCCTCTTGCTCGGCCACCTCGGCTTTTGCTCGGACGGCGTCGTCGGGATGCACCTGCGCGATCAGCGAGGCCACTGACGCAGCGTTGGACAACGCGACGTTCACGTCATTCCAACGGCAGAGTATGTCGGTCGAGCCCGCCGCTGGGTGAGTGTTCATCTCGTCGACCAGTCGCCTCGCCTCGGCGAGTTGCCCTTGGCAGCGCCCATCGAGCCACGATGACCAGTCTTCGTCGACATCGGGAAGGGTCAGGGCAGCCACACCGTTCATCGAGGTCACCACGGCACCTTAGTTGCGCCCGCTCAGGTGAGTGAAGCCGCTTATCGCGAACCACCGCAATGATCTCGGCACCCCACCCTGGAGAGATCGACAATCACCCGAGAAGCTGTAAGAGTGGTAACGATCCCAGTAATCGTCTACAGTGCCGCTTATGGCGACCATCGGAGACGTGGCGAGAATGGCCGGCGTCTCCACGACCACGGTGTCGCGCCACCTTGCCGGTCAGAAGATTCGCGAGGTTGCAGCCGTCCAGGCCACGATTGCGGCGCTCGACTTTCGTGCGAGTGCGGTGGCGCGCAGCCTCAAGTCTGGGGTGACCCGGTCGATCGGCCTGGTAGTGCCGGATGTTTCCAATCCGTTCTTTGCTGCCGTCACTAAGGGGGTTGAATCCATCTCGCGCCAACTCGAGTTGAACGTCTTCCTCAGCAACACTGACGAAAGCGTCGAGCGTGAACGAAGCGTGTTACGGGGACTGATCGGGCGGGTCGATGGCGTCATCCTCGTACCGGCACGGGAGTCGTCAGACAATACAGAAGAGTTGCGGCGTGCCGGCGTGCCCATCGTCCTTCTCGACCGTCGCCTCAGCGGCTGCGAAGACCTCGACTGCGTACTTGTGGATTCAAAGGATGGCGCCACACAGGCTGCTGATCACTTGGTGCGCCTCGGTCATGAACGAATCGGTCTCATCTCTGGCCCGCTCGATACCACGCCCGGTCGCGAGCGCTACGAAGGTTTCATCGCGGCCTTGGATTCCGCAGGGGTCGAGTTGGATCCTGCGCTGATCCAGATGGGCGACTTCAAACTTGAGAGTGGTTATCAGGCGACACTTCGGCTGCTCGGCCTTCCGCTGGCTGTGACGGCCATCTTCTCAGCCAACAACCTCATGTCGATGGGGGTGCTCCGGGCACTGCACCACATGGGTGTGCGGGTTCCCGACGAACTGTCATTTGTTGGGTTCGACGACCTCGAACTTGCCGAGTTGCTCAGCCCCCCGCTCTCCGTGATCTCGCGTCCGGCTGTCGAGCAGGGTGTTCTCGCCATGCGACTGCTGCGCAATCGGATCGAAGGCAAGGGGCCTGCGAAGGCGCAGCACATCGTCCTCGATGCGCATCTAACTGTGCGGGATTCGTGTGGGCCGCCCAGGTGCGGCACGCACGGTTTCGCCTCAAGTACGAGGGTCTCGACGGGTTCCCTCCTATAAGGAATGGACGAACAATGAGCGATCTAATCGTCGGCCAGCCGGTCTTTATCTCTATTGACAACCAGCTGGCTGGTTACAACGAGGACTACGCAGTCCCGCAGATGGATGGCTTCGCGCGCCGGGTAGACGGCTGTGTGGCGATGCTGACAGCTGCTCGAGAGGCGGGCATCCCGGTGATTTTCCTTCAGGAACGGCACAGCCGGACCCTCGCTGACTTCGGTCGAGAGCTTGATGGACAGGAGGCCGTGCACTGCGTCGAGGATGACCCAGACACCGAGTTGGTGCCGACACTGACGCCACTGCCCGACGAGTACCACGTCATCAAGAGGCGGTATTCAGCGTTCTTCGGCACAGATCTGGAGATCTTGCTGAAAGGGCTCAACGCCAAGACGCTTGTCTTGTGCGGAGCGCTGACCGACGTCTGTGTTCACTACACCTTCGTTGACGCGCACCAGCACGACTATCACGTTCGCGTCGCGACAGATGCCGTCGGAGGCTCGTCTCAGGCGGCGCACGACGCGTCGCTCAACGCCATGGAATACCTCCAGACAGGAGCGCTGCGCTCGAGCGTCGAGATCATCGCAGCGTTCCGCGCTTATGACGGTCCGCAGCGCCCGCCGGTGGGCGGGCCCGTCCAGTCAGTCATGGTCTGACTCCTCATGGCTGAGATCCCGCGGCAGACAGTGACGCCGGCTCCACTGGCCACGTCGCTGGGCACTGCGTCGCGGTCATCGGCCGTGGCGGACGTGGCGGGGCTGCACGTGGCGTTCAGGCGCGAAGGTCGTAATCTGCAGGCGTTGCGGGGAGTGGATCTGCGGATCCAGTCCGGTGAGATCGTCGGGCTGGTCGGGGAGTCGGGCTCCGGTAAGACTGTGCTGGGTTTGTCGATGCTGGGGTTGCTGCCCAAGACGGCGCGAACTGAGGGCACCGTGATGGTCGACGGCGTCGAGCTCAACGGTGCAGACGAGTCGACACGTCGCAGGCTGCGTCGACGCGCGCTGGGAGCGGTTTTCCAGGATCCAATGACGTCGCTCGATCCCACCATGCGCATCGGCCGTCAAGTCCAAGAGGTGGCTGGCAGCACCGCAGAGGCGCTACGCCTGCTGGAGGCGGTAGGTATCCCGGATGCCCAGCGGCGCTTGCGCGACTTTCCACATGAGTTGTCCGGGGGTCTACGCCAACGTGTCATGCTCGCCATCGCGCTCGCCGCGAGGCCAAAGTTGGTCATCGCAGACGAGCCAACCACGGCGCTAGATGTGACAGTGCAGGCACAGGTGCTGGCGCTGTTCCGGCGGATGCGTGACGAATTCGGCTGTGCGATTCTCCTGGTGACGCATGACCTTGCGGTGGCTTCGACCGTCGCCGACCGAATCTGCGTTTTGTACGGCGGTCTGGTTGCGGAGGTTGGGCAAGTTCGAGCCGTCCTCGACCATCCGGGGCACCCATACACGGCCGCTCTGATGGCGTCACGCATTGGGCTGCACGCAGATCGTGATTCGCAGTTGCCAGTCATCGCAGGTGAACCCGTTCAGCCTTCGAGTGATCCCGTGGGATGCAACTTCGCACCTCGATGTCCAGCGGCCGCGGTTCTTTGCCGAGAGCAACGGCCGGCGCTGGCAGTGGTTTCAAAGCATGGAGGGTTGGCCGCGTGCCACTTCCAAGCCGGCGAAGATGTGGCTCGTACGTTGTCGACCATCGCCACTCCATGGGTCGCAGCCGCGTCGGGGCGCAGCGCCGGAAATGTGACAGTCCACCGACTGAGCGTTCGGTTCCCGGGCCGGCGTGGTCTGCGTCGCAGTGAACCGTTTGACGCGCTCAGCGACATTGATCTCTCCGTGGCACCCGGTGAGGCGGTCGCGCTTGTTGGCGAGAGCGGGAGTGGCAAGACGACGCTGCTCCGTGCCATTGCTGGATTGCAGGCACCCACATCGGGCCGAGTGGACTTGGGCGGCGGCCGTCGGCCACAGATGGTGTTTCAGGACGCAGGATCTTCATTCACGCCGTGGCTGACCGTTGGTCAACAGCTTGAGGAGCGGGTCGCCCATCTACCAGCAACGGTACGGCGTGAGCGCGTGTTAGAGGCGCTCGCCCGCCTGGGCTTGCCAGGCGAAGTCTCCCGTGTGCGTGCACTTCAGCTCTCCGGTGGCCAACGACAGCGGGCGGCCTTGGCTCGTGCAGTTATTGAGCCGCCCGATCTCTTGCTTTGCGACGAACCGATCTCGGCGCTGGACGCCTCGCTCGCCGCAACCGTCCTCAACTTGCTCGGACGCCTGCGCCGGGAACTGGGCTTTGCCATGGTGTTCGTGACCCACGACCTCGCCGCCGCTCGACTGGTCGCCGATCGGATCACCGTGATGACACGGGGACGAATCGTCGAAGAGGGCACACCTGACACCGTCATCAGTCAGCCATCGAACCCATACACGCAGACACTGCTTGCCTCGGTGCCGGAGGTGGCGACGTGCCCGTGAGGGGAGTAGTCACCCCCGGCTCTGGGACCCTGTCTCGGATCCGGACACGAGAGGGATCTCGGCTGCGGGACGTTGGTGTGCTCGAGCGCGTGGGTTTCGTCTTGCTCCTGCTGCTCTTGTCGACATCTTTGGCGGCCCCCCTTTTTGTGCTTGACCCAGTGATCTCCGTTGCGCCGGCTTTCCAAGCCCCGTCGCCGGAGCATTGGCTAGGCACTGATGACGTTGGCCAGGACGTCTTTTCGAGGGTGATGTTTGGGCTGCGCACGAGCTGGCTCAGCGCTGTAGCTGTGATCGCGTCAGCCATCGTCATCGGTGGGGCGACCGGCTTGGTCGCTGGAGCCCGCGGCGGGTGGGTGGACGCGCTCTTGATGCGCCTGACTGACGCCTTTCTTGCCCTGCCCGGACCCGTGCTGGCCATCGCGGTAGCGGCCGCGCTCGGTGCGAGCTTGCGCAATACTTTGATCGGGATCGCGGTGGTCTGGTGGCCGTGGTATGCGCGCCTCGTCCGGGGTGAGGTCCGAGCGTTGGCTGCCCGTCCGCACGTGGACGCGGCACGGCTGAGCGGCGTGTCGCCGATGCGGCTGATGTTTCGCCACCTGCTGCCGGGTGCCTTGCCCCCGATCATTGTCGCGGCCAGTTTGGACGTCCAGATTCTGGTACTGACCTTGGCTGGTCTGTCTTTCTTGGGACTTGGTGCGCCGCCACCTTCACCGGAACTTGGAGCCATGGCCGCCCGCGGTGCGGACTACCTCTTCGCCAGCCCATGGATTCCTTTGGCGCCTGGATGCGCCGTATTCATTCTTGCTGTCGCCGCGAACCTCGCGGGTGACGGTATTCGCGACCTGTTCGACCGTGGTTGACAAGCCCACCCTAGGAGGCCTCGTGCCCAGCAAAGTACGGTTCGGCGTTATCGTCTCGCTCATTGTTCCGCTGTTCCTCGCAGCGTGCAGCGGAGGTGAGCAGCAGCAGGATCAGCTGGTCGAGGGAGACGAAGCGCTCAACATCGCGTTCTTCGCCGACATGACCACGGCCGATCCCGATATCTTCTACGACATCGAAGGCCTCGCAGTCATGCAGTCCGTCTATGAAGGGCTACTGCGATACGCCGACGGCGGTACCGAGATCGAGGGTGACCTCGCCGAATCTTGGGAGGTTTCTGAGGACGGACTCACTTTCTCCTTCACGCTCCGCGATGACCTGACCTTCGCCGATGGCACCCCGCTGGACAGCGAGGCCATTGAAGCCAGTTTCGAGCGGCGGACTGCCGTCGAGCAGGGTCCGTCGTACATGCTCGCCGGGGTCGACAGCTATGAGACACCAGATCCCCAGACGTTCATCGTGAATCTGAAGGAACCTGACGTCGCGTTCCTTCACTATCTGGCGTCGGCCTGGAGTCCGAAGGCGGTCAACCCGACCGTACTCGAGGAGAACGCGGACGACCTCGCTCAGGAGTACCTAGGCGAGAACTCCGCAGGTAGCGGCCCCTACGTCATCGAACAGTTCACCCGTGGAACTGGGTACACCCTGAAGCGCAACGACAGTTACTGGGGAGACGAACCATACTTCTCGACCGTGGAGGTAGCGATCACACCCGACGTCTCCAGCCAGATCCTTGCGTTGGAGCGGGGAGACCTCGACCTGATAGCGCACGGGTTCCCGTTGTCGAACCTCCCAAGCGTTGAGGGTGACGAAGACCTCAGCATCGAAGAGTTCCCGTCGCTTGGGACGACGTCGCTCTATCTCAACCACAACAAGGAGGCGCTGGCCGATGTGGGGACTCGTGAAGCCCTCATGCGCGCGATCGATATCCCGAGCCTGGTTGCGGAAGTCTATGGCGACACAGCGGACGTCCCAACAAACGCCTACCCGACCGGTCTCCTCGATCCATCGCTGGCGCCCGTGGACTACGCAGCCGGAGATCAATCCGCACAAGACGCTTTGTCGCAAGAGGAGATCAGTCTCGATATCGTGTACACACCTGACTCCAGCGGCGTCCAACGCCGGCTTGCTGACATCATGCGCCAACGCTTGGCGGCGGTAGGAGTGGAGGGAGTTCCACGTCAGGCGCAACTCGCAGAGGTCTTCGGATACCGCGAGGACGTCGCGAATGCTGCCGACATCTATGTATCGACACCCGCACCCGATGGGGCGCACCCCGACACCTGGGGGCGCATCGTCTGGTACACGGAGGGGCCGCTCAACTTCTTCAACTACTCCAACCAGGAGGTCGATGCCGCGTTAGACCGCGGGCTGGTCACGGTGGACCCTGAGGCTGCCGCGGAGGCATACGCCGAAGCGGGGGAGCTGGCAACTGCGGACTGGTCGGTCGTGCCGATCGCGTACGTCAGTGATGTGGTCGTGGCACGCACCGACCTGACCGGCATCGGACACGTTCCCGCGTACCCGTGGACGGTTGATCTCGCTGCTCTAAGCCGTTAGGTAGGGGGATGCTTCGTTTCCTCCTTGTCCGGACAGTGGGAGCACTGGGCGTACTTCTTGCGCTCGTTACGGTCGTTTTCCTGCTACAGACCGCCGTGCCGGGCGACCCCGTTCGGGCGAGTGTCGGCGTCAATGCCTCAGATGAGGTGGTCGCACGGGAGCGCGAACGCCTGGGGCTGGACAAGCCACTGCCAGCTCAGTACGCCAGTTACCTTGGTCAAGCTGTGCAGGGTCGCTTCGGCGAGTCGCTGCGCACAGGAAGGGATGTTCGCGACGACATCGGCGCATTCTTACCTGCGACCATCGAGCTTGCCTCCTTCAGCATTTTCTTGGCCGTCGGTGGTGGGCTGCTGATAGGGATTCTGGCGGTTGTGTCTTCCCGCTTCGCCGCTCCTGCGAGGTTGCTGTTCGTAGGCGGCGCTTCGGTGCCGTCATTCCTGCTGGCGCTCATTCTCATCTACGTCTTCTATTTCAAACTTTCGTGGCTCCCGCTGTCCGGCCGCACCAGCTTGGCATCAGCACCGCAGGGTCCTACCGGGCTCCTGCTAGTGGACTCTCTCCTCAGCGCCCGCCTAGACGCCTTTGCGGATGCCGTCCGACACCTGATCCTCCCGGCCATGGCGCTCGCACTGGTCCCCGCCGTGGCAATCGGTCGGGTTCTGCGGTCGTCCCTGATTGAGGTCTACCGGGCTGACTACATCCGCACGTTGCACGCGAAGGGCTTAGCACCCAGGTCGATTCTCTGGAGGCACGCTCTGCGCAACGCCTTATCCGCACCGTTGACCATGGCGGGCCTCCAACTCGGTCTGCTACTTGGAGGAGTAGTCATCGTGGAAGCCATTTTCGCTTGGCCGGGCATCGGTCTATACCTGAACCAGTCCATCGCGTTCGGCGATCTCCGCGCTATCGCCGGAGTCACACTCGTTGTGGGGGCGGGCTACGTCGTCGTCAACTCGCTCGTCGACCTCGCCCAAGCCGCAGCCGATCCTCGCATCCGACTCTAGGGAGCCCCTCATGTCCACCCATCGCGGCCGCGTACTCCTCGCTGGAGAAACCTGGCTCACATACGGCATCCACCAGAAGGGCTTCTCCGCCTACACCACAGGCGGATATGAGGTCGGTAGCCACGAGTTCGTAGCCGCATTGGAAGCGAAAGGGTGGGATGTTGACCACATCCCGAATCATCTTGCGACGGAGACCTTCCCCACGACCGTTGAAGAGCTGCAGCTTTACGACGTCCTGATACTCAGCGACATCGGAGCCGACACTCTCCTACTGCACCCCGACACGTTCGTGCGCGGCGAACGCACACCCAACCGGCTCGCCGTTATCGACGACTGGGTTCGCTCAGGCGGAGGATTTCTCATGATCGGCGGTTACATGTCTTTTGCTGGCTTCGAAGCCAAAGGCCGATACCACGCGACGCCTGTTGAGCAGTGCCTGCCGGTGGAAGTACATGGCTACGACGACCGAGCCGAACGGCCGGAGGGAGTACATCCACGCGTAGAGAAAAGCGAGCACCCGGTTTTGAGCGGACTATCGGGACCGTGGCCATACTTTCTGGGCTACAACCGGCTAATCGCGAAATCCGGCGCCAGTGTGCTGTTAACCGTGGAAGACGACCCGTTCCTGGCCGTATGGCCACGGGGCAACGGGAGATCTGGAGCATTCGCCTCCGACTGCTCCCCCCATTGGGGCAGCCCGGATTTCATGGCATGGGAGTGGTACGGCGCCTTTTGGGATCAGTTGCTCCGGTGGCTCGCAGGGTCTGATACCTGATGGTGATCCGACGTCCGCGAATCGTGGTAGTTGGATCGACGATGATCGATCTCGTCGCCTACGCCGATGTCCTGCCTGGCCCAGGCCAGACGCTACGGGGAAACGAGTTCCGTCTGGGTTTCGGTGGAAAGGGTGCTAATCAAGCGGTCATGGCCGCTCGGCTGGGCGCTGAAGTGATATTCGTCAATCGCGTGGGCGCTGATTTTTTTGGTGAGCTCACACGAACTAACCTCGCTGAGCAAGGACTCAGCCTTCGCCTCGGGGACCCGATTGCCTCTGTCTCCACCGGGGTTGCGCCAATCTGGGTCGAGCCATCGGGAACCAACCGCATCATCATCATTCCAGGCGCCAACGAGGCAGTGACGCCCGAAGTCGTCCGCACCGAGTTAGCGGAAATTCCCAGCGCTGACTGCGTGGTGTGCCAACTCGAGGTTCCTCAGGACGCAATCGCCGAAGCCTTCCGGTTCGGGCGGCAATGGGGTGCTGTCAATGTCCTCAACCCCGCTCCGGCCAGCCCCATACACGACGACATATTGGCCCTTGCGGACTGGATGGTGCCCAATGAGAGCGAGTTTGAGCTGCTCTTCGGCCTCCCACCAGAGGAGGGCGCAATCCTCCGGGCGGCTGCTGAATTCAGAGGGAGACTCCTCGTGACCTTGGGTGAACACGGAGCGGCTTTTCCATCAGGCGACGCAGTGCAGCACGTGGCCGCGCTCAGCGTGACTCCAAGTGACACCACGGGCGCAGGCGATGCCTTCCTGGGCGGTTTCTCCTACGCGGTCGCAGCCGGAGCTGACGCCGAGGAGGCAGTCAAGGTCGCCTCGGTCTGTGGCTCGTTGAGCACCGAACGGCGAGGGACGCAAGCGTCATTCCCGAGCGCTGAAGAGGTATGGCTGAGGCATGGATCGCCACTGAGACTTCAGTGATGTGTGCTGCGTGAC
>JACCXO010000138.1 GCA_013696975.1 Nocardioidaceae bacterium | reverse complement strand
TCGCGTTGGCCGTCTACGCCGCTGCCGCCGAACGGACCCTGCGCCGCCGCTGCCGCCGAGTCGAGCTGCATCATCTGCCGACAGGTGAGGTGCTGGTATGGGAGCACACCGACGAGGGCTTGGCTCGGCAGGTGGGCCGCGCTGACTCGCTTTCGGCCGAGATCGCCGACCTGGACGAGCGCTACCGAGCTGGGGTCAGCGCCGCCGAGGCCGACGCGATGTATCCGGCGACCGTGGGCGGCAGGTGCGGCTGGTGCGACTACAACCGGTCCTGCCCCTCCGGTGCTGCCGTCGCCCAGCCACGCGACCCCTGGGCAGGGCTCGAAGAGGCGACGCGGGCGGGCTGAGCCAGGCACCACAGCAATGGGACTGAGATCAGCTCAGCCAGATTCGAGCGAGTGCATCCCGCGTCTCGGTTGGGTTCTCGAGCGCGGGCGAGTGTGCCGCATCGGGTATGACGACCACTCGGGTGCCGAGCGTTTCGGCGAACGCCTTCTGGATGTCGTGCGGCCAGGCGTCGTCAGCCTCCCCGCGAACCACGGCGACCGGCATGTCGAGCGCCGCCAGCTCGTTGCTGCGGTCTGGTGTCTCGGCCAGCGCATGGCACATCGCGATCAGTGCCGCAGGCGAACTCGACAAGAAGCGGCGGTGGAGAAACTGCTCCGCCTCGTCGTCGGGACGCTCCGGGGCACTGAAGACCGCCTCGAGACCGTCGCGTTCCAGGGCCGTGGCCATCGCCAATCGCTCGTCGCGCTTAGGCGCTGGCACGGCGCCCGGACCTGAGCACAGCAGCGTGAGACTTGCCCACCGCTCGGGAAACTCGAGGGCTGCAGCGGCCGCCACGAGACCTCCGAAGGAATGGCCGACCAGATGCACCCGTTCATCCGTGCCGAACAGACTCCCGGCCACCGCGACGGCATCAGCCGCCCAGCCGTGGAGAGTCAGGTCGTCACCCGGCGACGCGGGGGTCTCGAACTGCCCCCGCTGGTCGACGGTCGCTGCCGACCAGCCCGACTCGGCCAACAAAGGCAGCAGTGTGGCGAAGTCTTCCTTCGACCCGGTGTATCCCGGGAGCAACAGCGCGTTCCCGCGCGGCAGGGACGTGTCGTGTGGCATGCAGGTCAGGGCGGCGAAGGAACCGCGGTCGGTCGGCACGTCCTCGCGTCGTACGTCGTCGGAGCTGCCGGCTTTGCCTGCCGAACTCATCGGTTCCTCCTCGCGATGCGTTCGGTGAGGCCACGAGGGCTCAGGTGCGAGATGCCGACGATGGCCTTGTAGCGCCTGCTGGGGATGCAGACCGCCTTGCCGCGGCGCAGGTCACTGAGGGCTGTCCGCACCACTTCTTCCGCGTCCAACCACATCCACTCTGCGGTGTCGCTCATGTCTGCGTCCATGCGCTGGTGGAACTCCGTCCGGACGAACCCGGGGCACAGCGCCATCACCCGCAGACCCTGATGGCGATACCGGACGTTGGCCCAGGCGCTGAAGCTGGTCACCCAGGCCTTGTGGGCGCCGTAGGTGCCACGCGGCAAGAAGCCGGCGACGCTGGAGACGTTGACGATGTCACCGCGGCCGGCAGTCAGCATCTCGCCGAGACTGGCCTGGGTCAGGCGCATCACGGCCCGCACCATGACGTCAAGGGCCGCCTGCTCTGCCTCCAGGTCGCTGTCGTGGAACGGCTTGTTCACACCGAACCCCGCATTGTTCACGAGTATGTCGAAGGGCTCCTTGCGCAAGCGCGCCTCCACGAGCCGCGTGTGCTCCAGATCACTCAGGTCCGCCCTCAGCACCTCGCACTCAACGCCGTACGTTGCCGTGAGGTCGTCTGCGACCTGCTGCAACCGTTCCTCGTCGCGGGAGACCAGCACAAGGTCGTGACCTTCCGCCGCTAAGGCTCGAGCGAAGGCATAGCCGATTCCGGCCGTCGGGCCGGTGATCATCGAGAGAGGCACCGCGCAAGCATCCTTGAGCCTCGCCCTGTTCGCAAACGCGGCATGACGCCCGGAGCGGGTCATTCAGGGTGCGCGACGCGCAAATAGTCGCCGCCGAGCGCGTGATGCTCCACGTTATTGCGACGCCGTAGCTCTAAATTGGCGCCTGTGCCAGCTTTCAGATCGCCACCGCCCAACGGACACCGGCAGCCGAGGCGGCTCCTCGCCGGAACTGGAGCCGCGTTGGTCATGGTCCTGGCTGTCGGCGGGGCGCTCGGCGTGATTCCCGGCGTCACCGCACAGTCGTCGGCGACTGCTGCTGCCGGCAAGGAGGCTGCGGCGGTGGTGAATGCCGAACCGCCCTCGAACGCTGACGCGGACTCCGAGTCCGAAGGGTCGGACGACGATTGGCTGACGGTCGAAGACGAGCCAGCGGCAGTGGGCGGCGCTGAAGGAGATCCCGGAGTCGATCCCGACGGCCGCCGCGACGGTTACCCATTGCCGGCGAGGTCCGGTGAGGGCAAGCGCGTCGTCTACGACATCAGTGACCAGCACACCTGGCTTGTGGGTGGTGACAACAAGGTGCTTCGCCATTATCCGGTGTCAGGCGGCCGCGATGAGAGCCTGCTCGATCCCGGGCGCTATGACGTCTACTCCAAGTCGCGCCACGCGGTCGCCGTCAACCTGCGAGAGACGATGAACTACATGGTGCGCTTCTCCCACGGCAACACCGCGGCGATCGGTTTTCACGACGTTCCCGAGTGGCCGGACGGACGCCTGGCCCAGACCCGCGACCAGCTGGGGAGTCCCCGGTCAGCCGGTTGTATCCGGCAGTGGATCAACGATGCTCGGGCGCTGTGGAAGTTCTCCGAGGTCGGTACGCCGGTCATCGTCAAAGCCTGACGCTCTCGAGTCAGCTGCCGTCGGACTGGGTAGCCGGCTGACTGGACTCAGGGATCGTCTGGCCGCCCCGACTGCGAGTGCGGCTTCGGCGCTTGCGAGGACTGCTGGTGCCACCGCTGACGGCGGCGTCCCGACCGGAGGCAACGGGTAGCTCCGAAGTCGCCGCTCGGTTTCTGCGCATTGAGTCGTTGTCTGCCTTTCGATCCTGCCTGCCGCCTCGGCTGGACCTACCGCCCTGGCGGCTGGTGGCCCTTGCGCTGGCACTCGGAGCGACGGCTGTGGCGGCGGCTCCGGGCAGGCGGCCGATGGTGCCGGCGGGGATTCCCTGGTCGTGGAACAGGTGCTCGCTGGTCGAGTACGTCTCCACCGGTTCGTCATACGGGAGATCGAGCGCCTTGTTGATGACCTTCCAGCGAGTGACATCGGCCCAGGCGACGAACGTGATCGCAATGCCGGTGGCGCCGGCGCGACCGGTGCGGCCGATGCGGTGCACGTACATCTTCTCGTCCTCGGGGCAGGTGTAGTTGATGACGTGGGTGACGGCCTCGACATCGATTCCGCGGGCCGCCACGTCGGTCGCCACGAGAATCTGGATCTTGCCCTCGCGGAACTTCTTGAGCGCTCGTTCACGGGCCACCTGGGCCATGTCGCCGTGCAGAGGCGCCGCAGGGAAGCCGCGCTCCATCAGATCCTCGGCGATGCGCTGAGCCTGCCTCTTGGTGCGGGTGAAGACGATGGAGCGGCCGCTGTTCTCGGCCTGCATCACACGCGCGATGATCTCGGGCTTGTCGAGGTCGTGGGCCACGTACACGAATTGAGCGGTGGCCGGAACCGTCTGGGTGTCGGTGCTGGACTCGGCTCTGACGTTGATGGGGTGCCGCATGTGGGTGCGGGCCAAGGTGACGACTTCGCCGCGCATGGTCGCCGAGAACAGCATGGTCTGTCTCAGCTCGGGCGTCTTGGCGAGCAGCCGCTCGACGTCAGGGAGGAACCCGAGGTCGAGCATCTCGTCCGCCTCGTCGAGCACGAGCACCTTGACGTGAGATAGGTCGAGGGCTCTGCGGGACGCGAGGTCGAGGAGGCGTCCAGGCGTGCCCACAACGATGTCGACACCTGACTGGAGGGCATCGAGCTGCGGCTCGTAGGGCACACCGCCGTAAACAGTCAGCGTGCGGGTGCCACGCAGCTTCCCAGCGAGGGTGAGGTCGCCCGACACCTGCAAGGCGAGCTCTCGGGTCGGGGCGATGATCAGCGCTTGTGGTTTGCCGGGTGCGACGAGCTCGTCGAAGTCGATGTCGGCAGGTGCGATGACGCGCTGGAGAATGGGGATGGCAAAGGCAAGTGTCTTGCCGGTGCCGGTGCGTGCCTGCCCGATCAGGTCTGTGCCCATCAGGGCGATCGGCAACGTCATCTCTTGGATGGGGAAGGCTTCCACGATGCCGTCGGCGCGGAGCGCTTCGACGATCTGCGGCAAGACCCCGAGGTCTGCGAATGTAGACAGGACAATTCTCGATTCTTAGGCGATAGAGCCGCCCGGTTGATGGTTGCCGCGAGATGACGACGGAATAACGGCGTGATCGCAGCGGGCTCCGTGTAAGCGAAGTGTATCTGTCGCCCTACCAGGCTGGTCGTTACTCTTCACCGCATGACCGACAACTTGTCAGATTTCCCGTTGTCAGCTCCCGCGACTGCCGCCTCGGCGCTCGCCGACCCGTCCTACCGAGTCGCGGTCGTCGACCTGCTCGGTGGGCTTGCCTACTCGGAGCTGAGCGCGTTCGAGCGCCTCACCGAAGACGCCGCTCACGCGCCCACGCTCGAGGACAAGGTCGCCCTCGCTTCGATGGCCGCGGCCGAGTTCGCGCATTTCGAGCGGCTGAGAAACCGGCTGGTTGCCCTGGAGGCGGATCCGTTCGCGGCCATGGAGCCGTTCCACCGCCCGGTCGACGCCTTCCACGAGCACACGGCACCGGCCGACTGGTTCGAAAGCCTGATCAAGGCGTATGTCGGAGACGGTCTGGCTGCTGACTTCTATCGCGAGATCGCCGCCTACCTCGACACTGACACCCGCGACCTCATCCTCACCACGCTCGATGACACCGGTCAGTCCGAGTTCGTGGTCGACCGTGTGAGGGCGGCCATCGAGGCCAACCCGCGGATCGCCGGCCGGCTGGCTTTGTGGGCTCGGCGCCTGATGGGGGAGGCGTTGAGCCAGGCCCAACGCGTAGCCGCCGAGCGAGACGCGTTGTCGGCGTTGCTTGTCGGCGGGGTCGACCGCCCTGGCATGGACCTGGCCGCCATCGCCCGAATGTTCGCCCGCCTCAGCGAGACCCACACCGACCGGATGACTCGTCTGGGTCTGCAGGCCTAGGTGCTTTTTCGACGCAACAGAGGTCAGGGCTTGGCGCCGAAGCCGACTTTGCGGCCGGTCTCACCGGAGATCTCGACGTAGCCGAGCTTCTGGGTTGGCACGTAGACGGTGCGACCCTTGTTGTCGCTCAGCACCAGCAAGCCGCCGTCGCTCTTGAGGGCCTCGTCCACTGCGTTGTGCACCTCTTCAGCGGTGAGGGTGGATTCGAGGGTGATCTCGCGGTTGACGTGACTCATGCCGATCTTGACCTCCACGGGGAGTCCTCTCAGGTCATCTTGGTCAGGCAGGTCGTTGCGGGCCTACGTCGTACCGATAGCAGCACACGCTGCCTTGGCAGATAGGGATGGCGTCAGCGTAGCCGCAGCCTCAAGGCGGTCCCAGGGCGCACCAAAGGCAGGCGGTGGCAAGGGGCGGTCGGTCGGTCGCCGGGGGTCATGGCAAGGGGGCGGTCGAGCTGGGCATGTCGGCGAGGAGATCGCCCAGTTCGTCGATTCGCCGTACGACGTCCGCGGCCTCGAAGCGCAAGTCAGCCGCCTCGGTCGCCTCGGCGACCTCTTCCCAGGTGAGCGGTGTGGAAACCGTCGGGCGTTCGATGCCCCGCAGAGAATAGGGGGCGACGGTGGTCTTGGCCGCGTTGTTCTGGCTCCAGTCGACGAAGACCTTGCCCTTGCGTGCGGCGCGGTCCATCGTCGACAGCACCAGGTCAGGCAAGGCGGCTGCCAGCTGGTCCGCGAGCTGCTTGGCGTATGCCGATGTGCGCTGCGACGAGGTAGGCTCGACGGGCACATAGAGCTGAGCCCCCTTGTTGCCCGACGTCTTCGGGAACGCGGCCAGGCCGTCAGCCTCGAGCAGCTGCCGCATCGCCAGGGCGACGTTGCAGCAGTCGATGATGTCAGCGGGTGGGCCGGGGTCGAGGTCGATGACGAGCAGATCCGCCGGCAGCGGCTCACCGGCATCGTCGACGCGCCACTGCGGCACGTGCAGCTCGAGGGCGGCGAGGTTGGCAAGCCACACGAGTGTCGCCAGCGATTCCGCGACCACATAGTCCACACCGTCGTCGCCGTGTTCGGGCATGAACGTCGTGCGCACCCAGTCGGGAGTGCCCCGAGGCTTGTTCTTCTCGAAGAACGAGCCGGAGCCGGTGCCGTCGGGCCATCGCTTGCGCGTCAGTGGGCGGTCTTCGAGGTGGGGGAGCAGCGTCTCCGCGACGGCTGCGTAGTAGTCGATCACCTCACCTTTCGTGAAGCCCGCTTCGGGATACAGCACCTTGTCGAGGTTGCTCAACGTCAGGGACCGCCCAGCCACCTCGACTGTCACCTTGCTCGCCTTGCCGCCGCTCGCCATCCGCAAACCCTAAAGGCGGAACATCGACGGCACCGGATGAGTTGTAGTCCGCTGTGCGGCGCATCCGAGTCGCCGCCCCTGTCTTGCACCATCTCTCGACGAGGAGACTTCCCGTGTCTTTGCCCCCGCTGGTAGAGCCAGCCGCCGAGCTGACCATCGACGAGGTACGCCGCTACAGCCGCCACCTCATCATCCCCGACGTCGGTATGACGGGACAACGGCGCCTCAAGAACGCGAAGGTGCTGGTCATCGGGGCTGGTGGCCTAGGCAGCCCCGCCCTGCTCTATCTCGCCGCGGCGGGAGTCGGCACCCTCGGCATCGTCGAGTTCGACGAGGTGGATGAGTCGAATCTGCAGCGCCAGGTGATCCACGGCCAAAGCGACGTCGGCCGGCCCAAGGCCGAGTCCGCTCGCGACTCGATCAGGGAGATCAACCCCCTCGTCAACGTGGTGGTGCACAACGAGCGACTCGACAACGACAACGTCATGAGCATCTTCGCCGACTACGACCTCATCGTCGACGGCACCGACAACTTCGCCACCCGCTATCTGGTCAACGACGCGGCTGTCCTCCTCGGCAAGCCCTATGTGTGGGGTTCTATCTACCGCTTCGATGGTCAAGCCTCGGTGTTCTGGGCCGAGCACGGCCCCTGCTACCGCTGCCTCTACCCCGAACCTCCCCCACCCGGCATGGTGCCCTCGTGTGCCGAGGGTGGCGTGCTCGGTGTGCTCTGCGCGTCGATCGGTTCCATCCAGGTCAACGAGGCGATCAAGCTCTTGGCCGGGATCGGCGAACCCTTGCTGGGCAAGCTGATGATCTATGACGCGCTGGAGATGGAGTACCGCAAGCTCGCCGTACGCAAGGACCCCAACTGCGCGATCTGCGGTGACAACCCCACGGTCACCGAGCTCATCGACTACCAAGCGTTCTGTGGCGCCGTCAGCGACGAGGCGGCCGACGCTGCCGCTGACTCCACGATCAGCGTCACCACGCTGTCGCACTGGTTGAAGGAGCGTGACTCGGGGGAACGCGACTTCGTGTTGGTCGACGTACGCGAACCCAACGAGTACGAGATCAACCAGATCCCTGGCTCCGTGCTGATCCCCAAGGGCGACTTCCTCAACGGGGGCGCGCTCGAGCGGCTGTCGCAGGACAGCCAAGTGGTGCTGCACTGCAAGAGCGGGGTCCGGTCGGCTGAGTGCCTGGCGGTCTTGAAGGGTGCCGGCTTCTCAGACTCGGTGCACGTCGGTGGTGGCGTGACTGCCTGGGTCAACCAGATCGACCCGTCACAACCCGCGTACTGACGCACGGGGATGCGAGCCCCGGGGCCAGCAGTATTGCGCGCGTTCTCGGTTGCCGACGCCGACCTTCGACCCTTGCCCGGCGGGCAGGGCGTTGCGTGGAGCGACGGTCGACTCGTCCTCAAACCGGTGGGCTATGCACCAGAGCACGCCTGGGTGTGTGACGTGTACAGCGCTTGGCCTGACCACGACCTGATTCGAGTCCCTCAGCCGGTGAAGTCAGCTGAGGGCGGATGGACGGCGTATGGCTGGGGGGCCCACATCTTCCTCGCCGGTCGCGATGCCGTACTTCTTGAGGAAGTCGCGCTGGTAAAGCGTGCGAGCGACGCATTCCATCTGGTCGCGTCGACCTTGACGCCTCCGTCGTTCGTGGATCACCGTGACGACCCGTGGGCGTTCGGCGATCGCGTCGCCTGGGAAGGCGTGCCTCCGCAGGGGGATCGGCGGGCGCTGTCCCTCATAGGACGGCTTCGGGATGTGACAGAGCCGGTGCTGGCCGCTAGTCACGTCATCCACGGCGACATACTCCCGAATGTGCTGGTGGAGACCGGCCTGCCCCTCGCCGTAATTGACTGGCCGCCGTACGTCCGACCAGCGGGCACTGCCAACGCGATCGCGGCCACTGACGCAGTGACGTTTCGGGGAGCCCCGCTGACTCTGTTCGACGACTGGCAGGACAGCGACGACTGGGACCAGTTTTTGGTCCGTGCTCTGCTCTATCGACTAGGCACGACTGGCTGGTTCACAGCGCGCGACCGGTTGACGGGCAGTCTCCGCACCCACGTGGAGCGCGCCGAGCCGGTCGTCACTGCAGTCCTCGACCGCCTTTCGTGAGCTTGATGGTTCAGCCACCAGTACTTCGCCGCCCGCCGCTCGTAGGTGACTCACATGGTCGCCGCTGGGTACAAGGCCACAGCCCTCAGACCTACCCCGAAGGTGGAGCCGTGACCAGCGACCAGACCACACCGCAGGACCCCCGCACGCAGTACCCGCAGCCGCCTCAGCCGGAGCAGGAGCAACCAGTGCCCGGCCTGGCGCAGGAGATGCGGCCCAAGCCCGACCATGGCGAGGAGTCGTACGTCGGATCGGGGCGCCTCGAGGGGCGCCGCGCCATCGTGACCGGAGCCGACAGC
>JACCXO010000121.1 GCA_013696975.1 Nocardioidaceae bacterium | reverse complement strand
GGGCACTGCACAGCCTGGGTCGCAACGCCTGCCCCACAGCGCGGACACCGATCCATTATCACTCCTCGCTTGCCACAGGTCGCAATCTCATCCTAAACCGCTCAGTCAGCAGACAGGTGCGGCAGCTGTCCTCAAGCGAACGGACGGAACCCCGCGTCCAAACCATCGCTGTGAGCTGAGCTTCGGATTGTCGGTGCGACGGATCAGCGCGCGGCGCTGCCCTCGGTGTAGTCGTCGTCCTGCGACTTGACCCAGCTCATCAACGTGCGGAGCTCGCGTCCCGTGGTCTCGATCGGATGAGCTTGGCTCCGCTCACGAAACTGGTTGAACTCGGGTGCGCCCGCGTCCTGGTCGACGATGAACTCCTCGGCCCACTTGCCACTTTGGATGTTGGTGAGCACATTGTGCATGCGGGCCTTCACCGACGCGTCGATGATGTAGGGGCCGGAGGTGTAGTCGCCGTACTCGGCCGTGTCGGAGACCGACCAACGCTGTTTGGCGATGCCGCCTTCATACATCAGATCGACGATGAGCTTCAACTCGTGGAGACACTCGAAGTAGGCGACCTCGGGTTGGTAGCCGGCCTCGACCAGCGTCTCGAAGCCGGCCTGGATGAGCGCGGAGGCGCCGCCACACAGCACAGCCTGTTCACCGAACAGGTCTGTCTCCGTCTCTTCGGTGAACGTCGTCTTGATCCCTCCCGCGCGGAGGCCGCCGAGCGCCTTTGCGTAGGACAGTGCCAGCTCCCAACCCCTGCCTGATGCATCCTGCTCGACCGCGACGAGGACCGGGACGCCACGACCTTCGCTGAACTCTCGCCGCACGAGGTGTCCAGGGCCCTTGGGAGCGACCATCGCCACGTCGACACCCGCCGGCGGCACGATGTAGCCGAAGCGGATGTTGAAGCCGTGGCTGAAGAAGAGCGCGTCACCGCCGACCAGGTTTGGCTCGATGGCTTCGGTGTACAGAGTTCGCTGGACGTGGTCAGGCGCCAGCACCATGGTCAGGTCGGCTTCTTCGCATGCCTCGTACGGCGAGGTGACACGCAGCCCTTCCGCCTCAGCCTTCGCGCGGCTCTTGGAGCCCTCCGGGAGACCGACGCGCACGTCTACGCCTGAGTCGCGCAGCGACAAGGCATGAGCGTGGCCCTGGCTGCCGTAGCCCAAGATGGCGACGTTGCGGTCTTGGATCACGCTCAGGTCGGCGTCGTCGTCGTAAAACATGTCTGCCATAGTCGGTGAATCTCCTTGCAATGTGTGGGTGGCGCGTGAAGCGATGGAAACGCGGAGCGGCCCGCTGATCGTCACCCGGCCTCGGCGATCGAGATAGGCGCAGGGGGTTTTGCGTGCCGGTCGGTAATCGAGCGCCCCCCTCGGTTGATGGCAACCATGCCCGACTGCACCAGCTCACGGATACCAAAGGGTTCTAGCACCCGCAGCATCGCCTCGAGCTTGCCGCGATCGCCCGTCACCTCGATGGTGACCGCGTCGACCGCGACATCGACGACCTTCGCCCGGAAGAGCTGGACAGTCTCGAGCACGTGGCTGCGCGTCGCTGCGTCTGCCTTGACCTTGACCAGGGCGAGCTCACGCTCGACCGCGCCCGACCCGTCGAGCTCAACGATCTTCAATACTTCGACCAGCTTGTTGAGCTGCTTCGTCACCTGCTCGAGGGGTTGGTCCTCGAGGTTGACCGTGATCGTCATACGCGAGATCTCGGGATGTTCGGTGGGGCCGACAGCCAAGGACTCGATGTTGTAGCCACGACGAGAGAACAGCGCTGCCACTCTCGCCAAGACCCCTGGTTTGTCCTGGACCAGGACCGAGAGCGTGGAGGTGGTCATAGCTCATCCTCCTCGAAGTCCGGCTTGAGATCTCTGGCGATCTGGATCGCGTCGTTGCTCAGCCCGGCCACCACCATGGGCCACACCATCGCGTCGCGGTTGACTATGAAGTCGACCACGACAGGAGCATCGTTGATTTCCATCGCCTTGGCGATGATGCCGTCGACGTCTTCGGCCGAGTCGCACCGCAGTCCCACGCAGCCCAGCGCCTCGGCCAGCTTGACGAAGTCGGGGACGCGAGCCGAGTGCAGGTCGGTGTGGGAATAACGACCCTCGTAGAAGAGCGTCTGCCACTGCCGCACCATGCCCAGACTCGAGTTGTTGATCACTGCCACCTTGATCGGTATGCCGTTGAGGGCACACGTGGCCAGCTCCTGATTGGTCATCTGGAAACAACCGTCGCCGTCGATGGCCCAGACGGTCTTGTCGGGTAACGCTGCCTTGGCGCCCATGGCGGCAGGCACCGCGTAGCCCATCGTGCCTAGGCCACCGGAGTTGAGCCAGCTGCGAGGGTGCTCGTACTTGACGAAGTGGGCGGCCCACATCTGATGCTGCCCGACCCCCGCGACGTAGACCGCGTCGGTTCCCGCGATGGCGCCCAGCCGCTCGATGACGTACTGCGGAGAAAGCGAGTCTTCGTGCCGCTCGTAACCGAGGGGGAACTTCTCCCGCCACCCCTGGCAGGTCGCCAGCCAAGGGCCCGAGTCGCCGCCTCGCCCAGCGTCGTACTCCGCCTGGACGGCGCCGACAAGCTGCGTGATGACCTCCCGGCAGTCACCCACGATGGGCACGTCCGCAACCCGGTTCTTGCCGATCTCAGCCGGGTCGATGTCTGCGTGGATGACCTTGGCGTCGGGAGCGAAGCTGTCGAGCTTGCCGGTCACGCGGTCGTCGAAGCGGGCGCCCAGGCAGACCAGCAGATCGCTGCGTTGAAGGGCCGCCACGGCCGCCACGGTGCCGTGCATGCCCGGCATCCCGAGATGCAACCGGTGGCTGTCGGGGAACGCTCCGCGCGCCATCAGGGTCGTGACGACGGGGATCCTGGTCAGCTCAGCAAGCTCCAGCAGCTCAGCGCTCGCCTCGGCACGGATGACGCCCCCGCCGACATACAGCACCGGTCTCTCGGACGCGGCAATCATCCGAGCCGCCTCACGCACCGGTTTGGAGTGCGGTCGGGTGACCGGCCGATAGCCAGGCAGCGCGATGGAGGTCGGATACTCGAAGGTTGTCTGCGCTTGCAGAGCGTCCTTGGAGATGTCCACGAGCACGGGGCCCGGGCGACCGGTGCTGGCGATGTAGAAGGCCTCCGCGATGGCGCGCGGGATGTCGTCGGCGTCGGTGATGAGGTAGCTGTGTTTGGTGATCGGCATCGTGATGCCACGGATGTCAGCCTCTTGGAAGGCGTCAGACCCGATGGCGGCGCTGTTGACCTGACCAGTGATGGCCACCAGGGGCACCGAGTCCATGTGGGCGTCGGCGATCGGCGTGACGAGGTTGGTGGCACCGGGGCCGCTTGTCGCCATACACACACCGACTCTGCCGGTGGCGGCGGCATACCCCGAGGCGGCGTGTCCTGCCCCCTGCTCGTGGCGTACCAGGATGTGCCGGATCTGGGTCGAGTCGAACAACGGGTCGTATGCCGGCAGGATCGCCCCGCCCGGGATGCCGAATATGGTGTCCACACCGGCGCACTCGAGCGCACGGATGAGGCTCTGCGCTCCCGTCACCTTGTCAGTCATAACGGCCTTCCTGGTGGCTGCTGGGTGGTCCGATCGCCTCGGACCGGGTGATGCCACAAAAAAACCCCTCGGCCACGGGTGGCATTCGAGGGGCGACGTGTCAGGTGCTATCGGTCAGTGTGACCGCACCGGCGCGTCGTGGGGTACGAGGAGAATCGGCTGCACGGGTCAACGGTCGCCGAAGCGGGCGCGACGCGTCAAGCTCGACCGCTCCGCATCTCAGCTAACGGACACCTGTCTCGCTATCTGAGCCGCATGGGGTGAGGTCGGCGGACTGCCGCGATGACGTAAGGTAGCGGGGCTCCCGGCTCACTGATAGCTGATGAAGCGCACCTCAGGCCTGATCCTGAGCACCTCGCGAGGCCGGAAAAGATCTGTGTCCTCGTCGTAGAAGAGCTTGAATCCCATCTGGAAGGCGCGTGGCTTGGCGATCGCGCGGTAGGTGTCGAGCTTTTGGCCTTGGGTGCCGAATCCATCCGCGTGTTGCACCATCGCGAGCTGCTTATGGCGTCGCACCCGACCGATGTGCTCAACCATGTCGGTGCGGAACTGGTGCAGCAGAAACAGTTTCTGCCTGAGATGCTGGTGGCGGGTCAAGCGAGCGACATATCTCGACACCCGATTGACCTCAGCTGCCTTGACCGACCCGATGGTCTGCCCGGGGACCTCACCCGGGCCCATCCGCCACTCCGGGTCGAGAGCGACCCCGACGAATGGTTTCTTGAGCGCCCAGCGAAGCTGCCGGACCTGTGACAAGAAGCTGGCCCTACCGGGTTGGAAGTCCATCACCAGATAGGCGTGATGGCGCCTAGCCGCGCGGATGTACTTCTTCACGTAGGACTTCGGGATCAGATGGCTGTAGTCACCGTCGCTGCCGGCCGTGGCGTCGGCCACGGACACGATCAGTTCATAGACGATCTTGACCTTTTTGCCCTCGGCGCCGTAAGGACGAGCCGCGTCACGCAGGCGCCTAGTCATGGCCTTCGGGTTGGTCTCACCGAGCACCCCCAACGCACCCGTCTGAGCCGTTCCGTAGTAGGCGACCAGGACTTTGCCAGGAAAGACTCTGCGACTGCGCGGGAGGAGGCCGGCGTCTGGTCTCGATGGCGCGAGGGCGGATTCGGTCGCGAGCTCGGTAGACCCCGCCGCGAGCTTGGTAGACCCGCCGAGGGTAGAGGCGCCGGATGCCTGCGTCGTCCCAGCCGAGGTCGAAGAGCGCTCAGAACCCGCGCTGCTGATGCTGACGGAAGTGATTGCTGCGGCAAGCGCCGTGCAGGCGGCCAGAGTGCCAAGTCCCCGTTTGATCTGCATTGCTCGACTTTAGGCCACCCCCCGGACAATTGGCTGCAATCGAGGCGTCGAGTGCTGAGAGAAGTCGCGGGCCGTCAGCCGCAGACGGCTCCGACCGCTGCCGACTGGACCAATTTGCGGTACTTGGCCAACACGCCACTGGTGTGTCTCGGCTGCATCGGCTCCCAATCGATGCGGCGCTCAGCGAGCGTCGCCTCGTCCACCAACAGCTCGAGCGTCCGCTCGCCCACATCGAGTCGGATGCGGTCGCCGTCGCGGACGAATGCGATCGGCCCAGCGTCGACCGCCTCGGGTGCGACGTGTCCGACACAGAGGCCGGTGGTGCCGCCGGAGAACCGTCCGTCGGTGAGCAGCAGCACGCCCTTGCCGAGGCCTGAGCCTTTGATCGCGCCGGTGATGGCGAGCATCTCACGCATGCCCGGTCCGCCCTTGGGCCCCTCGAAGCGGATCACGACGGCGTCCCCGGCCACGATCTCGCCAGCCGTCAAGGCGTCGAGGGCGGCGCGTTCGCCGTCGAATACCCGCGCGGTTCCTTCGATCACGTCGTCGTCGAAGCCAGCCGACTTGACGACGGCGCCCTCCGGCGCGAGCGAACCGCGCAGGACGGTGAGGCCGCCGGTCTTGTGGAGAGGTTTGTTGAGCTCACGGATGATGTTGCCGTCGACGTCAGGCGGGCCGATCGCCTCGAGATTCTCGGCCACGGTCTTACCGGTGACGGTGAGGCACTCGCCGTGCAGCAGTCCTGCGTCAAGCAAGGCCTTCATCACCACGGGGATGCCACCGACCCGATCGAGATCGGTCATGACGTAGCGGCCGAACGGCTTGAGGTTGCCCAGGTGGGGGACTTTGTCGCCGATGCGGTTGAAGTCGTCGAGGCTGAGGTCGACCTCAGCCTCGTGCGCAATGGCGAGCAGATGGAGTACGGCGTTGGTGGAGCCGCCGAGCGCCATGACGATGGCGACGGCGTTCTCGAAGGCCTCCTTGGTCATGATCTGACGCGCGGTGATGCCTTGTCGCAACATCTCGACCACCGCCTCGCCTGAACGGTGCGCGAAACCGTCACGTCGGCGGTCGACGGCCGGCGGGGCGGCCGATCCGGGCAGTGACATGCCGATGGCCTCGGCGACCGACGCCATCGTGTTGGCGGTATACATTCCTCCACAGGCGCCTTCGCCCGGGCAGATGGCCTTTTCGATCTCGGTTACCTGTTCGCGGCTGATTAGCCCGGCCCGGCAAGCTCCCACAGCCTCGAAGGCGTCGATGATCGTCACGTCCCTGTCGCCGACTCTGCCAGGCATGATCGAACCGGCATACAAGAAGACGCTGGCCAGATCCAGCCGAGCCGCGGCCATCAGCATGCCCGGCAGGCTCTTGTCGCAACCGGCGAGCAAGACCGACCCATCGAGTCGTTCGGCCATCATCACGGTCTCGACCGAGTCGGCGATCACTTCTCGAGACACCAGCGAGTAGTGCATGCCCTCATGGCCCATGGAGATGCCGTCGGAGACCGAGATGGTGCCGAACTCGAGCGGGTAGCCACCGCCGGCGTGGACGCCCTGCTTGACCGCTTCGGCCAGCCGGTCCAGCGACAGGTTGCATGGCGTGATCTCGTTCCAGGACGAGGCCACCCCGATCTGTGGCTTGGGAAAGTCCTCATCGGACATGCCCACGGCGCGGAGCATGCCGCGTGACGCGGTTGCCTCTAGTCCATCGGTGACAACTCGACTGCGCGGCTTGATATCTACCATGCGGGAACCCTACGGCTCAGCGACGGCTTGCCGATGGGGCGGTCGCGTCACTCGGCGATGACGGCCGCTCGCACGCACAGGACGTCAGGAAGGTGTGCGGCGATCTGCCGCCAGGCTTCCCCAGCGTCATTGCTGGCAAACAGGCTGCCGTCCCGTGAACCGAAGTAGACGCCCGTGGGATCGCAGTCATCGGCGCACATGGCGTCGCGCATCACGGCGGTGTAAGCGCCCTCGGTTGGCAAACCTGATCGAGAGCCTCCCAGGACTCGCCGGCGTCGCGAGATCGCCATACGGCAGCTCGACCAGCAGGCGGGATGCGTTCACCGTCGGCAACCAAGGGAAACAGATAGCTGCACTCAGGGTCGTGCGGGTCGTTGACGGCCGGGAAGCCGAAATCACAGGGCAAGCCAGCAGCGATCGACTGCCATAGGGTTCCCGCGTCGTCGGTCCGATACACGCCGTTGTAGTTCTGCAGGTACATGCGCTCGGGACGCTGCGGGTGACTGGCGACCTTGTGCACGCATTGGCCGAACTCTGGCCACTCGTCGGGCAGGAAGTAGGCTCGAATGCCCCAATTGGCGGCCTGCCAGGAGCTCCCACCGTCTGCCGTCGCTGCGAAACAGTGCCGAGGGCTGCGTGCCGGCATAACCGACGTCAGGCTCGATGGGTGAGCAGGTCAGCTGCCAGACCTGTTCGAGCGACGTCTCGGTTTCTGGCGGGAATCGGATGGCGCCGTTGGGCGTCTCCGGCCAGCTCTCTCCCAGGTCGTCCGACCGGAGCAACTGGCCTGAGAAGAATCTAGGACAGTCCACCGACAAATGTCAGTGCCAAACCGGCACAGGCGCAGGCGGACAGCATGCTGACCAACGTGCCGATGATGAATCGCTCGGCGGCTCCCGTGTCGACGTGACGCAGCTCGGAATAGCGGCCGAGGCCCTTGACGGCGATGATCAGGGCCAGTCCCTCTGGCCATCCTGCGACCACCGTTGCAAAGGCCGCAGCACGCTCGAGGCAGCCGATCCAGGCACCCCCGCGCAGCAACTGCCCCGCTGCCTCGACGGAGTCGACCTCGGTGTCGCCCCCGTCCCCTGCACGGTCGACGAAGCGAAACACCCCGACCGTGAGCGGGCCTCCGATGCCGATCGCAGCGAGACCCAGCGCCGCGATGGCGACGAAGTCGACGACACTCTCACTCATAGGACCACAGCACTCATGAAACCTCAGCCAGGTGCAGCAGGGCGGAGGCGAGCGCGCGACCTCGCTGCTCCTCGAGATGACCCGCACGCCGTAGACGCTGGCTGACCGCGGAGGCGCTGACGCCTAGCTGTTCGGCAACCTCACGCTGAGTCACCCCCGTGTCGGCCAGGCGGACGACCTGCCACCCGTCGCGGGTGCGTCGACGCAGCAGGCCGGTCAACAGCCACAAGGCCGATTCGGCGTTCGTGATAGCTCGGTTGAAAGACAACATATCGAGGTCACCGTAACCGGGAGCGCCGACAACGCTGAGATGCTGCGGTGACGTCCGCGCTGCCTCGATCGCGGCTCGAGCAGCCACATACGCGGTTCCGCGAGCGGCCCTGGTCGAGCGCGGCAGTGGCAACTCGACATCGCCGACGCCGATTCCGATCCTCCACACGTCGGTTCGGACCGTCGCCGTCACGACGTCCACCACCGCCTGCTGGGAATCCAGCGTTCCCTGCACCTCATCTCCCGCGGTGCGCTCGAACTTCAGCACGACACCATCCCGTTTGCCCCATGCGTTCAGCTGCCGGAGCGTGCTCGGCACGATGTCCTCGCTTCGACTGCTGCCGCGTTGGTCCAGCGTCATCACATACACGGGCGGCTCCGATGTTTAGGCTGAAGCCTAATCTTAGCAGACTTAAGGTAAAACCCTTAAGCTGTCTTACTGAAGGCTACGACATTCACAAACTCATCGCCTGCGCCCAGTCGCCGCAGCTGTTCGCTCACCAACCGATAGGCACGCGGCCACAAAGACGCAGCTGCGCCGCCCACGTGCGGCGTGAGGAAGACGCCGGGAACTGCCCAAAGCGGATGGCCCGCAGGCAACGGCTCGGGATCGGTCACGTCCAGCGCCGCGCGCAGCCTCCCCGTCTCGAGCTCCCGGAGCAGGTCGGCAGTGACGACGATCGGGCCGCGAGCCACGTTGACCACCAAGGCCCCGTCGGCCAGCTGCGCCAAGAAGTCCCGATCGACGAGCCCTCGGGTCTCGCTGGTGAGCGGCAGGATCAGCACCACGATGTCCGCGGACGGCAGCAGGTGCGGCAGCTCCGCCATACCCCTCACGCCATCGCGTGCGGTGCGGCCGACCAGGATCACCTCGCACTCAAAGCCTGCGAGTCGACGCTCGATCGCGTGGCCGATGTTGCCCGCGCCGATGACAAGCACTCTGGAGTCAGCAAGCGACCTTGACATCTGCAGGTCCCACCGCTGGTCCCGTTGGGCGTCTCTCAGGTCGGGGAGGCGCCGCTGCGCCCCGATCATCATGCCCACGGCCAGCTCGGAGGTGGCCGCGTCATGCACGCCTGCCGCGTTGCACAGCGTCACACCAGGCCGAAGGTGCGGGGTGATGTGCTCGACACCAGCGGTCAGCGACTGCACGACCTGGAGTCGCCGCATGCTGGGGATCACCTCGATGACGCGGTTCGAGAACTGGTAGGCGGGCACGTAGAACTCCGCCTCAGTGGCCCGACCAGGCCAATGATCCGTCGCGTCGGCCACCTCGAAGTCAAAGCCATCGGGTATGTCGGACAGGTGGTCCGGCGAGAACGGCAGGACTACCAGCATGGCGGCGTGATCAAGACAGCTTCGACACGATCAGCTCACGCACCCGCCCAGCGTCGGCCTGACCACGCATCTCCTTCATCACCGCGCCGATCAGTGCTCCCGCGGCCGCTGCCTTGCCATCGCGGATCTTCGCGGCCACGTCCGGGTTGGCCACGATCGCTCGGTCGACCGCTGCCGACAACGCGCCTTCGTCGGAGACGACCTCGAGGCCACGTGCCGCCACCACCTGGTCAGGCGAGCCCTCGCCCGCGAGCACTCCGTCGAGCACCTGCCGAGCCAGCTTGTCGTTGACCCGGCCGGCGTCGACCAACGCCTGGACCTCGGCGACCTGCTCAGGGGTGATCGCGAGATCGTGCAGGGCGACCCCCGAGTCGTTGGCGCGCCGAGCCAGCTCAGAAAGCCACCACTTCTTGGCCGCCGCCGGGCTGGCGCCGGCTGTGACCGTGTGCTCGATCAGGTCAACCGCACCGGCACCCACCACGTCGCGCATCTCGAGCTCCGCGAAGCCCCATTCGGCTTGCAGGCGGGCACGTTGCAGACTCGGCGGCTCCGGGAGGGTGGAGCGAAGCTCCTCGATCCACGCGTGATCCGGGGCGATCGGCACCAGGTCCGGCTCGGGAAAGTAGCGGTAGTCCTCAGCCTGCTCCTTGCTGCGACCAGGGGTCGTGACCCCCGTGTCCTCGTGCCAGTGCCGGGTCTCCTGCACGACCGAGCCACCGGCGACGAGCAGAGCCGCCTGCCGCGAGGTCTCGTATCGCACTGCCCGCTCGACCGAGCGAAGCGAGTTGACGTTCTTGGTCTCACTGCGGGTGCCGAGCGGCGCGCTGGGGAAGGGCCGCAGCGAGAGGTTGACGTCGCACCTTAGCGAGCCCTGGTCCATGCGTACGTCGGACACGCCAAGCCCGTTCAGCAGGTCGCGAAGATGAGCGACGTAGGCGCGAGCGACGGCTGGAGCCTTGACGCCGACACCCTCGATGGGCTTGGTGACCACCTCGATGAGCGGGATGCCGGCCCGGTTGTAGTCGACCAGGGAATAGTCGGCGCCGTGGATACGACCGGTCGAACCACCTCTGTGCAGGGACTTGCCGGTGTCCTCCTCCATGTGGGCCCGCTCGAT
>JACCXO010000110.1 GCA_013696975.1 Nocardioidaceae bacterium | reverse complement strand
ATGCGAGTTCTATGTGACCGGCGGGTGGAGGGGGGGTATCGGATCCCGGCGTGACCTCGCCATTGGTGGGGGACGTGGCTGGTCCGGTGGGGATTAGTGCGCCGAGCCCCCGTCCCAACCCTCTCCGGGGTGCGTTCATCGCGTTCCCTCCCCTTGATGTGTCAACTCTGTCGCCGCTTCCAGGTAGGCCAACGCGCCAGGCGAGCCAGGATCGTAGGTCAGCACTGTCTGCCCATAACTGGGTGCCTCAGAGATTCGCACAGTTCGAGGAATCACGGTGGTCAGGACCTGCGCTCCGAAATGTTGCCGGACCTCCGCTGCCACCTGAGCCGCCAGTCGAGTGCGCGCGTCAAACATAGTCAGCAGAATGGCCCCTACCTCGAGATCTGGGTTGAGGTGTTCGCGGATCTGCTCGAGAGTGCGCATCAGCTGACTCAATCCTTCCAGCGCGTAGTACTCGCACTGGATCGGAATCAACATCTCACGACCGGCGGTCAGTGCGTTGACGGTCAGGAGACCCAACGAAGGTGGACAGTCGACGAACACGTAGTCGTAACGGTCGCCGGCCTGTTCAGTAGCCGCCAAGTGGGCGTCGAGGGATCTGCGTAGGCGATTCTCTCGCGCCACCATTGACACGAGCTCGATCTCTGCGCCCGAGAGGTCGATCGTGGCGGGAACGACAAAAAGGCCAGGAACGTCAGGGCACTCGGCGCGGACATGGGCCATGTCAGCTCCCTCGATCAACACCTCGTAGGCGCTCGGAAACCCCTCGTCATGCTTAATCGACAGTGCCGTGGACGCATTGCCCTGCGGATCGAGATCCACCACGAGCACACGCAGGCCATGCTGAGCGAGCGCAGCGGCAATGTTCACGGTCGTGGTGGTCTTGCCGACTCCGCCCTTCTGGTTTGCCACCACCATGACTCTGGTCTTGGGCGGAGAAGGGAGTTGTCGACGTGGGGGCGGCCCTGTCGTGACCGCAACCTCGCGGGATGGCGCTTGGGTAAGAAGGGATTGCGGGCCGTGCACAGGCTCCTCCGAGTTCTCGCAGCCATGGTCCCGCTCTGTTGCACGTGAAACATCCGGCCACCCCAGGCCGACGACGGCTCCGGCAACCGTCTCCGGCCAGCCCAGGGCACCTGATCGTGGCGGCGCTGACGTCATTCCCTCTCCCTATCTCTAGCTGGCACCTGCATGCTGGCCTCTCGACCGTATCCGCAGCACGGTCGTCGGAGGCGACACCACGCCTTCGCCATACTGCTCAATGCGGGCGTCACTCGCAGAAAGTCTCCGCAGCAGCGGCATGGCTGCCTCGAGCTCGTCTCGCGCCCCCATTCCTTTCATTGCCACCAGTTCTCCACCGGGCCGGCATAATGGCAACGTCCACTGAGCCAGACGAGCCAGCGGAGCAACCGCACGTGCCGTGACAGCGTCGAATTGGACTACTCCGTGCAGCTCCTCCGCCCGAGCCCGCTTGACGTCCACGGAGGCCAAGCCCAGCTCATCGATGACCTCAGCAAGGAACACCGCTCGCCGGCGGAGCGGCTCGATGAGGGTTAGTCGGAGATCTGGGCGACTGAGGGCCAGGACTAGACCGGGGAATCCGGCACCAGAGCCCACATCGGCCACGGTTGCATCCGCAGCGAAGAGCGGAGCCAACACGGCGCAGTTGAAGACGTGGCGGTGCCAGATTCGAGGCGCTTCTCGAGGGCCGATCAAACCACGTTCAACGGCGGTGGACTTCAGTATGTCGACATAGCGGTATGTCTCATCGACGCGGAACGGGAACAGGCGATGGACCAAGGCCCCTGTTTCACGTGAAACATCGCTCATCCGAGTGCGTTCCCGCCACGGTCACGGCTGGTCAGGTGGACGGCAGAATCACGACACAGCGGGAGGGTTCGACGCCTTCGGACTCACTGCTCAGCCTGGCGGCAGCGACCTCGTCGTGGACGATCTTGCGCTCGAAGGGAGTCATGGGTGCCAGTTTGACCGCCTCGCCTTCGTCGCGCACGTCCGCGATGGCATCCCGAGCCAGTTTGACCAGATTCTCGCGAACACCTGCGCGATACCCACCGATGTCGAGCATCAACCGTGAGCGCTCGCCGGTGTCTCGATAGACCGCCAGCCGAGTGAGCTCTTGCAACGCCTCCAAGACCATTCCGTCCGGGCCAACTAGTGGGTCCAGGCCGTCGCCCACAATGGATACTGCAGCTCGGTCCCCTTCCACATCCATGTCGAGGTCACCGTCAAGATCGGCGATGTCGAGCAGCTCCTCCAAGTAGTCGGCGGCGACGTCACCTTCCGATTCCAGCCGCTTGACCCGGTCGGCTAACGGCTCGGCCGGCGAAGCAGCCGTGGCAGCGGGGCCGGGTGCTTGCGTTGCCGCCTCGTCTGGTTCCAGGGCTATTGTCTCGGCGTTCGTGTTCTCGATCATGGACTCTCCAACGTGACTGGATTACGTGGCAAGGATGTGGGCAACGGGCGTTCATTCGGGGAGGGCGGGACGAGTCCCGCGCTTGCCACCCTTGCGTTGACTGCGCGTCTGCTTCTTGGGTTGCACCCGAGGCGCTGCCTTCGGTTTCAGGTCCTCGGACTCCATGGCGATGACATCGGTGACGGCTGTTGCGCCCCGACCACCGTGTTTGGCCGCGTCACGCGCCGTCTTGGCGTCGAACGCGGGAGTGCCCGGCGTGGGGTTGTTGCGAATGACATAGAACTGCTGACCCATCGTCCACAGGTTAGAGGTCGACCAATAGAGCAGCACCCCCACGGGGAAGAAAATGCCGCCCACAGCGAAGACGACCGGCAACACATACAACAGGATCTTCTGTTGCTGCGCGTACTGCCCGGTGAGGGCCGACTCGGGCATGTTCTTGCGCATCAGTTGACGCTGCGTGGTGAAGGTGGTGATCGTCATGAGCACCACCAGGCCCGCCGTGGTTATCTGAGTCGAAAGGTCGACGCCAGTGCTCAGAAATGCATCTGAGATCTGCGCCAGCCCGAAGATGACGCTCTCGCTCAGGGATTCGGGGTCGCTGCCCACGTGATCGTCGGTGAGAAAGCCGACCTGCTTGTGCTTGGCTGCCTGGTCGAGCGTTCGGAAGAGCGCCAGGAAGATCGGCATCTGGAGGATCAGGGGGAGGCACGACGCCAACGGATTGGTGCCTGTCTCCTTGTAGAGCTTCATCGTCTCCTGGGTGAGACGCTCTCGGTCATGGCCGTACTTCTTCTGCAGTTCCTTGACCTTGGGTTGCAGCAGCTGCATGTTGCGGCTGTTCTTGATTTGTTTGACGAACAACGGGATGAGTAGCGTCCGGATCACAACCGTGAGACCGATGATCGACAGCGCCCACGAGACGCCCGCTGGCATCGCCAGCTTCTCCGCGAAAAGTGTGTGAAAGACAATCAAGATGCCCGACGTGAGGTGATAGAGCGGCCACATGATGGCCTCCCCGATACTCACGAAAAAGTCGATCACTACAGCTCCTCGCTGTTGACACCGCAGTATGTGGCCCGGCTGCGCCGCCATGAGAACACAAGAGGCACCGGGTCGAGACCTCCCACGGCCCAAGGATGACACCGGCCGAGTCGCCGGAGAGTCAGCCAGCCGCCTCGCAGGGAGCCGTGTTGCTCGACCGACTCAAGGGCATAAGCCGAGCATGACGGATAGTAGCGGCACACATCGCCGTAAATCGGGCTGACCAAGCGGCGATACAGGCGCAACAACCCCACCAATAGCCACTTCATCGAGAACCGTCGCGCGTGCGGGCCAGGCATCGATCGAAATCCCTCCTGAGCTCTGCAGAGGTGGCCGATGCCGATGCTGGGTTCGCCCGTATGACGACCGACAAGCCCGCCAGTTGAGCCAGCCGCAGGCGGGCCGCGTGTCGCAGCTGCCGCTTGACCCGGTTGCGCTGCACCGCATTGCCGACCACCTTACCGACCACCAGGCCGACTCGCGGCGACGCCATCAACTCGGATTTCACACATCCACTCGGCGAGCCGCCCACGAGGTGCAGGACGAGAGTCTTGCTGGCCGCGCGGCGACCCTGTCGAACCACGTGGTCAAACTCGGCGGGACGACGAAGTCGGTTATCTCTCGGCAGCATGCGCTACTGAGCCGGCGAAAGAATTAAACGGCGAGACTGCTGCGGCCTTTGCGACGACGACGAGCGAGAATCGCACGACCAGCACGGGTACGCATGCGCAGACGGAAACCATGGGTCTTGTTTCGGCGGCGATTGTTTGGTTGAAAAGTACGCTTAGTCACGAACAGGGGCTCCCAAAATCGAGGTGACGAACTGCAGCGACTGAGCGGCGTCACTCGACGACCCGCCAGCCTTCGTAACGCTATGTCGACATATCTCTAGTTTCCACGCCGGCCTGTCGCACGCGGCAGTGACGCCGAGCCGACCTTGCAACGGTACGCGTACGCGATGCAGGGGGTCAAACCAGACCGTGTTCCCACAAGTTCAGGCGTTCGTCTTGGCCTGGTCGCACCGCTCCGCTCCTAATCCCGCCAGAGCCGAGCGATGCGGCCCAAGCGGATCATCGCCACCATTCGTGCCGCGACACGCCGCGCGGGACACGCCGCGTTCACTCCAGGATCTTCATCTACCTGTGGACACCCGCTTGAACTCCGCCCATGATTGTTGTTAGCGTCGCGCATCACCGATGTTTCCCCGCCACTGCATTTGGCGCGTCGGACGCCGCATCCTGGACCGTCCACAGTCTGTGGATAAGTGTGTGGATGGCTAACCGTTCAAGCCGCCGACCAGAAGGTGAAAGCTCCCGATGACTCACGTCGCCGACCTTGCCCAAGCATGGACCCAGCTGGTCGACGATCTTCCCGCCAGTCAGCGAGCTTGGCTCTCGTTTTCCCAACCAGTGACACTGCACGAGAGAACCGCCATCGTCGCTGTGCCCGATGACTTCACCCGCAGCCAGCTCGAGAGCCGGCTGCGCACGCGCCTCGAGGATGCGCTGAGCCGCTCGTTGGGTCAGCAAGTCAGGCTCGCAGTCACAGTCGACCCGAGCCTTGGCGTCTTGGATGCACCCGGCGTCGACCGAAGGGCGGACACGAGGCATTCCCCCGAGCCAAACCCAGATCAGTCCCCGAGCCGCCTCCCTGGACCAGCAGCGCACCCAACTCGAGAGATGCGCCAGGACCTGGCCGTTTCCAATGCGCGGAGCGTGCGCGAGGCACGACTCAATCCCAAGTACGTCTTCGAGACCTTTGTGATCGGATCGTCGAATCGCTTCGCTCATGCCGCCGCCGTTGCGGTCGCTGAAGCACCTGGCAAGGCCTACAACCCGTTACTGATCTACGGCGAGTCCGGCCTCGGCAAGACTCACTTGCTCCACGCCATCGGCCACTACGTGCGGAGCCTGTTCACCGGTGTTCGCGTGCGCTATGTGAGCAGCGAAGAGTTCACCAACGACTTCATCAATGCCATCCGGGATGACCGGGCGGCGAGCTTCCAGCGCCGCTACCGAGACGTCGACGTCCTGCTCATCGACGACATCCAGTTCCTTGAAGGCAAGATCCAGACGCAAGAAGAGTTCTTCCACACGTTCAACACACTCCATAACGCCAACAAACAGATCGTGATCACGTCCGATCGTCCTCCCAAACGGCTCGAAGCCCTCGAGGATCGGCTGCGCAATCGCTTCGAGTGGGGTCTGATCACCGACGTACAACCTCCGGACCTGGAGACCCGCATCGCCATCTTGCGCAAGAAGGCATCTACGGAACGTATGACGGCACCACCCGACGTGCTCGAGTTCATCGCCAGCAAGATCCAGACCAATATCCGCGAGCTCGAGGGCGCTTTGATCCGCGTCACAGCCTTCGCGAGCCTCAACCGACAGCCGGTCGAGCTCACCTTGGCTGAAATCGTGCTCAAGGACCTCATCCCGGAGGGTGGTGAGCCGGAGATCACCTCGGCCGTGATCATCGCGCAGACGGCTGCCTACTTCACGCTCTCGATCGACGACCTGTGCGGTCCCAGCCGCAGCCGGATGCTGGTGTCAGCGCGACAGATCGCGATGTACCTGTGCCGTGAGCTAACCGAGCTGTCCTTGCCTAAGATCGGCCAGCAGTTCGGCGGCCGTGACCACACCACGGTGATGCACGCCGATCGCAAGATTCGCCAGCAGATGGCCGAGCGTCGCAACATCTACAACCAGGTCCGCGAGCTGACCAACCGCATCAAGCAGCAGGCCCGCCAGCAGTGATCCGCACTTCCGGTTCCGCCGTTCGAGGCTGGAGACGACCTTGTGGATGCGGCGTCACCTTTTCCGCCAGGGTTGTGGACGGGTCGTCGAACCACCGGTGCGACTCGAGATTCATCCACCTCATCCGGCACCCAAGCAACGCGTCATACACAGCATGGTGGACGACCGCTGTCCGAATGACCTGCGATGATCGAGGTTACTCACATATCCACCGACGCTACGAACCCTACGGTAGAACTATCCGGATGACATCTCCTCAAACTGCTCAACCCGACCGACCTGTGGGAAACCCCAGAGACGTCCGAAACGAACACCGCCAAACCCCTCCCGTGCGTAGCAGGATTTCCCGCAAGACCGAACGTATGCCCTGGGCAGGAGGCGTCCCACTGTGAAGTTCCGCGTCGAACGCGACGTGCTTGCGGAGGCGGTCGCTTGGACGGCTCGCAGCATCCCCACGCGCCCTGGCACGTTGCCGCAGTTGTCCGGAATCAAGATGGCCACGAGATCCGACGGTCTCACGCTCAGCGGCTTCGACTACGAGACGTCGGCCCAAGTGACACTTCTCGCTGATATCGCCGATGACGGTGAAGTGCTGGTTTCCGGCAGATTGCTCGCGGACATTGCTCGCGCTCTGCCGAACCAGCCGGTCGACGTGGCTCTTGACGGTGCGAAGCTGTCATTGACCTGCGGCAGCTCACGCTTCAGCTTGCAGACCATGCCGGTCGAGGACTACCCCGCGCTCCCTGATATGCCGGAAGTGGCTGGCGGTATTGACGGTGACGTCTTCGCCGCTGCCGTGGCTCAGGCCGCCACTGCGGCGGGGCGTGATGACATGCTGCCCGTCCTCACCGGCGTCAAGCTCGAGATCGATGGTCAGAGACTCTCGCTCCTCGCGACTGACCGGTTCCGGTTGAGCCTGCGCGAGATCGAGTGGCGACCCGGCCAGTCCGATCTGAGCGCGAGTGCGTTGGTCCCTGCCCGGGTGCTCGCAGACACCACCAGATCGCTGGGCGCGGGCTCTCAGCTCAACATCGCCCTCGCAGCCGGCGGCTCGGGAGGCCTCGCAGGCGATGGGCTGATCGGCTTCGAATCGACCTCGGGCAACGGCACCCGACGTACGACGACCCGGCTGATCGAGGGCGCATTCCCCAATGTTCGTCAACTCTTCCCCAACACGTCTGACATCAGCGCCCAGCTCGAGGTGGCATCGCTCGTAGATGCGGTCAAGCGCGTCTCGCTGGTGGCGGGACGCAACACTCCCATTCGGCTGAGTTTCACCGACGTCATGGTCACGTTGGAAGCGGGTAACGGCGAGGAGGCTTTTGCGTCTGAATCACTTGAGTGCACGTTGGTCGGCGAGGAGATCTCGATCGGGTTCAACCCGTCTTATCTGCTCGACGGCCTGAGCGCTATCAGCGGCTCCCATGTGCACATCGCGATGACCCAGCCAGCTCGTCCGGCGGCCTTCGCGAGCATGAACGCACCCGACGCGCAGCCAGACCTCGACTTCCGCTACCTCCTCATGCCATTGCGCATGCAGGGTTGATCACCAGATCGCACTGCGAAAGGCATCCTCATGCACCTTGGACTCATCGGCCTCGGCAAGATGGGCGGTAACATGCGCAAGCGGCTGCGCGGTGGCGGCCACACGGTGGTCGGCTTCGACCGTGACCCTGATGTCAGCGATGTTGGCAGCCTCAAGGAGATGATCGAGGCGTTGCCGTCGCCCAAGGTGGTCTGGGTGATGGTGCCGTCAGGTGACCCGACCCGCGACACCCTCAAGCAGCTCGCGGATTTGCTCGGCGAAGGGGACGTGGTCGTTGATGGCGGCAACTCCAAGTGGAGCGATGATGCCGTCCACGGCAAGCTTCTCGCCGAGCGGGGCATCGGCTTTGTCGACTGTGGTGTCTCCGGCGGAGTGTGGGGGCTCGAAGTCGGTTACGCACTGATGTGCGGAGGTGAGGCCTCCGACGTGGCCAAGGTGCAGCCGGCGTTCGACACCCTGCGTCCGGAGGGAGACGGGGGCTTCGTGCACGCCGGTCCCATCGGAGCCGGTCACTTCTCCAAGATGGTTCACAACGGAATCGAATACGCCATCATGCAGGCCTACGCCGAGGGCTGGGAGCTGCTCGAGAAGGTTGACGTGATCGACAACGTGGCCGATGTCTTCGACTCATGGCGGGCCGGCACGGTCATCAGGTCGTGGCTGCTCGACCTGCTGTGTGCGGCTCTCAAAGACGATCCCAAGCTCGACAAGCTGACGGGATACGCGGAGGACTCCGGCGAGGGTCGATGGACCGTCGAGGCGGCCATCGACAACGCCGTACCCCTCAGCGCGATCACGGCGGCGCTCTTCGCCAGGTTCCAGTCGCGCCAAGAGGAGTCGCCCGCCATGAAGGCCGTCGCCGCGATGCGGAACCAGTTCGGTGGTCACGCGGTGCGCGCCAAGGCCGAGTCGACTGACCCACTGACGTCGTGATCTCGGCGTGTACGTCTCCCACCTGACCCTCGTAGACTTCCGCTCCTACGCCGAAGCCGATCTCGACCTGGCCGTCGGCGCCACGGCTTTCATCGGCCCGAACGGCCAAGGCAAGACCAACCTGGTTGAGGCGATCGACTATGTCGCCACGCAGTCTTCTCACCGAGTGGCGACCGACCAGCCACTCGTGCGCCTGGGAGCCGATCAGGCCATTGTGCGTACGACGGTCCAGCGCGATGACCGACAAGCCCTGATCGAGCTCGAGATAAACCCCGGCAAGTCGAACCGGGCCCGCCTCAACAGCGGAGACGTGCCGCGCCCCCGTGAGGTGCTGGGAATCCTGCGAACCGTCCTCTTTTCTCCCGATGACCTGGACCTCGTCAAGGGTGACCCCAACTCGCGACGCCGTTTCCTCGATGACCTGCTGGTGGCCCGGCAGCCGAGATTCGCTGGGGTGCGCAGTGACTATGACCGAGTGCTCCGCCAGCGCAACACTTTGCTCAAGACCGCTGGCGGCTCGATGTCAGGTCGGCGCAACGAGGGCTCTTTGGCGACACTCGAGGTGTGGGACACCCATCTTGCCCGCGCCGGGGCGGAGCTGCTGGCGGCGCGGCTGGCTCTGGTGGAGGCGCTTGCTCCGCATGTGGCCCGCCACTATGCCGAGGTGGCCCAGGCCGTGCCGAAACCGGGCCGCGGCAACGAAGCAACCGTGGTCTACAAAGGCTCCTTCGACCTTGAGCGTGGCGTCCTCGAGCATCGACATGTATCGGCTCTTGAGGCCGCTCGAGGCGAGGCAACTCCTTCTCTCATGGACCGGGAAGCGCTGACACAGGGCTTGCTGGCGGAAATCGCGCGACGCCGCAGTGATGAGCTCGACCGGGGTGTCAGCTTGGTTGGCCCTCACCGCGACGACTTGCTGCTCAGCCTCGGGCCCTTGCCCACGCGCGGCTATGCCAGTCATGGCGAGGCGTGGTCGTTGGCGTTAGCGATGCGCCTCGCTGCATTTGAGCTGCTGCGCGCTGAAGGTGATGACCCAGTCCTGATCCTCGATGACGTATTCGCCGAGCTCGACGAGGTACGGCGACGCCACCTTGCCGACCTGGTCGCCAAGACAGAACAGGTGCTTGTCACGGCGGCAGTGCGCGCTGATGTGCCCGCTGAGCTGATCGACCAGCGGTTCGACGTACGCGACGGTGGAGTGACACGTGCCTGATCCACCTCAGGAGCATGAACCGACGGGCCTCGATCTTGCCCGTGCAACGGCCGCCGCTATCCGGGGCAATGCCCCGCTCCGACCTCGCTATCAGGCAGGTCGTCCTCGGCGAGCCAAAGCCACCGAGTTGTCTGGCGCTCACCCCGATGGCCGCGACCCGATGTTGCTGGACGCGGCCGTGGAGCGGTTGGTCACAGACAACGGTTGGACCGCAGATGTGGCGGTGCGCGCCGTGTTCGCCCGGTGGCCCGAGATCGTGGGGTCGGACGTTGCCGCGCACTGCAGCCCCGAGAGCTACCGAGACGGGCACCTCACCATCCGGACCGACTCGACAGCTTGGGCGACGCAGCTGCGGCTGCTCGCTCCCAACGTCGTACGCCGGATGAACAAGGATCTGGGGGACGGCACCGTGCTGCGCATCGATGTGCAAGGACCGGAGGCTCCGTCGTGGCGTCGTGGACCTCGTTCGGTGCGGGGCGCCCGCGGCCCCCGCGACACGTACGGATAAGACCCAGGTGCACCCCGTGTTGGCAACGCGCGTCCTGCCGGGGCTGGCATGCTGAGTCGGGAGGCTTACTGGGCTTGGGGAGCGTCTATTCGGCGTATGGGGACTTGGAGGCACCCCTGACAGCGGCTTAGAGAGTGATTGCAAGGCCACTGAGAGCGGTTTCTGGTCAAGTTCCGCCCGATTGCCCTGGAGAGAAGAGCGGCAACAGGCTTTCGCTGGCCTATACTAGGGAAGTAAACCCAGCCGCCTAGCCGGCGCTAAACCTCACCTTTCGAGCTCACCGACACATCATGAGCGAGCGCGTCCGGCCAAGCGGCTTTTGGCTGAGGGCACCTTTGGAGGAGTTCGATTGAATCCCGACGATGAGCAGTTGGCGCCACAGCCCGCAGCCCCCGCTGACCCCAGCGCGACTACGACCTCCCAAGCCGCCGCGTTCTCCGCTGCCACCGTCGCATCAGACCCGACCTACGATGCGTCGGCGATTCAGGTGCTCGAAGGGCTAGAGGCGGTCCGCAAGCGCCCCAGCATGTACATCGGTTCAACCGGTGAACGTGGTCTGCACCACCTGGTGTGGGAGGTCATCGACAACTCCGTCGACGAGGCGCTGGCCGGCCACTGTGACCGGGTCGAGGTCACATTACAAGCTGACGGCGGCGTCCGCGTCGTCGACAACGGTCGGGGCATCCCGGTCGACGAGCACCCAGTCGAGAAGAAGCCGGCTGTCACGGTCGTACTGACCGTGCTCCATGCCGGCGGCAAGTTCGGTGGCGGCGGCTACAAAGTCTCAGGAGGTCTACACGGCGTCGGGGTGAGCGTCGTCAACGCCCTGAGCGAGCGACTCACGGTCGAGGTCAAGCGCGACGGCTACCGCTGGGAACAATCCTTTGTCTACGGTGAGCCGACCGGTCCGCTCCTGCGCCACGAGCCGACCGATGAGACCGGCACCGCTCTGACGTTCTGGCCGAGCCACGACATCTTCGAGACCACTGAATACTCGTTCGAGACGGTCGCCAGCAGGTTTCGCGAGATGGCATTCCTCAACAAGGGTCTCGAGATCGTCGTTCGGGACGAGCGTCCTTCGCACACAGAAGGCGTGCTCGAGGCGATCGAAGACGCCACCATCTCAGATGCGGTCGATGGCGGCCCCGACGGCATACACGCCGGTGCGAGCGGCAAGAACCTTGAGCGGCGTTTCCGCTATGAAGGCGGGCTGGTCGATTATGTCGAGCACCTCAACTCCACCAAGGACCCGGCCCATCGCAGCATCATCGCCTTCGAGGCCGTCAACGACGCTGCTGCCATGAGCCTCGAGATCGCGATGCAGTGGAACACCAGTTTCACCGAGTCGGTCCACACCTTTGCCAACACCATCAACACTCATGAGGGCGGTACTCACGAAGAGGGCTTCAGGTCTGCGCTCACCTCGACAGTCAACAACTGGGCGGAGGAGTGGGGGCAGATCAAGAAGCGCGAGGACCGGCTGTCCGGTGATGACGTGCGCGAGGGGCTGACCGCGATCATCTCGGTCAAGATGGCCAATCCCCAGTTCGAGGGCCAGACCAAGACCAAGCTGGGCAACACCGAAGCCAAGTCGTTCGTGCAGAAGGTGGTCAATGATCACTTGGGCGCGTGGTTCGAGCAGAACCCCGGCGAGGGACGCGACATCATCCGCAAGTCGATGGCGGCAGCCTCGGCGCGGCTGGCCGCCCGCAAGGCTCGCGACCTTGCCCGCAACCGCAAGGGCCTGCTCGGTGGCGGCGGCCTGCCCGGCAAGCTGGCGGACTGTCAGTCGACCAACCCAGCCGAGTGTGAGGTCTTCATCGTCGAGGGTGACTCTGCGGGCGGCTCGGCCAAGGGTGGTCGTGACCCTCGGATCCAGGCGATCCTGCCGATCCGCGGCAAGATCTTGAACGTCGAAAAGGCACGGATCGATCGGGTCTTGGCCAACACCGAGGTGCAGGCCATCATCTCGGCTCTCGGCACGGGCATCCACGAAGACTTCGATCTGGACAAATGCCGTTATCACAAGATCGTGATGATGGCGGACGCCGATGTGGACGGGCACCACATCCGCACCCTGCTGCTGACGTTGCTGTTCCGTTTCATGAAGCCGCTGATCGAGGCGGGCTATGTCTATCTCGCTCAGCCACCGCTCTACCGGCTCAAGTGGAACAGCCCGCAACCCCACGAGTTCGTCTACTCAGACCGCGAGCGCGACGCTCTGATGTCGGCTGGGCTTGCCGCAGGCAAGCGGCTGCCCAAAGACAACTCCGTCCAGCGCTACAAGGGTCTCGGTGAGATGAACCCCGACGAGCTGTGGGAAACCACGATGGACCCCGATAACCGGGTGCTGTTGCAGGTGACGCTCGACGATGCGGCACAGGCCGACGAGATCTTCTCGATTCTGATGGGCGAAGATGTCGAGCAGCGCCGCTCCTTCATCCAGCGCAATGCAAGAGATGTCCGCTTCCTTGACATCTGAGCCTTCCGGCGACGATGCCGCGACCGCCAGAACCGGGCTACCCGCGGCTGAAACCCCCGCTGCACAAGAACGCGTCCCATTTCAAGGGCGAGAGGACTCCTGGTGACCGACGACGTGACCGTCACTCCGGAAGGATCGGGCCGCATCGAGCCGGTTGAGCTGCAAACCGAGATGCAACGGTCCTACATCGACTACGCCATGGCGGTGATCGTCGGGCGCGCGCTGCCCGACGTCCGTGACGGGCTCAAGCCGGTGCACAGAAGAGTTCTCTTTGCCATGTATGACGGCGGCTACCGCCCCGACCGCGGCTTCTCGAAGTGTTCACGTGTCGTCGGCGACGTGATGGGCCAATACCACCCGCACGGCGACACGGCCATCTACGACACCTTGGTACGCCTCACGCAGCCGTGGGTGATGCGCGCTCCGCTCGTGGCTGGGCAGGGCAACTTCGGCTCTCCGGGCAACGACCCCGCCGCAGCGATGCGCTACACCGAGTGCAAGATGGCTCCGCTCGCCATGGAGATGGTGCGCGACATCGAGCAGGACACGGTTGACTTCCGGCCCAACTACGACGGCCGCAGTGAGGAGCCAGTGCTGCTGCCGGCCCGTTTCCCCAACCTGCTCGTCAACGGATCAGCCGGCATCGCCGTCGGTATGGCGACCAACATCCCGCCGCACAACCTGCGCGAGGTGGCTGCCGGGGTGCAGTGGTCGCTCGCCCATCCAGAGGCAACGCGTGCTGAGCTGCTGGAGGCGTTGCTCGATCACATCCAGGGTCCGGACTTCCCCATGGGCGCGCTGATCGTCGGCAAGCAAGGCATCGAACAGGCTTATCGCACGGGCCGTGGGTCGGTCACCATGCGAGCGGTCGTCGACGTCGAAGAAGACACCAGGGGCCGGACGACCTTGGTCATCACCCAGCTTCCCTACCAGGTCAACCCCGACAACCTGGCCTACAAGATCGCCGAGTTGGCCGATTCGGGCCGGGTGCAGGGGATCGCCGACGTACGCGACGACTCGTCGGCGCGGACCGGTCGACGGCTGGTCGTCATCCTCAAGCGCGACGCCGTGGCGCGCGTGGTGCTCAACAACCTCTACAAGCACACCCAGCTGCAGGACAACTTCAGCTGCAACATGCTGGCGCTGGTCGACGACGTGCCACGCACGCTGACTCTCGACCAGTTCATCAGCAACTGGGTTCAGCATCAGATCGACGTCGTCCAACGCCGTACCCGGTATCGCCTGCGCAAGGCGGAGGAGGAAGCGCACATCTACCGCGGTCTCGGCAAGGCGCTCGACGCTCTTGACGAGGTGATCGCGCTGATTCGGCGCAGCCAGACCGTCGAAGAGGCTCGCGACGGCTTGATCACATTGCTCGAGATCGACGAAATCCAGGCCCGCGCTATCTTGGACATGCAGCTGCGCAAGCTTGCCGCGCTCGAGCGGCAGGCGATCATCGACCATTTGCGTGTTCTCGAGGAGCGGATCGCCGACCTCCAGGACATCTTGGCGAGCGAGGGGCGTCAGCGCACCATCGTGAGCGACGAGCTTGCAGCGATCGTCGACAAGTATGGCGACGAGCGCCGCAGTCAGATCATCCCTGCCGATGGCGACTTGTCGATGGAGGATTTCATCCCCGACGAGGACATCGTCGTCACCATCACCCGGGGCGGTTACGCCAAGCGCACCAAGGCAGACCTCTACCGGTTGCAGAAACGCGGCGGCAAGGGAGTGAGAGGCGCAGCCCTGAGGGGCGACGACCTGGTCGAGCACTTCTTCTCCTCCACCAACCATCATTGGTTGCTGTTCTTCACGACGGCGGGTCGGGTCTACCGCACCAAGGCCTACCACCTGCCTGAGTCTGCCCGGGACGCGAGGGGTGGCCATGTCGCTGGTCTGCTGTCCTTCCAGCCCGATGAGCAGATCGCACAGGTGCTGGCCATCCGTGACTACGACTCAGCGCCGTACCTCGTGCTGGCCACTCGCCGCGGACTTGTCAAGAAGACCAGGCTCATCGACTACAACTCACCCCGGCAAGCCGGGGTAATCGCGATCAACTTCCGCGACGAAGACGACGAGCTGATCGGAGCTGAGCTCGTCACTGGAGGTGACGACCTGTTGCTGGTGTCGCGCAAAGGTCAGGCAGTGCGCTTCCGCGCTGATGACTCGCAGCTGCGTCCGATGGGTCGGGCCACCTCGGGAGTCACCGGGATGAAGTTCCGTCCGGGTGATGAGCTGCTGTCGATGTCGGTCATCGCCGGCGATACGGTCGATGAGGCGCACGATCTCTACGTCTTCACGGCGACTGACGGCGGCTTCGCCAAGCGCACTGAGGTAAGCGCATACCGGCTTCAGGGGCGTGGTGGCCTCGGCATCAAGGCGATGAAGCTTCCGGATGCGCGGGGGGTGCTGGTTGGTGCCATGGTCGTCACAGCGAGCGATGAGGTCATGGCGGTGAAGGCCAGCGGTCAGGTCACGCGCTCGGCCGCGAGTGACGTTCCTGCCAAAGGTCGTGACACCATGGGTGTCAAGTTCGTCACCGTTGGGCACTCTGACTCTGTCGTAGGGCTCGCTCGGAACACCGAGCGCGACGTCGATGCGCAGTTGTTGGGTGAGACCGCGGTCGGTGCAGACCTGGCCGATGCTCCGCTCGACGGGGTGCTCGATGATGCACTCGAAGGTGTCACGGCGGACAGCGAAACAACAGACGGTGCAGAACCCGCAGCACAGGATGTGGACGGAGCACAAGCAGCGGATGCGACCGCAACGGCGGCAGCAGACCACACTGCAGATTCGCAGGAGGACTAGGAGCAATGACAAACCCGGGCGACCAGGGGCCACTGGCCCCACGCGGCCCGCATGACAAGTCCGCTCGGGCTGCGGACCGGCCTCCACGAGGGGTGATGGGTTCGCGCTATGGCGGCGCCGCCCCTCAAGACGGGTCGACCGCTGCGCCTGCCCGGTCAAGTCAGCCGATAGTGGCTCAACCGGCATACAGCTCCAACACTTCTCAGACCGGTATGCAGCCAACCGCGCCGACCGCTGATCCCAAGACAGCGACGGCGGTGGAGCGGGATATCCGGCGCCCGGAGGCCAACAAGCCCCGAGCTGTGCGTCGCGCCAGGCTGCGCATGGTGCGACTCGACCCTTGGTCGGTGACCAAAGTGAGTTTCCTGTTGGCGATCGCCTTCGGTGTGATGTGCGCCGTCGCAGTCTTTTTGATCTTCTCGATCATGAGTGCGTCCGGGCTGTGGGACAACGTCAACTCCACCATCCAGAGCGTCGCTAAACAGGACCCCGAAGAGGCTTTTGACATCAACGACTTTGTCGGCATGAACAGGGTCATGGGCATCACCTTGCTGATCGCAGCCATCAACGTGGTGCTGCTCACCGCTCTGGCCACGCTCGGCGCCTTCATCTACAACATGGCGGCCTCGCTGCTAGGTGGCCTTGAGGTCACGCTGGCCGAAGACCTGTCCTGATCGAGGCCGTCTCCCCTGGTTGTCGCCGTCAACCCGTTTGGGGCGGGTCTCGACGATGGGGTAATCTTCGTCGGCGATCTCGTCGCAGCACCCGGGCCTATAGCTCAGACGGTTAGAGCGCTTCCCTGATAAGGAAGAGGTCAGAGGTTCAAGTCCTCTTAGGCCCACTTCGCCAACGCACATGAGGAGATCTGATGATCAAAAAGCTGTTGAGCGTCGTCATCGTCGGCGCGGTCGCCAAGATCGTACGTGACAGGATGGCCGGTAAGAGCGAGAGTGACGCAGCCCTGTGGGCCGAGGCAACCGACTCGGTGAGCCCCAGCCGCTCACTTTGAGGGGCTGACCATCGCGGGTCTCCTCGACCGAACTCGGGGACGTAGCTCAACTGGCAGAGCACTGCCTTTGCAAGGCAGGGGTTGAGGGTTCGAGTCCCTTCGTCTCCACCACATGCGAACCTGTGAACTCGGCCGTCCGTTCTGTGCCATGGCCTCCGCTTGACCGTCGGCGAGCAGAGCGCACCAGTGCAGAGGATTTGCTCCGGCCCCTCGACGGGAGCCACCGCCTGTGGGCTCAGAGTTGCAGTCTCACGACTTCTCCAGCTGGAACAGAGACCGTCACTGCCTTTCGGTGCGTCCTGACTTCCACGCTGGCCGCCTCCACCGTGATGGGCTCCTGCCGGGCGGGGTCGTAGATTCCAGTGTTCTGCCACAGCAGCAACGCTGCTGACCCGTTCCGCTTGCCCACGACGAGACTCTTGACTCCCTCGGGCGCCTGCACGTCGAGGCGTACCGGCTTGGGCGTGAAGTCGTCTCCGGGCTCCTGGAGGGAGCCCAAGAACGTCCGCATGACGGATGCCTCTGGCTTCTCAGTCCAGGTGGCCGGGTCAAGGCCCGGTGTGCGCCACAGGCCGAAGTTGGCCTGTTGGTCGTCCTTTTCGCCAGCATCTGGGTCATCCAAGAGTTCGTACCTCGTGCTGCGGCAGCCACGGATGGCCCACTCAAGCAGGCAGATCGGCGCGTAAGCGGCCGAAACATCCTCAGGTGATGGCCTGTGGCCACCGGGGTTGGCCATCGCATTGGTGTATCCAGTCTCGGTAACCCAGGTGGGCTTGTCTCCGAAGGCTTCCTTGATCCAGCCAAGTCTCTCGTCGATGAGGTAGTCGGGTATCTGCCGCCGAAGTACCTGTGCAGGCCCGCGTAGTCCGTGTAGTCCTGGACGCCCAATCTGCCGAGCCGCAGATGATCTTCGTGGACGGTGGAGACGCTGGCGTGCCGACGACCTTGACATGGCCCGCGAACGAGCTGGTGAAAGGCTACGGAGTAGCCCAGCAAACGACTGTCAGACTTGTCGCTATGAATACGTGGCTCCGTGGGCTTGACCCATGGCTGCTCTCCCGCCTGCAGGCATACGCCCAGGTGTTGCTCACCGACCAGCCGGGAGTGCTGTGTCCGAGCTTGGCTGCGCGGTGAGCACCTGGAGAACGGGCCGGGCACTCGCCCTCGCTGCGGTCGCGGTCGTGCTGATGTCAGCGATGGCGGTGTTGGGC
>JACCXO010000094.1 GCA_013696975.1 Nocardioidaceae bacterium | reverse complement strand
AGCGGAGCGGTTGTTCGGCAGTCATCTCACGTCGACGCTCACGGTCGTGGCGCGAGACGCCAAGGCGCAAGTCGAGTTCGACCCCGCGGCGGTGTCGTCATACCGGCTGATCGGCTACGACAACCGGGCGATCAGCGACGACGAGTTCGAATCCGACTCGGTGGATGCCGGAGAGATCGGTGCTGGGCATGAAGTGACGGCGCTGTACGAAGTCGAGCTCACGCAAGGCGTCGAGCCGGGCGACGCCATCGGAGCAGCCACCGTGCGCTGGGAGTCCGTCGCCACTGGAGAGATTGACGAGGCGGTGGCCACGCTGACGGCAGCTGACCCAGCGGGTGACGGTTCGGAGCAGCTGGCACTCTCCTCCACAGTCGCCGACCTGGCGCAGTTCTTGAAGGGGGCTGGCCCGATGGCCGAGCGCGACGTCGACCTGGCGCAGCTGGCCGCTCGAGCCGCCGACCTGGAGGAAGCAGGCGTCGAAGGGGCAGCCGAACTCAGCGGCTTGATCCAACTGGCTCAGCACACAGACGGCTGAAGGTAGGTCTCACCTTTGGGCTGCGACGTTCCAGCGATCGATTGTCGGCGTGGCGCGGTCGTAGCCGAGGACGCAGAGCCTGGCGGTGCCGAGCGGTAGGTGGGCGCCCAAGGCGATGGGCTGCTCGACCCATCGAGCCGCCAGGGACCGCAACACGTGACCATGGGCCACCAGCAGCGAGCGTCCTCCCAAGCTCTGGCAAAGCTCGATCACGCGGTCCACGCGAGCGGAGACATCCCCAGGTGACTCCCCGTGGGGCGCACCATCTGTCCAGACTGACCAGTCGGGCCGTTGCTCTCGGATGTCGACTGTGGTGATGCCTTCATAGTCGCCGTAGCGCCATTCGACCAGGTCGTCACACGACTCGACGTCGGCCAGACCAGCGAGCTCAGCCGTGCGACGCGCCCGCTGCAAGGGACTCGAGAGGACGCGGTCGAAGTCCGCGTTTGCGAGCAGCGGAGCCATCGCTCTTGCCTTCTCCTCGCCAGCCGCCGTGAGCGGCAGGTCAGTGACGCCGGTGTGCTGGCCAGACAAGCTCCATTCGGTCTCGCCATGGCGGATCAACCACACCTCGGGCGCGGCCCCTGCCGTCTCGTGGCCAGACACAGCAACCTGCTTTCAGCCGTCGCGCAGCGCGAGGTGGCCAAGCAGGTTGCGGGCATCCTCGGCGACCGCCGCTTTGCACACCACCTCGTATGACCTCGCGACCACACCGGTGTTGGACGTGAAATCCCGTTTGCCGCCTGTCGCGGCATAGGCGGCCCAGCCGGACGCAGCGCCGAACGCAGCACCGACAAGAGCGGTCAGGAGAGGCAACAGCAACGAGACCTCCGACCCACCGAACAGCATGACGACGGTCCCGATGAACAAACCCCAAATCGCCCCAGTCAGAGCCGCCGCACCGATCACCTTGCCTCGCGTCAACCGGCCAGTCACTTGTTCGACGAGGCGCAGATCGGTACCGACGATGGTCACGTTCTCTACGGCGAACTCGTGGTCGGACAGGTAGTCAACCGCCTCTTGAGCCTTGGCGTAAGTCGGATAAGTGCCGATGGGCATCCCGCTGGGCAACTCGGGCAATGGGAGAGGAGGGGTCATGAAGCGAGTTTGTCACGCACCCTGTCGCCGCCACCGCCGGTCGGCGGTGGCGGCGTGGTGGACTAGGCCTTGCTCTCGCGATCTTTGAGCCGGTCGCGAAGCTCCTGCATCTCGGTCTCGAGCTTTGCGACCCGACCACGAAGCTTCTTCAGCCCCGGGCGACCTTGACCGCCGCCAGCCGGGTCACTCCTCCCACTCGTCTGGCCGCTCTGGCCCCCCGCTCCGCTGACGCCTTTGCCCTTGCGCAGTTTGCCTCTACGACCTTGGGGCTGGGCGCCCTTGTCTTCCTCCGTCATGTTCACCTCAATCTTTGCGACGATCCGACATATCCGCGGATCCTCATCGTTGTGGACGGCGAGACCTTGCCGGTTCTCGCAGTGTTCGACGCCGACGCCGTAGTTCTCGAGCCCGGTGGTGACGACGTCTGGCTGTAGGAACTGCCGATCGTGTTCGCCAAGCTCATCTCGGTGGCTTCGGTACAAAACTCAACATACAAGCGGCCGCGCCGTTTGCGTAGTGCGCCGCGGCTGAGCCTCAGTCGAACGGGGCTTCCCGAGAGTCGTCGGCATCACGCGATCGAGCTCGTACGACGAGGGCGAGTCCCGTGCAGATCAGGGTCAGACCGACATAGGCCGCCAGTGGTGGAGCCTGGTCGAGCAGTACGCCCGCAAGCAACGCAGCACCCGGCACCTCCAGCAGGAGCGTCAGCGACACCACCGTGGGGCTGACGGTCGCAAGCAGGTGGTTGAAGACGGAATGTCCGAGCAGTTGAGCCACCACGGTGACGGCGATGATGAGCAACCAGCTCTCGGCGTCATAACCCCACAGCTGGACCCCACCGATCACAGCGCCTCCCAACAACACCAGAGCGCAGGTGCTGTAGCAGATCGAGGTGTATGCCGTGGTGCTCATGTCCTGCCGGGCCTTGCCACCCGCGATGGTGTAGACAGCCGCGAAGATGCCGCCCAACAACGCCAACCCATCACCGACCAGGGCTCGATTCGAGATGGCGAAGTCCACCCCGGAAACGACGAGCACTCCGGCAAGGGCGACGGCTAGACCCGCCCACACCTGGGCACTTGACCGCTTGCCTCCCAGTCGCGCGAACAACACGACCCATGCCACCTGCAGGCAGACCAAAGCCGTGGCGGAGGCGACCGACGTGTAGGTCAGCGAGGAAACCCAGGTGGCGAAGTGGGCAGCGAGCATCACCCCGGCCGAACAGCTCTGCTTGACCTGGTGACGCCCCAGTCGTTGCAACTCGTCCTTGCGGGCGATGGCCGGACCGATGAGCGCCGCCGCTCCGAGGCCACTGCGCCAGAAGGCCATCGCCAGAGCCGGTACAGCCGTCGCAGCTGCCATCAGCGGTCCGGACAAGGACACCGCGACCACTCCCACGGTCGCCAACGCGAAGGTCGTCGCGATAGGTGCCTGGGTGGCCGAACGGAGATCGCTCACCCCGCCATCTTGTCGGCCAATGTGGGACGCTTCTGGAGTGGGTGCTCGCGACGTGGACGCTGCCAGCGCTGATCAGCCGTCAGCCGATCGGGCCTTGAGCATCTCCCTTGTCGACGAGGCCATGAAGAAGTCCGGTTTGATCTGGGTGCACACCGAGCAGTCGCCCGGCGGCAGGGCGCTCTGGCACGTCTGGCTTGCAGGAAGCGCCTACCTCCTCACCAGGGCTGCCGATGCGCATGCCCACGCCTCAGCCGAAGCCGACCAGGCCGAGCAGTCGGGGGCCAACAGTGAACAACCCGATCCGGGCCTGCACGGCGAGTCGACCGTCTGGGTCGTCGTGCCCAGCAAGGACAACGCCTCCCGGCTGGTCTGCTTTGCAGCCGTGCCCTCTTCGCTGATACCGGGCGACGCGGACTGGGAGGCAGCCACCCGCGAGCTGGCCAAGTCGAGACTCAACCTGCGCGAGCCTGAGACCGCTCCGCAACGCTGGGCCGCAGACACCCGCTACCGCCTCTACCGGCTGACGCTCACGGGCGAAGTCGGCGAGCGGCCGGGCAGCTACGACTCGGCGCATCACCGTGCCGCCCCGGTCGCCACCCCAGCGACGACGGCGGGCAAGCCCCCTCGGATATTGCACCGCCGCGGCCACAGCGGTCGCCCGTTGTCCTGACCGGATTCCAGCTATCCCCGGATCGGCGGGATAGCGATGGTGCCGGACGCCACGGCAACCACCTGACCCGAGACGTGGCAGCGGACCGCCTCCCCGGCTTGCGCTTCAACCCTTCCGAGCAGCAGGGAGGGGCGTCCCATGTCGACACCCTGGGTGACCCGGTATGACGTCTCACCCTCCCGCCTTGCCACCCCCGCCGCCGCCAGGACGAGGCCCAGCCCGGCCGCAGCGGAACCGGTCGCCGGATCCTCCGGGATACCGAGGCCAGGCACGAACACCCTGGCGTTGACCTCGAGGTTTGTTGGCCCGCCATCCGGCCCAGGCGCTGAACTGGCGTCGGCGTCCAGGACGGCGTACACGCAGACACCCTCGAGCGGGTCGACGAGTGAGGCCTGGCCGAGGTCGAACTCGTCCACCCGCCGAGACGCAGGTCGAGCCCGTGACACTGCCGCTGGCCTGACGCGCAGGTAGAGCCAGGTGAGGCCGCATCCAGCCAGATAGGCAGAGCCGACGATGTCGCTCGGACCCAGCCCCACCAGGGAGGCCACCTCGTCGCGTTGACGTACGCCGAGCTCCCGGGCAGCGTCACGAGGGGTGGCCGTCAGCGACACCGGGCTCTGCGGATCGGCTGGGACGTCGACGCCGATCAAGCCCGCGCCACAGGACTGCACACGGAAGCCCGCCTCGATCGTGCCGCGCTGGCGGAGCGCCCACGCGGTGCCCAGTGTGGGATGGCCGGCAAACGGCAGCTCGCCGGCGGGGGTGAAGATCCGCAGCCGATAATCGGCGCCCGCTGCCCGCTCGGCAGCCGTCAAGGGCTGCGGAAAGGTCGTCTCCGACAAGTTGAACTCCATCGCCAACGAAAGCAGCTGCGCATCAGACAACCCCTCGGCGGCGTAGACCACGGCAAGTGGATTACCTGCGAAGGCGCGGTCGGTGAAGACGTCGACGACCTCGTAGGTCAAGGGTCTCGTGGGCATGGTGAGCAGCCTAGATGCCGGTCGACACCGGTAACCTCTCACTCGTGAGTATCGCCCCTACGCGTGTTTTCGTCGCTCGGCTCGCTGGCTTGCTCGTCTTCGATCCCAACGGCGATCAGGTCGGCAAAGTACGCGACGTCGTGGTGGCTGTGCGGGCGGAGAACAAGCAACCCCGGGTGCTTGGCCTCGTCGTCGAGGTGTTGGGTCGCCGACGCATCTTCTTGCCGATGACGCGGGTGACCAGCGTTGACTCGGGCCAGGTGATCACCACCGGCCTGGTCAACATGCGGCGATTCGAGCAGCGCAGCGGTGAGACTCTGGTGCTTGGTGAGCTGCTCGACCGCACAGTGACACTCAAGGAGGCTCAGGCACAGGGGACCGTCTACGACATCGCGATGGAGCAGTCGCGCACCCGGGACTGGTTGCTTTCGCGGGTGGCCGTGCAGGCGAGAGGCAAGCGGTTCGGACGCAAGGGCCAGACCCGAGTCGTCGAGTGGTCCGAGGTGACCGGGTTGACGGCGCCCGAGATCAGCCAGGGTGCCACTCACTTGCTCGCGGCCCTCGACACGATGCGTCCGGCCGACCTGGCCAACGTCATCCATGACTTGTCACCCAAGCGCCGGCTCGAGGTTGCGAGCGCGCTCGACGACGAGCGCCTCGCCGACGTACTCGAGGAACTGCCCGAGGACACCCAAGTCGAGATCCTCGGCCAGCTCGAGTCCGAGCGCGCAGCCGACATCTTGGAGGAGATGTCCCCTGACGACGCGGCCGACCTGATCGCTGAGTTGCCCCCCGAGACCGCCGAGCAGCTGCTGCGGCTGATGGAGCCCGACGAGGCAGAAGATGTACGCCGGTTGCTCAGCTACGAGGAGCACACCGCTGGCGGCCTGATGACCACCGACCCGGTGGTCCTGCCGCACGATGCGACGGTTGCTGAGGCGCTGGCCCGGATTCGCAACTCTGAGTTGAGTCCCTCCCTGGCAGCCATGGTCTATGTATGCCGGCCTCCGCTCGAGACTCCGACTGGCCGGTTTCTCGGCGTCGGCCACTTCCAGCGGTTGCTTCGCGAGCCGCCCTCTTCCCTGGTCTCGGGCGTCATCGACAGCGACATCGAGCCCCTGCGCGTTGAGGCTGCTCTCGACGAGGTGACTCGGCTGCTTGCGGCATACAACCTGGTCGCGAGCCCCGTCGTCGACGACGACGGGCATCTGCTCGGTGTGGTCACAGTCGACGATGTGATCGACCATCTGCTGCCGCGGGACTGGCGTGAGCGTCACCACGAGCCGGTGTCTGAAGGTGCGTGACGTGGTTGACGTGTGGCAGGTGCGCCATGGCGCGTGACGACTTCCGCGATGAGCGCCGCGACTCGTCGAGCCGGGTGGGTGCGCGCGCCTCGCGATTGGATGTGCCCCGAGGCACCAGGCGCAAACTGCTGCCTCGGCGTAACTACGACCCTGAGGCGCTGGGCCGGTCATCGGAGCGGGTAGCGCGGTTCCTGGGCACCGGCACCTTCCTCATCGTGATGACCGTCATCATCGTGGCCTGGGTCTTGTGGAACGTTTTTGGGCCCGGGGGCACCAAGTGGGATGTCTATCCCTTCATCTTCTTGACGCTCGTGCTGAGCCTGCAAGCGTCGTACTCGGCGCCACTGATCCTGCTTGCCGCTAATCGGCAGGAGGCCCGTGACCGCGTCAACCTCGAGCAGGACCGAGAGGCGAATGCGCGGGCTCACGCCGACATGGAGTTCCTTGCCCGCGAGATGGCTTCGTTGCGGATGGCGATCGGCGAGGTCGCAACCCGAGACTTCCTGCGCTCTGAGCTGCGGTCGCTGCTGGCCGACCTCGAAGAACGCGCCCAGACCGAAGAGTCGACGCCGAGTGCGGTCGGCGACCAGTCGGCGGTGTCCCGCGGCTCAGGACGTAACCTGGAGGCGTGACCTCCCCACTGCTCGAGCCGATTCAGGCTGCCCTCACGACCGTCAACGATCCCGAGATCAGGCGCCCCATCACCGAGCTCGGCATGGTGAGCAACGTCGATATCGGCGCTGACGGCCTCGTCGGCGTGACGATCCTGCTGACTGTCTCCGGGTGTCCGATGAAAGACACCTTGACGCGAGATGTCACCGCCGCGGTCAGCTCAGTCGCAGGGGTCACTTCCGTCAGCGTGAT
>JACCXO010000088.1 GCA_013696975.1 Nocardioidaceae bacterium | reverse complement strand
ACTCCTCGATCATGTCGACGAGCAGGCGGCGGATGCTCGGGGACTGTCCGTCAGGCCAGATGAGCTGAGTGAGCCGGCCCGGGTCGCCGTCGGCCAGCGCCGCGGTGAGGTTGGCGCGGGAGCGGGCCACGCTGGCCTCCCAGAGCGCGTAGAGCTGCTCGGGAGTGTCCTCGGCGGCCGTACGCCACTCCCAGCCCGGGTCGGCCTCCCAATCTATTGTGTTCCACGGCGGACCGGTCTTGTCCGAGCAGCTTCACAGAGAAATAGTCAGCCTCGACCAGCGCGAGGTGCTTGAGCAGCATCGTCGTGGCCGCGGTCGTCGCCCGCAGCCCGGCGGCGTCCAGGTCGCCGCACTTCCAGGCGAAGGTACGGCGCTGCCGCTCCAGCGAGCTGATCAGGGTGTCGACCTCTGTGCCGGCGGCTGGCGGCCACTTGAGAATTTGTTCGTTGTTCAGGGTCATGCCGACCACGGTAAGGTCCATTCCGGACGTTCTGCTTCCGGTTAGTCGAGGGATGCTGTGAAGCTCGACGCGAGCCCCACGGCACGGGCGCCTGCTGGCCCTCGAACTGGTCCAGGGCAACCCGGGCATCACCGCGGACCGGCTCGGCGACAAGCTCGGCGTCTCGGAGCGGGCCACCCGGCGGTACGCCGGCATCCTTCACCGTCGTGATCGAGCTAGCGTCCTGGCGCCACCATAGCTTCGAGGCGTGGAGAATGGGCACCACGCCAATAGACGCGGGCACAGCTGTCGCACTCGTCGAACTCGTCGTACGACCGAACCGTGCCCGGTTCGAGCCGCCCTGCCACATCGGCCTTCGCGACCGGGTGGACCCCACCGTTGCAGACCAGACACCGCGTGAACGGGGCGCGGGGAGGGTCGAAGCGGTCGAGGACGTCCGCCAACTGCTCATCAGTACAGTCACCGCGCACGTACGCCGCGTGGCCCCACATCGCGCGGCGGCGCAAGAGGCCACGGTCCTTGCTGAGCAACACTCGATGCTCGCCGAGAGCGATCTCGATCAGCGCGTCGTCCGTGGCGTTGGTCGAGTAGGCCGTGTCGAGCCCAAACAGCCGCAGCCGTCTGGTCAGCGATCCCAGATGTACGTCGAGCACGAACCTCGGCCAGCCCTCCAGCCGCTGCGGTCGCACCGGGGGACGGACCGCCACCACGTCCCCGTCCACGAGGTGGAGTGATGGCTCGACGGCGCGGCCATCCTTGACGATCGACCCGACCTCGGTCAGGGGCGGTCCGACTGACTGTACGACGTGACCGAGCGACGATGTGCCGTCATAGGCCACTTCCACGTCACCGCCACGATGGCGCGAAGGCAGGAACAGGTGCAGGGACTCATCGATCCGGAGGACTACAGCAGTGGGCATCGGCTTCTTCCTAAACCAGCCGAAAGGGTTCGGTGTGCAACCCGCCGGACGACGAAGCCCGCAGGAATGGCCTGATCGCGTCGGGCTTTCAGGCCGCGGCGGCGTTTGGGCTGCGCGGTCATGTCAGACCCGGGCCATCGACGTTCGTCAAGGGCTCACCGTGGCCTGCGCGGGCCGGCCTTCGTATCGAGCGAAGAGCTGGTCGGACGACGCGAGTATGCCGCTGGATCGAAGCACACATCGCTCGTAAGGCTCAGAACGACGGCCGCTGGGATCGGCTGGACTTCACATTATGAAACCAAGTGGTAGCGGCCCGTCGATTTGAGCTACGCCGATCGCTCGTTCTTTGCCTACTCGGCGCGGCGCTGGCTAGGGACTCCGGCCAGCAGCTCTCGCACCTCGGACTCGCGGTAGCGGCGGTGGCCGCCGAGGGTGCGAATCGAACTGAGCTTGCCAGCTTTAGCCCACCGGGTCACAGTCTTCGGGTCCACGCGGAACATCGCTGCCACCTCGGCTGGGGTCAGCAGGGGCTCGGATTCTGTTGCTCGTGAGTTCACGCGATGCTCCTTATTTGCGGTGCGGGGTTCCCGAGACCCGACTTGGATAGTGCAACTTTATGCTACTCCTATAGTAACCGTAAGTGCCCTGATCACGGCAACACGCCGAAAAGTTCTTAAATCCACGCGGATTGGACAGAGAACCCACCTG
>JACCXO010000073.1 GCA_013696975.1 Nocardioidaceae bacterium | reverse complement strand
GGGATGCTCCGGCAGGGACCAGATCCACAGTCAGTCTGACGACCCGTACGTCGGCAGCGCTGATCACCGTTCCTGCATCCAGGTCGTGGGACGCCACCGCCACAGCGGTGGTGGGAGGTGGTGTGGGAGAGAGGATCGACACAGTGGCCAGTGCGGCGCCCGCCGCCGAGGTGGCCGCGAGTAAGCGACGATGTCGCAGCAACGCTCGCCGCAGATTGGATGTGAGGTGGTGCAGGTCGGCCATGGCACGAGCCTAGGTTTCTGGCGCGATCAGCCGCTGCCTTCATCCACAGGCCGCTCCCCGCCCCCACGAGCCATTGCACTGACAGAAGGTGATCACCTCGGCCTCTCGGCCCCATAAGCCGCCTAAAGATTGGTGTTCCGCGTGGCTGTAGCTACGCCAAACGCCAATCTTTGGGGCCGCTCAATCTAAAGATTGGTGATCTGCGTTGCTATCGCTACCCCAGAAGCCAATCTTGGCGGGCATGGTCGCGTCAGTGGGCGGCCTTGGGTGTGGAGCCGCTGTTGCCGGACGAGGTCGGCGTCTTGTCGGACGAGCGGTCGGACCTGGTTGAACGGTCGGACGAGCGGTCGGACCTGGTTGAACGGTCGGACGAGCGGTCGGACCTGGTTGAACGGTCGGACTTGCCTGAGCCGTCGGTCGCGGCTGAAACCCCTGAGCCGCTCGCGCCCCCGGTCTGGCCAGCTGTGCCCGCGCCAACGCCGGCCTTCTCGCCGCCCGAGCCGCTGTCGGACTTGGTGGCTGGGTCACTCGGCTTCGATGAGTCACCGGTCTCCGGTGAAGTCTTCTCCGAAGGAGCGGTTCGGCTGTCATTGCGGTAGAACCCGGATCCCTTGAATACAACGCCTACCGCGCTCAGCACCTTGCGCAACCGGCCTGCGCAGGTAGGACACTCGGTCAGCGCGTCATCGGTGAAGCTCTGGCGGACCTCGAGCTGCTCGCTGCATTCGGTGCAGGCGTATTGGTAGACGGGCACGCGCTCTCCTCTTGGTGCCACGACGGTGGTTGGCACTCGTCGCGGTCGACTGCTAAGCAGTCTCCATTGTGCGGCAGGGCATGCAGCCACGCAAAGCCATCGGCGACCAGGCGCAACAAGGCATCGGTCGACCGTGCCGGCCACACCAACGGCGGCAGGCACAATAGGCGCGTGGCGCGCTGGCAAAAAGTACTCCGGTGGGTCGGCGGACTTCTGGTGCTCACGCTGATAGCGGGCTCGGGCGCGGCTGTGTGGACGGTACGCCGCTCCTTCCCGCAGACCGAAGGCGTCCTCGAGCTGGCCGGCCTCGACTCGACGGTCAGTGTGCTGCGAGACAAGTTCGGCGTCCCGCAGGTGTATGCCGACTCCTCGCACGACCTGTTCTTCGCCCAGGGTTTCGTGCAGGCGCAAGACCGGTTCTTCGAGATGGACTTCCGTCGCCACGTCACGTCGGGGCGGCTCACGGAGATGTTCGGCCGTGACGCTCTGGAGACCGACATGTTCGTGCGCACACTCGGCTGGCGTCGCGTCGCCGAGCAAGAGCTCGGCCTGCTCTCGACAGATGCTCGGAGCTATCTCGAGTCCTTCGCCGAGGGGGTCAACGCCTACCTCGATGACCGCCAGGGCGCGCAGATCTCTTTGGAGTATGCCGTCCTGCGCCCGACTGGGCTCGACTACGCCCCAGAGGAGTGGACGCCGACAGACTCGCTCGCCTGGCTCAAGGCGATGGCCTGGACACTCGGCGGCAACATCGACGACGAGATCGAGCGCTCGTTGCTGTCGACGCAGCTGACCCGCCAAGAGATCGAGTCGCTCTGGCCGACGTACCCCTATTCGGCAAATAAGCCGATCGTCAACCAGGGGGCTCTCGTTGACGGGGTCTATGAGCAGGAGGCCACCGGCCCCGGCACCCGGCTGCCGAGTCGGCCACCCCTGATCGTTGGCGCTCAGTCGAGCCTGCGCGAGGCGAAGGCGGCGAGCTCAGACCTCAGCGGGCTGCTCGGCGCTGGCGACGGTCTCGGCTCAAACGCCTGGGCGGTCTCAGGTGAGCACACCGCGACCGGCGAGCCGATGCTCGCCAACGATCCACACCTTGGCGCGTCGCTGCCGAGCACGTGGTATCAGATGGGGCTGCATTGCAACGAGGTCAACGCAGACTGCCCGTTCGACGTCTCGGGCTTCACCTTCGCGGGCCTGCCAGGTGTGGTGATCGGACACAACGCCGACATCGCCTGGGGTTTCAGCGACCTCAATGCCGACGTCCAAGACCTCTACCTCGAGAAGGTCGTCGACGACGATCGCTATCTCTATGACGGCCGCGAGCGTCGGCTCCAGACCCGCGTGGAGTCCTTCGCGGTCGAGGGAGAGGACGAGCTGGTCGAGATCACGGTTCGGGAGTCTCGCCATGGGCCGCTGATCTCCGATGTGGACGAGGAGCTCGACGAGGTCGGCAACGTCGCTCCAGTTCCGGAGTCGTCGGATGATGGCTACGCCGTCGCGCTCCGGTGGACGGGTCTCACGCCCGGACGCACGGCCGAGGCTCTATTCGACTTGAACAAAGCCGGCGGCTGGAACGAGTTCCGGGACGCTGCACGCCAATTCGACGCGCCAAGCCAGAACCTGGTTTACGCAGACACGGCGGGCCACATCGGCTACCAAGCGTCCGGCCGCATCCCCATCAGGCGCACCGGACACGGGGACTGGCCCGTACCCGGGTGGGATCCGGCATACGAGTGGGACGACGAATTCCTCCCGTATGACGCTCTGCCCAGCGTGCTCGACCCCGACGACGGGTACGTGATCGCCGCCAACCAAGCCGTCGCCGACCACGACTATCCCTACTACCTCGGCAACTCGACCGACTACGGCTACCGCGCTCAACGTATCCGGGACCTGTTGCAGGAGGACGACTCGCTGACCGTCAAGGACATGGCCGCCATCCAGCTCGACACCTACAGTGAGCTTGCGGCAAAGGCGACTCCTATGTTGCGCAAGATCGTCTTGCCGAGCAACTACTACCAACAAGGACAGCGCACGTTGGGAGGCTGGGACTTCTACGCAGCTGCCGACTCTGCTGGCGCGGCCTACTTTTCGATGGTGTGGGCGAGGGTGTTGGACCTGACGTTCTCCGACCAGCTGCCCGCGGACACCATGCCTTCGGGCGATTCCCGCTGGTGGGCTGTGATGGGGCAGCTGCTGGAGGAGCCGCGGAACTCGTTCTGGGACGACGTCGAGACCGCCGACGAGCACGAGACGCGAGACGACATCTTGCAGTTGGCGATGATCGAGGCCCGTGACGAGCTGACCAGAGAGCTGTCCCGGCGGGCCGGCGACTGGCGGTGGGGGGAGCTGCACACCTTGACCTTGCGCAACGAGACGCCCGGCAGTTCGGGATCGCTAGCCAGATTTCTGTTGAACCGGGGGGACTACGAGGTGGGGGGCGGGCCGTCGATCGTCAATGCCACCGACTATGACCCGGCGCTCGGCTTCGAGGTCACGTCGGTGCCGTCGATGCGCATGGTGGTGCCGCTCGACGATCTCGACTCATCCTCGTGGGTGAACCTGACGGGCGCGTCGGGTCACGCCTTCCACGAGAACTACACGGATCAGACCGAGCTGTGGCTCGACGGTGCGTCCGTGCCCTGGGCGTTCAGTCGCGGGGAGGTGGAAGCCGCCACCGAGCACGAGCTGACCCTCAACCCAGCTTGACCGGATCAGTGCCGGCCGGCTGACGTGGTGATCGTGCGCGTGGGCGTGACCAGCACGTCGACCAGCTGGTCATGCGGTTCGTTGGGTACGTCGGCCAGCACCTCGTCGTCGTACAGCATCAGACAGCGCAACGCGGCGGGCAGCGCACGAGCGAGCGCCCGGTCGTAGAACCCACCGCCCCTGCCGAGGCGATGACCCTCGATGGAGCCGCCCAGACCGGGGCAGCAGATGACCTCCGCGGATTGGATGGCCGTGACGCCAAGCGGGGGGCCAGTCGGTTCCATGAGACCTAGCCGGCCGGCTTGCGTCTCGCCAGGGGCGAACGCTGCCCAGTCGAGGTCGTTGCCGTTGCCGTTGCGCACCAGGGGCAGCAACACAGTGATGCCTTGCGCGGACAGGCGATCGATGAGCAGACCGGTCTCAGGTTCCGCCGCCACAGCGAGATAGGCAGCGACCGTCGAGGCGCCAACTCGCTCGACCAGCGCCGCGGCCTGTTCGGCCAGGCCATGGCCCGCTCGCTCTACCTCGGTGGCGTCACGGCCGCGCCGAGCCATAAGCATGCGTCGACGCAGGTCCTGCTTGCCAGTCCTCTCGGCGGGCTCAGTCACGCCGCAACTCTAAGACGCCTAGCATCTCCTGCATGACTGCCGAAGGCCTTGACGCCGCCCGGAAGAAGATGCGCGACGGGGGAGTCCACCCAACCGCGATCGAGGTATTCAGCCACTACTACAGGCAACTTGAATCAGGAGCCACCGGCATCGTCGCTGAGTCCGACATCGAACCACTGTCGCAGCCGACCCGGCTCGACGACCTCGACGCCGACCCCGATGCCGGTCGCGAGGCGCTCGACGCCACCGCGGTCATCAAGCTCAACGGCGGGCTGGGAACGTCGATGGGCATGCAGCAAGCCAAAACTCTCTTGCCTGTACGGGAGGGGCTGACCTTTTTGGACATCATCGTCCGGCAGGTGCTGCACGCTCGGGCTGAGCTAGGCGTCCGGCTGCCGCTGATCTTCATGGACTCGTTCCGCACGAGCGACGACACGCTGGCGGCGCTCTCTTCCTACGCCGACCTGGCCGTCGACGGCTTGCCGCTCGACTTCATGCAGAACCGCGAGCCCAAGTTGCGCGCCGATGACCTCACTCCCGCCGAATGGCCGGACGACCCGAGCCTCGAGTGGTGTCCGCCGGGCCATGGAGACGTCTACACCGCGCTGGCGGCGTCGGGAGTGTTGGAGCGGCTGCTCGCGACAGGCTACCGCTATGCGTTTCTGTCCAATGCCGACAACTTGCGGGCCACCGCCGACGCACGCGTGGCGGGGTGGTTCGCGTCAAACGGGGCGCCATTCTCGAGTGAGGTTTGTCGCCGTACGACGGCTGACCGCAAGGGTGGCCACCTCGCCATTCGCAGGCGCGACAACCAGCTGGTGCTCCGCGAGACCGCCCAGACGGCGCCTGAGGACGCCCACGCGTTCGCCGACCTGACTCGCCACGGCTACTTCAACTGCAACAACCTCTGGATCGACCTCCAGGCCCTCGAGGCGACGCTGCGCGAGAGTGGTGGCGTTTTGGCGTTGCCGCTGATCCGCAACGCCAAGACGGTCGACCCGGCGGACCCGTCCTCTCCCGCGGTGATCCAGATCGAGACGGCGATGGGGTCCGCCGTCGAGGTGTTTTTTGGTGCTCAGGCTCTGGAGGTCGGGCGGACACGCTTCTTGCCGGTCAAGTCGACCAACGACCTGCTGGTGCTGCGATCGGACGTCTACGAGCTAGGCGACGACTACTCGGTGCAGCTGGCCGGCGGGTTGTGGGAGGCGCCCTTCGTCGACCTCGACCCCGACCACTACAAGCTGGTCAAAGACTTCGACTCCCGCTTCCCTGCCGGGCCGCCCTCGCTGGTCAAGGCCACGAGCCTGCGCGTGCAAGGCGACTGGACGTTTGCTCCTGGCGCCGAGGTCGAGGGAGTCACCGACATCACGGCTGAAGGCTCGCCCGGCTCCTGGCCGCCCGGTGGGTCCGCCTCTGAGCGTTAGGGTGGGCGTTGGCCTGAGGCTGATCTGGCCTGACCTGATATGGCCTAATCTGGGAGCGAGAGGTGTCGATGCGCAGCGTTGAAGAGCACCTGAGCAAGATCCTCGAGCTGGTCGACCCGTTGCCGCCATACGAGCAACCTTTGCTCGACGCCCTCGGCCTGCCGATCTGCGAGGACATCGCCGCGGCTATCGACCTGCCGGGCTTCGACAACTCTGCGATGGACGGCTATGCGTGCCATCAGGCGGACGTGGTCGACGCCTCGCGCGCCGACCCCGTGGTGCTGCCTGTTGTCGGCGAGTCGGCTGCCGGGCAGACCAAGGCCTACGCGTTGGCCCGCAACCAGGTGGTCAAGATCATGACCGGGGCGCCGATGCCTGTTGGGGCCGACGCGGTTGTGCCGATCGAGTGGACCGACGGCGGCCGCGCACGCGTCTCGATCATGCAGGCGCCTGAGCTGGGGCAACATGTGCGGGCCCGCGGCGAGGACGTCGAAGAGGGTGACCGACTGCTTGACGAAGGCGCCATCTTGGGCCCTCGCGAAGCGATGATCCTGGCCGCGACGGGGCATGGGCGAGTCAAGGCCCGTCCGCGACCGCGGGTGGTGGTCATCTCGACGGGCAGCGAGCTGCGTGAGCCAGGAACCTCGCTGGGTTTCGACTCGATCTACGACGCCAACTCCTTCGCTGTCGCCGCGGCAGCCCGCCAAGCCGACGCGATCGCCTACCGCGTCGGCATCGTGAACGACGACCCGCACAAGCTGATGGCGACTCTCTCGGACCAACTGGTCCGCGCCGATGTGGTCGTGACGAGCGGCGGGGTCAGCAAGGGTGACTACGACGTGGTGAAAGAGGTACTGAGCCAGCTCGGCACCGTCGAGTTCGCTGAAGTCGCGATGCAGCCAGGCAAGCCGCAAGGGTTCGGCACGATCGGCGACGACTCGACGCCGATCTTCACGTTGCCGGGCAACCCCGTCTCGGCATACGTCTCGTTCGAGGTGTTCGTGCTGCCGGCCATCCGGCGCATGATGGGCCGAATGCCCTACCGGCGACCGCTGGTCCAAGCTATGTGTACGACGGCGTTGTCGTCTCCGCGAGGGCGCAAGCAGTATGTGCGCGGCCATTTCGAGGTGACGGCGCGAGGAGCGCATGTCACCCCAGTCGGCGGTCATGGGTCACACTTGATCGGTAGCCTGGCGCAATCCAACTGCCTCATTGTGGTGCCCGAAGCCGCCGCCTCAGTCGACGAGGGCGCGACTGTCGATGTCCTGGCGCTGGACAGGAACTTCTGATGAGCGCACCCGAGGAGTCCGGCGTGGTCAGCTCCACCCCTAGGTCTCCGACCCTGACCCACGTGGACGAGTCGGGTGCTGCACGCATGGTCGATGTGTCGACCAAGCCCGTGACAGCGCGCGAGGCGGTAGCCGAGGGAAGAGTGCGCGTCTCACCGGATGTCGTAGCCCTGCTGCGCGGCGACGGGGTGCCCAAGGGCGACGCTCTAGGAGTAGCGCGAGTGGCGGGCATTCTGGGCGCCAAACGGACACCAGACCTGATTCCGCTCTGCCACCCGCTGTCTCTCAGTGGCGTGATGGTCGACATCGAGGTGCTCGACCACTGCATCGCCATCACCGCGACGGTTCGCACCACAGACCGGACCGGAGTCGAGATGGAGGCGTTGACCGCGGTGAGCGTCGCGGCGCTGGCCCTGATCGACATGGTCAAGGCGGTCGACAAGGGCGCGACCATCGAAGAGGTCGGTGTCGTCATGAAGTCGGGAGGTCGCAGCGGCACGTGGACACGCACCCAGGGAACGGCTGAGGCGCCATGACCGGGTCAGTTCGCTCTGCCGTGGTGATCTCGGTGTCCAACCGCGCGGCAGCGGGGATCTACGAGGACACGACCGGCCCTCGCATCGTCGCTGCGTTGGAGGCGCATGGCATGTCCCGGGTGATCGGTCGCGTCGTGCCCGATGGTGAGGACGTGTATGACGCCTTGACAGCCGCCGTCGAGGATGGCGCGGACCTGGTAGTCACGTCGGGAGGAACCGGCCTCACGCCAACGGACGAGACCCCTGAGATGACGCGGCGAGTCATCGACAAAGAGGTTCCCGGCATCGCCGAGGCGATCAGGGCGTATGGCGTCTCGAACGACATACCGACGGCGGTGCTGTCACGTGGGCTCGCCGGGTTGTCCGGGTCGACCCTCGTGGTGAACCTGCCCGGATCGACGGGAGGAGTGAAGGACGGGTTGGCTGTGCTGCTGCCGATCCTCGACCACACGCTTGACCAGATTCGCGGCGGTGACCACCGGCGCAGCGACGAAGCGGGTGCGAGCTGACTCGAGGGTGGCCGGTCACGTTGCGGTCGGGGCACGTCGGCTTGCGGCCCATCACCTTGCGTGACGCCTCCCGGTGGGCTGACCTGCGGCGCGAGAACTCGAGCTGGCTCGGCGAATGGGAGTCCAGCCGCCCACCCAGCACGAGCGGGGGCGGCAGCGGTGGCGGCGGCAGTGGCGGCGGCAAGGTCGGCTACCGCTCGTTGATCCGCGACCTGCGGCGTCAGGCCCGCCGGGAACGCGCGCTGCCGTTCGTCATCACCTATCACGGTCTGATGGTCGGGCAGCTCACCGTCACAGGCATCACGCGTGGGTCGGCCCAATGGGCGCAGATCGGCTATTGGATCGCGGAGAGCCACGCGGGGCGGGGTATCACCCCGGTCGCCGTCGCGTTGGCGGGTGACCACTGCTTCGGCGCGCTGGGGTTGCATCGTTTGGAGATCGCCATTCGGCCCGAGAATGTGGCGAGTCTGCGCATCGTGGACAAGCTGGGCTTCGCCCACGTCGGCCTGGCGCCGAGATACCTCCACATCAACGGTCAGTGGCGCGACCACCTGCTTTTCGCCCTCACGGCCGAAGATGTCCCCGAAGGCATGCTGGCCGGTCTTACCGGCGCTTGATTGCGTGTGTTCACTCGCAGGAGGCTTGGTAAGTTCCGGCCTGGTCCGAGCATCCTGGTCCGAGCATCTTGGTCCGAGCATCCTGGTCGCAGATAATTGATATCTGTTCACCTGTGGTTCATGCGGCTACGTCCGTCACTTCACCCTGGGCGCTTAGCGTCTCCGACATAAGAGCTTATGGCTGCACCCCTGCGGCCTTACAGAGAGGCACATACTTGTGAACCGACGTGTTCTGCGCCGCGCCGCCGTCCCGGTGGCCGCGCTGTCATTGGTCCTCACTGCTTGCGGTGGCCAGGACGAAGGAAGCGGAGGGACCGGCGACGGCGGGTCCAGTGACGGAGGGTCCAGCGACAGCGAGTCCTTGTCGGGCGAGATCGTTACCGACGGCTCATCGACGGTGCAGCCCCTCACCCAAGTCGCTGGTGAGCTGTTCAAGGAGGAGCAGCCGGACGTGAACGTCTCGGTAGGAACCTCGGGCACGGGCGGTGGTTTCGAGAAGTTCTGCATCGGCGACACCGACATCTCCAACGCCTCGCGTCCCATCGACGAGGAGGATGAGGTGCCGGTCTGCAAGAAGAACGGCATTGAATTCACCGAGCTTCAGGTTGCTACCGATGCGCTCACCGTGGTCGTGTCTTCGGAAAACGACTTCGTGGAGTGCTTGACCACGGAGGAGCTTGCCACCATGTGGGCTCCTGAGGCGGAGAAAAAGGTCACCACCTGGGATCAGGTCAACCCTGATTTCCCGAGCGAGCCCCTCGAGCTCTTCGGCCCCGGCACTGACTCAGGCACGTTCGACTACTTCACTGATGAGATCAATGGCGAGGAGGGGGCCAGCCGCGCCGACTACAACGCATCGGAGGACGACAACACCATCGTTCAAGGCGTGAGCGGATCACCGAATGCCATCGGTTACTTCGGATTTTCCTATTTCGAGGAGAACTCCGACTCGCTCAAGGCGCTGGAGATCGACTCTGGTGACGGCTGCGTTGCGCCGAGCGCTGAGGCAGCGCAGGACGGGTCCTACACCCCCTTGGCCCGACCGCTGTTCGTCTACCCGGCGACTTCTGCTGTCGAGGACAAGCCCCAGGTTGCCGCATTCCTCGACTTCTACGCGGCGAATAACGCTGAAATCGCTGAGGCTGCCAAGTTCATACCGTTGAACGAGGACCAGACCACCGAGCTGCAGGACATGACCAGCGAGCTGACTGGCAGCTGACCGACGGTCTTGTGACCAAACCCGAGCGAAGGCAGACTCGACACCTGTGAGCACCGTTACCAGCGGGGGAGCCACGTCCTCCGGCACGGGCCTCCACCCCACCTCCGCAGAACCGGCGAAAATCTCCATTCGACGACAATCGCCTCGTTACGGGGAGCGCGCCGTGATGGCGCTTCTCGGGCTAGCTGGGGCATTGTCGGTCGTGATCACCGTCGGCATCGTCGTCGCCTTGCTCCTCCCAGCGCTGGACTTCTTCCGCGAGGTCAACGTATGGGACTTCCTGAGCGGCACCAGGTGGGCGCCCAGATTTTCTAATCCTGATTTCGGAGTGCTGCCCCTGATCACCGGGACTCTGTGGACGACGGCGTTAGCACTGCTGGTTGCCGTGCCGGTGGGTTTGGGCGCAGCCATCTATCTGGCGGAATACGCCAGCCCTAGGGTACGCAAAGTCTTCAAGCCGGCACTGGAGGTGCTAGCCGGTATCCCCTCGGTTGTCTACGGATACTTTGCTCTCGCGTTCGTCGCCCCGGTGCTGTTGGAAAAGATCATGCGCATCGAGCTGGGCACCTTCAGCGTCCTCGCGGCTGGCCTGGTGCTTGGCATCATGATCATCCCGACGGTTGCGTCGCTATCCGAAGATGCGCTGAGTGCGGTCCCGCAGGCGCTGCGCCAAGGATCGCTCGCACTCGGCGCCAATCGAATGCGCACCACGTTACGTGTCGTTTTCCCCGCCGCCATCTCTGGCATTGCAGCTTCGATTGTGCTGGGTTTGTCGCGAGCCGTGGGTGAAACCATGATCGTCGCCTTGGCTGCGGGAAACCAAGCTCGGATGGTCGATGGCGCCACCCAGGACGGTCAGACCATGACGGGGTTCATCGCCCAGACCGCGACGGGCGAATCCACCCCGGGCACATTGGGCTACAACACGCTGTTCGCCGTCGGACTGCTGCTGTTCACGGTCACCTTGCTCATCAACATGATCAGCATCCGGCTGGTTCGCCGGTTCCGGGAGGCTTACTGATGGCCAGCATCGGTTCCATTGCGACCGCTCCGCTGAAGGCACGCCGGGCCGGGGATCACAGCGGGACGTCCATCGGTTTCCTCATCGCTTTATGGTTGGCCATGGCGTTCGCCGTCATCGCCCTGGTGACGCTGCTCGTAACGACCTTTCTCGACGGCTATCCGCGGTTGGACGGTCGGCTGTTCTTTGATTACAGCTCTCTGGTCATTCCCGAACGCGCAGGGGCTCGTGCGGCCATTCTCGGCTCGCTGCTGGTGATCATCACCACCGCGCTGATGGCCATCCCGCTCGGCGTGGCCGCCGCTATCTACCTGGAAGAGTTTGCCGACGAAAGGCGCTGGTACAACCGTCTCATCGAGGTGAATTTGCAGAATCTTGCCGCTGTCCCGGCTATCGTGTATGGGTTGTTGACTGCGGGGTTCGCGTTGACGATCGGCCTGGAGCGTCGAGTTGTGCTCACCGGCGCCATCGCGCTGGCGCTCTTGATCCTGCCTGTCATCATCATCACCACCCGCGAGGCGATGCGTGCTGTCCCGGCTGAGATCAGGCAAGGATCGCTGGCGCTCGGGGCCACTCCACTGCAGACCGTGTGGAAGCAGACGCTTCCTTCAGCACTCCCTGGCGTGGCGACCGGCACCATCTTGGCGTTGTCGAGAGCGCTGGGAGAGGCGGCTCCGTTGCTGCTGTTAGGTGGTCTTGTCTTCGTGAGCTACGACCCCAACGGGCTGCTATCCGGTTTCACGACACTGCCCATCCAGATTTTCAACTGGACCGGGAGGCCGGAGGATGCTTTCCAGGAGGTCGCCTCGGCCGCCATCATCGTGCTGCTTGGACTGCTGCTTTTGATGAACGCCCTGGCTATCGTCATCCGTAACCGATATCAGCGCAGCTGGTGAGGACGTCATGAACTTTTACTCGACACGCACAACAGACCACGACACTGGTCGGGACCCAGGCGACACCGACCTCTCCACCTCCTCCGCTACGTCGTCCGCCACGGCGAACGAAGCCTTCAGTAGAGAAGACCACGGTCTTGCGAAGCCGCTGGGCAGCAGCGTGCGCCATGAGCACTGGCCGCACGTGCCGGCCGAACCCATCGCCGTCATCGAATGCGACGACGTTGACATCTACTACGGCGATTTCCGTGCCGTGTCGGCCGTGACGATGGCGTATGGCTTCAACGAGATCACCGCCCTGATCGGGCCCAGCGGCTGTGGGAAATCCACCGTGTTGCGCTCTCTGAACCGGATGAACGATTTGATCCCGGGGGCTCGAGTCACCGGTAAGATCAGCTACCACGGGGACGACATGTACGGCCCCGAAGTTGACGCGATTGAAGTCCGTCGCCGCATCGGCATGGTCTTTCAAAAGCCAAACCCGTTTCCCAAGTCGATATACGCCAACATTGCCTATGGGCCGAAGGTCACCGGCATGCGAGTTAGCAACATGGACGACGTTGTCGAGGAAGCCCTGACCCGGGCCGCCTTGTGGGACGAGGTAAAGGACAAGCTCAAAGAGTCTGCATACGGGTTGTCCGGAGGGCAGCAGCAGCGTCTGTGCATCGCGAGGACTATCGCGGTCAAGCCCGAGGTCATCTTGATGGACGAGCCTTGCTCGGCGCTGGATCCAATCGCGACCCAGCGCATCGAAGACCTCATGAGCGAGCTTCGGCAGGACTACACGATCATCATCGTGACCCACAACATGCAACAGGCGGCTCGAGTGGCCGACCGCACGGCGTTCTTCACTGCCAAGCCCTCGGAAGACACAGGTGATCGCACCGGCTTGCTGGTCGAGTACGACGTCACAAGCAAGATGTTCAGCAACCCGAGCGACAAACGCACTGAGGACTATATTTCCGGGCGTTTCGGCTGACGCTAGTGGTCTGGACGACAACCACGCCGAACGATCCGCCTCACGCGCTTTACCGTGCTGATGCGGTGGAGGACGCCCATCGGTTAGCCCACGCTGATCTCAACACGGTGATGCAGACGAGTCGGCGACGTTGGCCGGCTCGCGCTGCAATGCAGTTGCTGTCGGTTGACCAGGACTTCGAGGCGCAGCAACGCATACGTCGAGTCGCGGCAGAATCAGGCGTTGACGTCATACTATGCGGCGACGGGGCGGAAGGGCTGTTTCGAATTGGCCGGGCCGACCCCGATCTGGTGTTACTCCGCGCGGGTCTTCCAGTCTTGGATGCCACCGCAGTGGTCACTGTTGTGCGTCGTCATGCCGCCGTCCCGGTGGTACTTGGCATCGGGCAGGGGCAGACCGAGCTGGCGGGACCGGCACTGCTGGCCGGAGTGTCGGAGGTCTTGAGCTATCCATACCGCGACAGGGACCTGTACATGGTGATCTCGCAGTATCTGCGCGATGCTGACTCACGGCGCACCGAGCAGGCCGTGGTTGCAGTCGGACAGGTGGAGCTCAACGGGCTGACGTTCGAAGTGAAAGTGGCCGGTGAACCCGTGACACTTCCATTGCGCCAGTTCGACATCTTGCGGTATTTGCTTGTGCACACGGGCGTGGTCGTCAGCTTGGACCAGATTCGTGAGCATCTCTGGCTTGTGCGCGGCGATGATGTGACGACCAACACAATCAAGCTGCATATCTCCCGGCTGCGCGGACGCCTAGTTGACGCTCTGGTTGTGGTGAACGTCCGAGGCGTCGGCTACCGAGCTGTTCCCATAGACCCCGATCCGGTTTAGCGGTTGCTACGCGGGCTGGGCAGCCTCGGATCGACGAGGCAGTCAGCCAGTCCAGATCGGATAGTTTGGAGGCGGTCCTCCGGGTACCTACCCTCCTCTGAGGAGACCGAACCACATCCAAGAGGAGCCCATGACTCACGTCGTGACCCAACAGGCCGCATACCTGCACCTAGACCTGAGGATGAGCCATGCTTGATGGACCCGGTGCTGTGTACGCCGCTTGCGGGGTCGCTGCGGTCGCGGCCGCATATTTGCCTAGGCTCCTCAACCGCTCGCCGGTGTCCATGCCAATGGTGTTCTTGGCCGCCGGAGTGCTCGCCTTCGTCTTGATCGAGGCGTTGCCCAATGCGGATCCGCTGGAGTACCCAGAGTTCACGCTCCACCTGACCGAACTCTGCGTCGTCGTGTCGCTCATGGGCGCCGGCCTGGCACTGAACCGACCGCCCGGGTGGCGTCGCTGGTCGACGACTTGGCGGCTCCTGGCTGTCACCATGCCGCTGTCCATGCTGGCTGTCGGCCTGCTCGGTGGGTGGTTGCTCGGGCTGTCCGCGGCCGCCTCGGTCCTTCTTGCGGCGGCATTGGCACCCACCGATCCGGTGCTAGCGAGCGAGGTCCAGGTGGGCGAGCCGAACGAGGACCCGGAGGCAGCCGACGAGGACGAGGCGCGGTTCGCACTCACCTCGGAGGCGGGTCTCAATGACGGGCTCGCGTTCCCCTTCGTCTATGCGGCCGTTGCAATCAGCCTCGCCGGCGTCGCACCTTCGGGATGGCTCGCCGAGTGGCTGGTCGTCGACGTGTTGTGGCGAATCTCCGTTGGAGTCCTAGTCGGTTTCGTCACGGGGAAGGCCCTGCGAGCGATGTTCTTCTCCTCCCGCTCGTCGCACTTCAAGCTGGCGGAGCAGTCCGAGGGGTTCATCGCTTTGGCCGCCACGTTCTTGGCCTACGGCGTGGCAGAGCTCGCGGAAGGCTACGGCTTCATCGCCGTATTCATCTGTGCCTGCACCATCCGGGCCGCAGAGCGGAATCACTCCTACCACGGGGTTCTCCACAACTACGTCGAGCAGCTGGAACGACTCATCACCGTCGTCGTGCTCTTCTTGTTTGGCGGAGCTGTAGCCAACGGGCTGTTGACCGACCTCCGCTGGCCCGAGGTTGTGGTTGCGCTAGCCTTCCTGCTCGTCATCCGACCCGTGACAGGTCTGCTGGCTCTATCGCGAGGTGGGACCGGACCCCGTGAGCGCCTGGCCATCGCCTTCTTCGGAGTCCGTGGCGTTGGCTCGTTGTTCTACGTCGCCTACGCTCTGCAGGAAGGCGACTTCGGTGATCCCGCGGGGATATGGCGGGTGGTGGGCATCGTCGTGGTGGGATCGGTGCTGATCCATGGCATCAGTGCAACCCCAGTGATGTCTCACCTCGACCGCAGCCGTCAAAACAAGGCCGAGCGTTGTGACGAGGATCCGGCGTCTCCCGCCAGCATCCCCGTCTGAGATCTCCGCACAGCTGGACGTGGAGCCGTCGCGAATCGTCTCGTTGCTGTCCTCCACGGCTACCTACAATGAAGCAGGGATATCCATGCATCTCTATCTGAGAGGTACGTGGTGGCCGTGAGACAGAGATGGATGCTGATTGCTGGAGCTGTGGTGGTCATCGCCGTGATCGTAGTACTCGTGATGATGTACAGCGGAGGTAGCGGAGGTAGCGGCGGCGGAGGAGGCGGCGGCTACTAGCCGTCGGTGCAAGGGCAGGTGACCGCAATCATCGGCCTATAACTCTTAGGGCGTGGTTGCCGGCCACGCATATTCTCAGACGACACACCGCTCTTGCTCCAAAGGTTGTCGAGACAGCGGCTCTACCGTCGACTTGTGAGTTTGACCGGGCTTATATACGCAGCAATCGTCGTCGCTTGGGCGATCTTTCTATACCGGTTGGCGCTGCAGCGACACGATCGAGCAGCGCATCACCACTCGATGAGGCGCTTCTCCTCCGCCATGAGGATCCTTTCCCACGGCGGGCGTCCATCAGCCGTCTACCGAGAGTCGGACGAGGAGGCCGTGCATGCCGAGGGCTCTCTGGTGCCGCATAGTTCGACCGAGGCGCTCGCTCACGGCCACGCTGGGGCGTCACCCGCTCCGGCAGTGGATACTTCCTCAGGATCGGCGACCGGAGAACGGGTAAGGGACGGCCTCCCCGCTCGCCCGCTGTCGAACGGCTCGACGGTGGCGGCCGTCGATCGCCGACCCAGTCGCTACGCCGAGAGAGCAGCTGCAGCGCGGCGTCGCCGAGTGCTCTTCGTCCTGCTCGCAGCAACCGTGATGACGGTCGTGGGTGCGGCGTTCGGACTAGTTGCCTGGTGGGGTACGGCCATCCCGCTGGCCTTGGTCATGCTCTTCCTCTGGGTGGCGAGGCGTCAAGTCCGGCTCGCCGATGAGCGGTTTTGGGCTGAGGCGGCTCGCGCTCGGCCTGAGTCCTCGAACGTCGTACGCCGCTCCACTGTGCGGGTGGACGCATCACACGGGAGCTCTCGAGATCCAGCCGATGACGAGCCGACCGTGATCTTGCCGGTCGCTGCGGTTGAGCTGCAAGATGAGCGCGTCGCGGCTGTCCCGTTGACCACTGCAGGTGGGGGCTCCCTCTGGGACCCGGTGGCCATGACGTTGCCGACATATATCGAAAAGGGAGTGGCCAAGCGCACGATCAGGACCGTGGACCTTGGTGGGGCAGACACCTGGTCAGCCGGACATTCAGCAGCAGCGTCGAAGTCCGCCGCGGACGCCGAACAAGAGGTGGCTCGTCGCGCTGAGGTGGAGACAGACGCGCTTCGCGCGGCCAACGCCTGACACACAGAGCCACAACCACCTCAGCACCTCAATTGATCGCAACCGCACCGCTGGCTGATTTTTCGCGCGAGTCGACTGCACTGATAAAGTGCGCCTCTGTTCGACCGCGGGGCGTATGCGCGCCCCGCAGCTGGGGCTGTGGCGCAGTTGGTAGCGCGTCTCGTTCGCAATGAGAAGG
>JACCXO010000060.1 GCA_013696975.1 Nocardioidaceae bacterium | reverse complement strand
CGCCTTGCCTCGGATCCGCTGATCGCCCCCGGCGCAGAAAGCCCACCCGCCGTCCTTGGGCGACGGCCCGTTGCCGGTGAGCAGCACGCATCCGACATCGGAGCTGACCCGTGCGTCGTCCAGGCAGTGATAGAGCTCATCGACGGTGTGCGGGCGAAACGCGTTGCGCACCTCGGGTCGGTTGAACGCAATCCGCACCGTTCCCTGGTCGAGCGCTCGGTGATAGGTCACGTCTCTCAGGTCCGCAAAACCAGGAACGGCCTGCCAGGCCTGCGGATCGAAGATTTCGGAGACGGTCATGGCCACGAGCATAAGCGGGCCACCTAGTCAGCCGTCAGGTTCGGCGGTGAGCTCTATCGATGTGGTCAGGGTGGCGAGATGCTGCAGCCGAGCCAACTCCGACTCGAGCATCTCAGGTCCGCCGTGGCGTCCGAGGATCACGATGCGGCCCACTCCTGTCAGTGGCGCTGCGGCGGCCTCCGTGTTGCTCCATCCTTCCCAGCTGTCCTGCACGTCGATGCGCTGGGCATGGTCAAGCGCGAACCAGGTGTTCGCCTCGGCCGGGAGGTCAGGTGCGTTGGAGGTCACTTCGACGCATGTCGCCTCCACACCGTCAAGCCTGGCGACGCAGGCCCAGTCGCTTCGGAAGGTTCGTGGCAGCAGGTGGGTGAGATGGTGCAACGCCCTACCAGGGTCGTTGGTCATCACCTCGATCGCTTCGAGGTCGAGGTGCAAGTTGCCCCGAGCCGAATACCGTGAGACCCAGAGCACCCGGACCCCGTCCAGCTTCTGCACTGCGGACACCAGCATGTCGGGCATCACGCCTGGGTGAAAGTCCAGATAGACATCGTCGACGGCGGTGCCGCCAGGGCGATGCTCGACGATCTCGATGGCCTCGATATTGGCTCCGGCCATGCCGAGCGCCGTCGCCACCGACCCCAGCGAGCCCGGAACGTCGGGTAGCTCGATCCTCAATAGGTGACTCATGTGCTGCTTGTCCTTCGTCCTGACGCGCATACTTCCCTCAGCTGCACGGTCCTTGGCAGCACCGTCCTTAGCAGGACTTCCCTTGGCAGCACGGTCCCTAGCCGCACGGTCCCTAGCTGCATGTCACGCTGACCGGATGGCGTCATAGCTTGTGCGTGTGGGTGGCTCAGCTCCGACTCGTTCACATGTCATGGCGGACACATCAATCGCTCTTTGCAGCACGGCACGTAATGCTTCGACGGGTTGCTGGGCGATCGCACCAGGCGCGAGACACGACCCGTCGGCCAGCCCCGACAACAGTCCCGCCTCGAACGAGTCGCCGGCACCGATCGTGTCCACGACATCGACTCTGACCCCAGCCAGTTCCATGAGTTCGCCACCGGCCTGGACGGCTACGCAACCGTCTACCCCCCGGGTCATGACTACCAGCTCCGGCCCCATCGTTGTCCACCGCCGTACGACGTCGAGACAACCAGCGTCAGGGTAGAGCCAGCTCAGATCCTCATCGCTCGCCTTGACCAGATGTGACGATCCGACGAACCGCTCAACTCTCTGGACGGCAGATGCGCGCGAACCGGCAAGATCCGGCCTGACGTTGGGGTCGTAACTCAACAACAGCGCGCCCTCAGCCGCCAGTTGCTGCCACAGCTCGAGCAGCACGTCGGCGCCCGGCGCCACGGCGGCGGCGAGGGAGCCGGTATGCAGGGCGACCGTGCCCGTTGGCAGACCGGCCAGCTCGTCGGATGTCCAGCCCCAGTCGGCGGTGCCCTGCACATAGAACTCGTAGGTCGCCCGACCATCGTCATCGAGCGCGGCGAACGCCAGCGTCGTCTGGTCCGGCGTGTCGACGCAGCTCGCCAGCCCGACGTTGTTGTTCATGGCGTGGTCGCGGATCACCGCTGCGAGCGGACTGGTCGACAAGCGCGCCTTCAGCTCGGTCGGGTGCCCCAGTCGAGCCAGACCCACCGCGATGTTGAGTGGCCCCCCGCCCGGCTTGGCGACGAAAGGTCCGTGCGGCTCGGCTTGCACCATGTCGAGCAGCGCCTCACCGATGACGGTAAACAAACCGACTCCTCTCAGCGCTCAGTCGAGCGAGCGCCGCCAGTATGACAAACCCGCCACTGATCAGTGGCCGTCGATGCACAGTGGACTACCGTTTGTGGGTGCGAGACATCACTTACCCACCTGTCATCGTTGCTGCCAAGGTCGCCTTCAAGGCGCTGGACCTGAGGTTCCAGATCCGCGGCAGTGAGCACATACCTATTCAGCGCGGTGCTGTCCTCGCGTTCAACCACATCAGCTACGTCGACTTCATCTTGGGCGGACTCGCGGCACAGCCTGCAAAGCGCGTGGTGCGATTCATGGCCAAGCGGGAGCTGTTCGACCACCGCCTCACCGGACCGTTGATGCGATCTCTGCACCACATCAACGTCGACCGGGCTGACGGGATGCAGTCCTACGCGACCGCGCTCGACTATCTCGCTCGGGGCGAACTGGTGGGGCTCTTCCCCGAGGCCACGATCAGCCGAAGCTTCGAGCTCAAGACTTTCAAGTCCGGCACCACGCGGATGGCTGCGGAGGCTGGCGTCCCGCTCGTCCCGGTGATCCTGTGGGGAACCCAGCGCATCTACACCAAGGACCATCCCCGCGATTTCGCCCGCGGCAAGGCCATCTCCATCACAGTTGGCGAGCCGATCCAGGTCACCGGATCAAGCCCCGTGAGTGACACGCTGACGCTGCGCACCCGGATGTCCGAACTGCTCGATCAGACGATCAAGGACTATCCGCAGCACGAGGCCGGTGCCTGGTGGGTTCCAGCGTCGTACGGCGGAACAGCGCCAACCGTCGAGCAAGCCCAGGTCATGGAGCGCGAGGAGATGCGCCAGCGCGCCGAGAAGCGCCGAGCTGAGCGCCAGTCACCGAGCGCCTGACGCCCGTTTCTGCGTCACCAACGGCTAGGGAGCAATCATGAGCCAATTCGTACAGGTCGCCGGATCTATGCTGATCCTCGCCGGATTCGCGCTGGCACAGCGGGGAGTCCTGGACCAGAAGTCCCGCACCTACCTGCTGTTGAATCTCGTCGGCTCTTTCGTGTTGACGGTTGAGGCAGTGCTGGAACGACAGTGGGGCTTCCTCCTTCTGGAGAGCGTCTGGGCCGTGGTGTCGGCGATCAGCCTGATCGGTGTGCTTCGCGGCAGAACCTCGACGACGTTGTCGCACTGACACTGAAACCGCCTTCTCGAGCTGGTACTCAGCGGTCGCTGCTGCCCGCGCTGGCCTACTGGCTGCTGGGCGCGTCGTTTCCCGCGTGTTCGGGATGTTGCCAAAAGAAGGCCCCGAGCGCCCCCGCCAGGGTGGCGAAGACCGCAACGGAGTAAACCGCCAGCACGACTTCGAGCACGCGAGCGACAGAGCCGTCCGCACCCAACGGCTCGCCGGTAATCGTCGCCAAGGCGGCGCCATGCAGCGCCTTGGCATAATGATCGTAGGCACCCAGGGCATATAGCAGTTGGCTGGAGCCGAGCACGACCACTGCGGTGACCATGGCGAGCCACCCCACCCGATTGGACAGCAGCCGCCCGGCCGATCTCGAACCGCGAACGGTGGCGGACACGACGCCTCCCACCCTCGCGGTGCGCAGCAGGGTCAAGGCTCGGGTGAACCGCAGGAACGGCAGGAGCAGAAACAGCACCTGCCACCAGTTGCGGCTCCAGAAGCGTCGTTGGTCGCGGGCCACGTAAGCGCGCAAAGCGAACTCTCCGACGAATACGGCCCACAACACCCACCCGGCAACCGAAAGCGCGACGACCAGCTGGTGGTCCTCCGCCAGCAGCTGACCGAGAACCACGAGCAAGAACACCAGCCCGAGTGCTCCCATCGGCTTGTCCAACCGATGGGCCAGCTCCTCGGCGGCGGAGGGGTCACGCGGGCGGTGGAAGTCCGCATCCATCAAGGCATCCTCTGCTTTCTGCTGTCCGGCCCAGCGCACCGGCAGTGGGCTGCGCGTGGACCGGATCTTCTATGGGTAGGACTACTGTGCTCGACACGAACAGATGGCTGCCAGACCGGTGAGATCCGCTGTGGCAGGTTGCTCGCGCGTTACCATCCGTCCCCTATCACAGCATCAACAGCACGATCGGAGCCGACCGGCTTATGAGCCACTGGGCGCGCCTGCGTCAACACTTTTGGTTTCTGCCCGCCGTATTGTGCGCTCTGGCCACTGTCCTGGCCGAAACGCTGATTTTCCTCGACCAGAGGCTCGGGGAGGTCGACCTGGGACCCGTTGGTGTCCTGATAACCCGAGTGGGTGAGTCCGGCAGCCGCGACCTGCTTGGCGCCGTTGCCGGCTCGATGCTCACGGTCGCATCCACCACGTTCTCGATCACCATCGCCGTGCTGGCGCTGTCGTCCTCGACATACGGGCCTCGGCTGGTCCGGAACTTCATGGCCGACCGCGGCAACCAGTTCGTGCTCGGGGTCTTCGTCGCGACTTTCCTATACAGCTTGCTGGTGCTGCGCTCGATTCGGGTCCTGGACGACGGCAGCGGCGAGTACTTTGTTCCGCACCTGGCCATCAATATGGCGGTGCTGCTGGCGGTGTTGGCCATCGGGGTACTGGTCTATTTCATCCACCACATCAGCGATTCGGTGCAGGTCTGGACGCTGGCTCAACAGGTCCGGGCAGACCTGCTCGCTACGGTCGACAGGCTCTACTCGGAACAGATCGGCTGTGAGCCACCGGACTTCGAGGAACCTGAAGGGGCGAAGGGCACCCCCCACCGACTTGACACTGACGGTTTCTCATTGGCGGCGCATGAGACGGGGTACGTCCAAAGTGTCGATCACGAGGAGATAGTCGCGCTGGCCTGCAAGCACGACGTCGTGGTGTCACTGCGGATCCGGCCCGGTAGCCATGTAATCGAAGGCGCCGCGTTGGGTGCCCTGTGGCCGCCAGGTCAGGTGAACGACGCTCTGCTGGCGAAGATTCTCAAGTCCATCAGGGTCGGCCGAGCCCGCACTCCGCATGAGGACGTGGCGTTCTCAGCCCTGTTGCTGGAGGAGATGGCCGTTCGGGCACTGTCTTCCGGCACCAACGACCCGTACACCGCGATCAACGCACTCGACGATTTGTCGGCCGGGCTCGTGCGGCTCGCCGGCCGCCGTACACCTTCCAAATTTCGGTACGACCCGCAGGGAAACCTACGGGTGGTGGCGCCTGTCGTCACGCTGACCGACCTGCTGGATCATCTGCTCGACGCCATGCGCCTGTACGCGATCGAGCACCCAAGCGTGGTGCACCGAACCCTCGAACTAGTCGAACAGGTCGGCGCCGCGAGCAAGCATCCTTCCGCGCGGGCCCGCATGGACAAGCAGGTGCAGCGGCTCGTCGAGGCCTTCGCGTTGAGCTCACCTCAGGGCTGCGACCTTGAGGAACTGCGCCGGCATGCAGACCGGGTCGGCCGCTCACTTGTCGGCTCCAACATCACCGACTGCGATGAGCAATGAGCTTGCCCTCGATAGAAGTTCATTGGCTTTCGCTTCGGCGTTGCGTGGGGAGCGGGAGCGGGAGCCGGATCGGTGACGTTCCAGCGGGTTCGAGGACGCGCTGGTCAATCTGCTCGACGGAGAGGCGTCGACAGAGGTAGTAGCTCTGGGCGGCGTCAGTGCCCAGTTCGATGACCTCCCCGAGGTTTTCGTCTGTTCAAAACAGAGAGGGCGCGAAGTCCCAAGCCGGTCAGCGGCCAACCAACTGGTTGTGAGACGTTTAGCGCGCAGAGTGGTAACGGCTAAGCGAACTGAGTTGAGGGACCGGAGGTTGGTTGGCGGTGTTGCCGCCAGCCGCGACCTCCCCGATTTCGGAGCCTCATAATCGGCAGGACCTTTCGGATCACCAAGAGGAGCAAGTCATGAGCAGGAAACCACGGGACAAGAGCATGCGCGAGAGGTCATCCGGTAGGTACTGGCCGACGCAACACATGCACAGCAGAGGGCGACAATGATCGGGCAACCCCGAGACCCCGCGCCTCACGTCTCGAACAGGGTCGTCACACAGTTGTGGCAAGACGGGCTCGGCAGGGTCGCCGTCAGGAGCGCTCAGCTGCTGCTGGTTCTCAGCGTCATCTGCGTGCTCGTCTTCGTCGCCGTTCAGCTTCGGCTGGTCGTGGTGCCCGTTCTGATCGCCACCTTGATAGCGGCGGCGGTCAGCCCATTGGTGGTATGGCTGGTCTCCCATCGGGTTCCTCGTGCGATCGCCGTCTGGATCGCCTTGATCACAGGCCTCGGTCTGCTCTTGGCCGCGAGTGCTTTGATCGCTGCTGCGGTCAGAAACCAGTGGGACGAGCTCCGGCAGGGGGCTGTCGATGGCTTCGCTGAACTGCAGGCCTACCTGACCAGCGGCCGGCTCGGTCTCAAGCAGTCGGATCTTGACGGCGCGGTCAATCAGGTGTCCAACGCGCTCGGTGGCTCGCAGGTGCAGGCCGGGGCCATAGGCGGACTCACACTGATAGGTGAGGTTATAGCTGGGGGATTCCTAGGACTCGTCGTGTTGTACTTCCTGCTCAAGGACGGCGATCGGATCTGGGCGTTTCTGCGGGACCAGACGAACGACCGTCACCACTACAAACTCGATGCGGTCGCCACCCGCTCGGTCGAGGTCTTGGGTGGATACGTGCGTGGCACCGCCCTGATCGCCCTAGTGGATGCGGTGATCATCGGGGTCGCGCTGGCGGTGCTGGGTGTGCCACTCGCCCTGCCGCTTGCGACGATCGTGTTCATTGGCGCCTTCATACCGCTGATCGGCGCAACGGTGGCAGGCGCCCTGGCTGCCC
>JACCXO010000043.1 GCA_013696975.1 Nocardioidaceae bacterium | reverse complement strand
GTTTCGCACTGCGCCGGCTCAGCAGGACCCGACCCCGGATATGGGCGCGGCAGGTCGTTCCATAGCTGATGTACGGCGAGACGACTGGCCCCCAGTTGGGGCGTCGGCGCAAGAAGGCGCTAAGACGCACATCGGCGGCGCGCTCGACGCGGGAAACCCACGACCACAAGGTCGCTCGCGCGGTCACCGTTCAAGCAGGAGTGAGACCACGGCAGTCTCATCTACTGCGCTCAACTCCATCACGGAGCACACCTTGCCATGCGGCTCACCTCGCCGCGCTCTCACCGTTTCCAGCGTCAGCCTCAGCCTCAGCCTCAGTAATTCAGCCTGTTGTGGGGCGGGCGGGGCTCGAACCCGCGACCCAAGGATTATGAGTCCTCTGCTCTAACCAGCTGAGCTACCGCCCCTCCGTGCGACGCCTGAGATCATGTCATGTCGCGTCGGCCATGATCTAATGCACTGCTCATGGGAAAGGGTTGACGATGAGAATCGCGTTGTATGGCGGCACGGGCATGATCGGCTCCCGCATCGCACTCGAGGCGCTGTCGCGCGACCACCACGTCACCACCATCTCGCGCAACCTCAGCAGCGACGTACCGATCGGCGCCCAAGCCCGCACCGGTAATGCCGGTGACGCCGATGATGTGGCGCGGGTAGCGGCTGAGCACGACGTGGTGGTGTCGGCCATCGGACCCAGCCGCACCGGCGCGCGAGCACAGATCTTCTTGCACGCGCTGGCGTGTCTCGCCGAGAACGTCGGCACGCGCCGACTTGTCGTCGTGGGCAATGCCGGCAGCCTTGAGGTGGCGCCCGGCTTGCGCCTGCTAGACAGCCCCGGCTTTCCAGCGGCATACCTCGCCGAGGCTCTGACGCACACGGCGGCGCTCGAGCTGCTCAAGGACACCGGCGCGATCGTGGACTGGGTGTATGTCTCGCCGGCGCCTGGCATCGGGCCGGGGGAGCGCACCGGCATATACCGCATGGGGATCGACATGCCCGTAGGCGACTGGATCACTGCCGAGGACTACGCCGTCGCCATCGTCGACGAGATCGAGGTTGCGCGGTTTCACCGCGTGCGGTTCAACGTTGCGCACTGACCTGGCCGGTGTCACCGGCACGAGTCAGACAATCGGCGGCACCGTGGGCTCCCCGCTGGGCATCGGGTCGCGTGGGGTCGGATCGGGAGGCGGAGGAGGTTGGTTCGTTGGCTGAGGTTGAGGCTGTGGAGGCGGAGGCACCGGGGGTTGAGTCTCGAAGATCTTCACCGCGATGAGCAGCGCCAGAGCAGCTAACGCAACCACGACACCAAACGACACCAGATGCGTCCATCGGCTCACCGATGAAAATATCGCTGGCCACGGCAGCGGCCAGATCCGCCATCGTCCCGGGCCTGAACTTGCCGCCCAGTGCGGACGGAAGAGAGGCCCTCGCGCAGAGGCGACGGAGGGCAAATGCTCGAGAGTCACAGGCGCGAGCAGTCCTCTGCTCACCGCCAGCCCGGCTTGCCACGTCGCAGCAGGAAGGGCCACCCACGGTGAGATCGCCTCGTCGTCGAGCTGGGAGGCGAGCACCGCAAGCGCACCGCTGTGGACCTGGTCGTCGACGGCTTCCAGGAACCTCGCCCGCCCATAGGAGTCAAGCTCAGCCCCCTGGCTCAGCAAGACCGCAGCGACGGGCTCGCCCTCGAAGTCGCCCGCGTAGACCACTCCCGCGTCTGTTGCCTCGAGTCTGCCGAGCAGAGTGACCGCGCCCAACCGTGGCGGGTCGGCCTTGGCCAAGGCGCTGAGGCAGGGTCGACCGTCGCTCGACATACGCCTCCGGTCCCATCCTTGAAGTGGCCGCCGCATTGCGAGGGTTTGTGGCTTGGGAGATCTGTAACACTGACGAGCGTACGGCGACCGGCGCTCGCGAGAGGAAGCAATGTGGCAACCAGCGAGTTGACGGCCGCCTGGGGGCCAGTGCCAGACCCGCCAATCGATGTGGCCCGGCTCGCCGAACTCGTCCAAGAAGCCCTCCGAGAGGTCAAGCGGGTCATCGTCGGGCAAGAGCACATGGTCGAACAGCTGATGGTCACCCTCATCGCCGGCGGACACTGCCTGCTCGAAGGCGTGCCGGGGGTGGCCAAGACCCTGGCCGTGCGGACGTTCGCCGACGTCGTCGGAGGCAGCTTCGCACGCGTCCAGTTCACCCCGGATCTGGTGCCATCGGACATCGTCGGCACCCGCATCTACCGGCCGAGCAAAGAGGGCTTCGACGTAGAGCTGGGTCCGGTCTTCGTCAACTTCGTGTTAGCCGATGAGGTCAACCGGGCGCCGGCCAAAGTTCAGTCGGCGATGCTCGAGCTGATGGGGGAGCGGCAGGTGTCAATCGGTGGCGAGACGTTCGTGCTGCCTGAGCCCTTCATCGTCATCGCCACCCAGAACCCCATCGAGTCCGAGGGTGTGTATCCGCTCCCCGAGGCCCAACGCGACCGCTTCTTGCTCAAGGTCGACGTCGACCACCCCCGCGGCCGCGACGAGTTCGAGATTTTGCGGCGCATGAGCGTGAGTCCGCCCACTGCCAACCGGGTGCTGTCGCCGGAGGTCGTTCGTGAGCTGCGCAGCGCAGCCGATCAGGTGTTCCTGCACAACCTGGTTGCGGAGTACATCGTGCGCATGGTCCTCGCCACCCGCTCGACCCGCGAGTTCCAGCTGCCGGAGCTCGACGGCGTGATCGAGGTCGGTGTGAGTCCTCGGGCCACCCTGGGGTTGGCAGCCGCAGCTCGCGCCCTGGCTTTGATTTCCGGTCGCTCCTACGTGCTCCCTCAAGACGTCGCCGCGGTCGCGTGCGACGTGATGGCTCACCGGATGATGCTCACATTCGACGCTGTCGCGGATGCCGTGGACCCCCGGGCGGTGGTCGGCCGAGTCGTTTCGTCGATCGCGCCACCCCAGCCAGTCTGGAACGGAACTGGGCAGCCGGCGTTCCGTTGACGAGCCCATGAAGCGTTCCCGGGACTTCCAGCCAGTTCGAGCCGAGTCGATGTCTTTGTCGCAACTGGCCCCCGAACAGGTTCTGCGGCGACTGGAGCTTCAGATCGTCCGGCGACTCGAGGGTTTCCTGCACGGCGACCACTTCTCGCTGCTGCCTGGTCCGGGCAGCGAGAGCGCCGAGGCTCGGATCTACGTTCCCGGCTCAGACGACGTACGCAGAATCGACTGGGCACTGTCGGCACGCACCACCATTCCTCATGTGCGTGACGTCATCGCCGACCGAGAGCTGGAGACCTGGACATTGGTCGACCTCTCGCCCTCGATGCACTTCGGCACGGCAGCCATGGAAAAGCGAGACCTCGCAATAGCTGCTGTCGCCACCATGGGCTTGTTGACCTTCAGGGTGGGGGACCGCTTCGGCGCCTACGTGCTGAGCCAAGGCATGCTGAGACGGTTGCCCGCAAGGACCGGTCGCCCGGCGCTCTATGGGCTTTTGCGCAGCCTCATGCGCGAGTCGGCGAGCCAAAGCCGGCTTGCGGATCCGGCCCCTCAGTCTTTCGGAGCGGCCATCACTTCCATGTCCCGCACTCAGCGCAAGCGTGGTCTGCGTGTCGTGGTGTCAGACTTCATCGACCCGCATGACGCATCCAGTGATGTGCAAGCAACCCCCTCATGGGAGCGCGCCATGCGCGAGCTCGCCGAGCGCCACCAGGCTATTGCGGTGGAGATCATTGACCCTCGCGAGCTCGACATCCCCAACGTCGGTTACGTGTTACTGCAGGACCCCGAGACCGGCCAGGTTCGTCAGCTCAACACGGCGGACCGCAAGGTGCGACGACGGTATGCCGTTGGAGCGCGTCTCCAGCGCGAGCGCACCGCAAGAGCTTTGCGCCGAGCAGGCGTTGCTCATCTTGTGTTGCGCACCGACCGTGACTGGATCGCTGACATTGCTCGTTTCGCACTGGAGCATCGCCGGGTGGCGCGGCGAGCCCATCGCCGGAGCTCAAGGGTCAGGCAATGAACTTCCTGGAACCGCAGCGACTCTGGTTCTTGCTCATCGTGCTGGGGCTGGTGCTGCTCTATGTGCTGTTGCAGCTTCGCAGGGGCGAGTATGCCGTCCGCTTCACCAACCTGGCGCTCCTCGACACCGTGGCGCCGCGGCGGGTGAATTGGCGCCAGCATGTAGCGGTCGCGCTGGCCTTGTTGACTCTTGCGTTCGCCATCGGCCTGTTTGCGCAACCAAGCAAGATCGCGCGAGTTCCGATCGAAGTGACCGCCGAGGTCACCGTCGTCCTCACCGTCGACGTGTCGCTGTCGATGCAGGCGGACGATGTGTCGCCCGATCGGTTCACGCTGGCAAAGTCAACAGCCATCGGGTTTCTGGACGAGCTGCCGAGCAACTTCCAGGTCGCACTGGTGAGCTTCGCTGGGGCCGCAGCCTTGGACGTCGCTCCCACCCAGGACCGCAGCAAAGTCGCAGCGGCAGTCGACGGCCTGCAGTTGGCCGAGCGCACGGCGACAGGCGAAGGTATCTTCTCGGCGCTCAGCGTGATCGAGCAGGAGCACGCGCAGTTCTCGGGTGACGGCGCCGAGAAGCCTCCAGCGTTCATCGTGTTGATCAGCGACGGACATCGAACCGTCGGCCGCAGTCAGGTGGACGCCGCTCAGGCAGCGGCTGCCGCGGCAGTTCCGATCTTCACCGTCGCGCTCGGCACATCAGGGGGCGTCATCGAGGCAGAAGGCCAGCAAGTGTCCGTGCCCGTCGAGACTGACGAGCTGCAGGAAATCGCCGACATCTCCGGTGGTCGTGCGTATGTCGCAAGCACGCCCGACGACCTGCTCGACGCCTACGACTCAGTCGACACGCAACTCGACTTTCGCGAGCAACGGGTGGACGCCACCTCGGATAACATCCCCTACCTGCTGCTGTTGTGCTTGGCCTCCACCGTGGCCGGCTTGTTCGTCGCTTCGCGCTGGCCGTAGTCGATCACCCCGACCTCGGCAGCCGAAGAGTTCGGCCGTGCGTCGGTTCGGCGATCCGCTGGTGCGGGTGAGGCTGATGAGGCAGACTGTGCACTGAGTTCACGATTCGACTCATGGTGATCAAGGCGCTGGGGAAGGCGAACCTCGAGCCTTGAGGAGGATCGGTGAACCAGTTCACCAAGACCGAGACCACGGGTGTGGTCTCGCGTGGCGTGCTGTTCGTGCACGCTGCGCCGTCGGCGTTGTGCCCGCATGTCGAGTGGGCCGTCGGGGGCGTTCTCGGCGCACCCGTCGACATGTCCTGGACACCGCAACGCGCACGCGGCGGCGCCTATCGTGCTGAGCTCTCCTGGCAGGGGTCAGTTGGTATGTCGGCGAAGCTCGTCTCGGCACTGCGCGGCTGGGACAAGCTGTTGTTCGAGGTCACTGAGGACGCGACCGGCTCCAGTGAAGGGGCCCGATACTCATGCACCCCCGATCTCGGTGTCTATCACGCGGTGACCGGTTTGCATGGCGACATGATGATCCCCGAGGACCGGCTCAAGGCCGCCGTGGTCAAGGCGGCAATCGGAGATCTGCCGCTGATCGTCGAGATCGACAATCTCCTCGGCAAGGCGTGGGACGAGGCGCTCGAACCCTTCCGCTATGCCGGTGACGGTGCTCCAGTGAGATGGCTGCACCACGTCGTCTAGCTTCCTGGTCCTGCACTGATCGCTGTTTGCGTGCTCCGGAAAGCCAACTCTCGTCAAATGCTTGGCCTGCGGAACGTGTCGTTCAGTGGCAGACTCGAAAGCCGGGTTTCCCTCAACTCAGGATGTGGTCCGATGGCGTCGCCCAGCACTACCGAAAAGAAGCAGGCCGAAGCGGCCAAGGAAGCCGACAAGGCGGCGAAGAAGGCCGACAAGTTGGCCAAGAAGGCCGGTAAGGAGCAGAGCAAGCGGCACGAGAAGGAGCTGAAGCGGCTTCAGCGTGAGCTGGTGAAACTGCAGGACTGGGTCGCTCACGAGAAGCTGAGAGTCTGCGTGATCTTCGAGGGCCGTGACGCGGCCGGCAAGGGAGGCACGATCAAGCGGATCGCCGAACCCACCAACCCCCGCGTCGTACGGGTTGTCGCGTTGCCCGCGCCAACGGAGAGACAGCGTTCGCAGTGGTACTTCCAGCGCTACGTGACGGAGCTACCTGCCGGTGGCGAGATCGTCCTCTTCGACCGGAGTTGGTACAACCGCGCCGGCGTTGAGAAGGTCATGGGTTTCTGCAGCGACGCGGAGTATGAGGAGTTCCTCCGTAGCGTCCCCGAGTTCGAGAACATGCTGATCCGCTCCAACGTCGTACTCGTCAAGTACTGGTTCTCGGTTTCCGACGACGAGCAGGAGCGCCGGTTCCAAGACCGGATCAACGACCCACGCAAGCGGTGGAAGCTCAGCCCGATGGACCTCGAGGCGCGGTCCCGGTGGGTCGAGTACTCACGGGCCAAGGACACGATGTTCAAGCACACGGACACCGAGACGTCCCCGTGGTGGGTGGTGCCTGCCGACGACAAGGAGCGCGCCCGGCTGAACTGCGTCCATCACCTGCTCAGCTTGGTCCGCTACGAGGATCTGACCTCTGCGCCACTCGTGCTCCCGGAGCGCCAACATGATGACGACTACGTGCGGCCGCCCGAGAGCGAGCAGCGGCTGGTGCCTCAGACCTACTGATCCCACAGGGACGCGAGCGACCTCTCAACGGAGGAGAGGGTCAGAGGGGGATGTTGCCGTGGTGGCCGCGTGCGCCCTTGTCGGCGGCGGCCAGTGCCGTGGCCAGGGCGGACCGGGTCCGCGACGGCTCCACCACCTCGTCGACCACACCGATCTCGATGGCCCGGTCGACGCCTCCGGCGATGCGCTCGTGCTCGGCGGCCAACTCCGCCTCGACGATCGGACGCAGATCAGCGGCCACCGCAGCGATATTGCGGCGGTGCAGAATGCGGATGGCAGCCACGGCTCCCATCACCGCCACCTCTGCGCCAGGCCAGGCGAAGACGCGAGTGGCCCCCAGGGAGCGAGCGTTCATGGCGATATATGCCCCGCCATACGCCTTGCGGGTCACGAGCGTCACCCGTGGCACCTGCGCCTCACTGAAGGCGTGCAGCAGCTTGGCCCCACGCCGTACCACCCCATCCCATTCCTGCCCGACGCCAGGCAGATAGCCCGGCACATCGACCACCACGAGAAGCGGCACCCCGTAGGCGTCGCACATCCGCACGAAGCGCGCGGCCTTCTCCGCCGACGGTGAGTCAAGGCACCCGCCGAGTCGTAACGGGTTGTTGGCGATGACGCCCACGGTGCGCCGACCGAAGCGACCCAGAGCGGTCACGATGTTGGGCGCCCACCGCTGGTGTAGCTCGAGCATCGACCCCTCGTCGAGGAGGGTGGCGACGAACGGATGCACGTCGTAGGCGCGCTTCTTGGACTCCGGCATCTGCTCGGAAAGGTCGACGTCGGCGATCGCCGACTCGTCGAGGTTGCCCTGGTCTCCGAGCAGCGCCACCAGCCGCCTCGCCTCACCGATCGCCTGTGCCTCAGAATCAGCGAGCACATGCACCACACCGGACCGGCGGCCATGAGGTTCCGGTCCACCCAGGCGCAGCATGTCCACGTCTTCACCGGTGACGGACCGTACGACGTCCGGGCCCGTCACGAAGATCCGACCCTCAGGGCCGAGGATCACCACGTCAGTCAGGGCAGGACCATATGCTGCGCCTCCGGCGGCGGGGCCGAGCACCACAGAAATCTGGGGGACCTTGCCTGAAGCCTGCGTCATGATGTTGAAGATCAGACCCACCGCGTGCAAGGACAGCACGCCCTCTGCGAGTCGCGCACCGCCCGAGTGCCACAACCCGACAATCGGCACCTCGTCGGCCAACGCACGTTCATAGGCTCGAACGACGACCTTGCAGCCTTCGTGGCCCATCGCGCCGCCCATGATGGTCGCGTCGGAGCAGAAGGCGACGGTATGGACGCCGTCGACGCAGCCGACAGCAGCCAGCATGCCACTGTCATCGTCGGCGCTGATCAGCTCGACAGTGCCCTCGTCGAAGAATGCCTCGAGGCGCTTGTTGGGGTTGCGCGGGTCAATGTCGCGAGGCAGCTTTGGCGGCCTCGCCTGCGCGGGTGGTGCTGTCGGTGCTAATGCGGGGGCGTTCTCGGTCGTGGTCATGGCCACCTCAGGCTGAGCGGAAGGCGATGGCGACATTGTGTCCGCCGAAGCCGAAGGAGTTGTTGAGAGCGGCGATGTCGCCGCTCGGAAGGGTCCGTCGCGTCGTCGCGATGTCGAGCTTGACAGTCGGGTCGGGGTCGTCGAGGTTGATCGTCGGCGGCACGACCCGGTCGCGCAATGCCAGCACGGTGGCGATGGACTCTAGGGCTCCGGCGGCTCCCAGCAGGTGGCCGGTCATCGACTTCGTCGAGGTCGCGATGACCTGATCGATCCGCCCGTCGAGTGCGGTGGTGATGGCGAGGCACTCAGCGATGTCACCTTGTGGCGTCGAGGTCGCGTGCGCGTTTATGTGCACGATCTCGCGTGGCTCGACACCGGACTCCTTGAGCGCCATCCGCATGGCGCGGGTGGCGCCGTAGCCGACGGGATCGGGCTGGGCGATGTCGTGAGAGTCCGCGGTGATACCGGCCCCCGCCACTTCGGCATACACCTGCGCTCCGCGACCCGCGGCGTGCTCAGCGCTCTCGATGACGAGCGCAGCGGCGCCCTCGCCGAGCACGAAGCCATCGCGACCGGCATCCCAGGGACGCGACGCCTGTTCCGGCGCGTCATTGCGCTTGGAAAGCGCCATCATCTGCGCGAAAGCGGCCATCGGAAGTGGATGGATCGCGGCCTCGGTGCCACCCACGACCACCACGTCAGCGCGGCCGAGGCGGATCATATCGACGCCATGGGCGATGGCCTCGTTGCCGGAGGCGCACGCCGAGACGGGAGTGTGCACCCCGGCTTTCGCGCCGATCGCAAGCCCGACGTTGGCGGCGGGACTGTTGGGCATCAGCATCGGGATCGACAAGGGCGACACCCGGCGCGGACCCTTTTCGAGCAACGTGTCGTAGTTGCTCAGCAAGGTGGTGACGCCGCCGATGCCTGAGGCGATAGCGACACCGAGTCGCTCAGGGTCAGCCGAGCCGGTATCCAGGTCGGCGTCGGCCCACGCCTCGAGGGCCGCGATAAGAGCGAACTGCCCGGATCGGTCCAGGCGTCGGGCCTTGACGCGATCGAGCACCTCGAGGGGTTCGACGGCGACCCGGGCCGCGATCCGAACGGGCAGCTGGTCAGCCCATTCCTCGGTCAAGCGACGGGCGCCCGATGTCCCGGCGAGCAGTGCGGCCCAGGTCGTGGGCACATCACCGCCAACCGGAGACGTCGCACCGAGTCCAGTGACGACGACGCGCTGGGAACTCATCTACGTGTTCACCTCGTATGTCGATAGGAGTGGCGATTGAGGGCCGGGCCGAAGAGCGCCGGCCCGGCACAGCAAGGAGTCGATGGTCTGGCGGCCAGGACGATGCTCGGGCGGCCAGGAACAAGCAGAGCCAGCCGGCACACCGAGCGGCTCAGGCCGCCTGATTGCTCTCGATGAAGGCGACAGCGTCACCCACCGTCTTGAGGTTCTTGACCTCGTCGTCGGGAATCTTGACGCCGAACGTCTCCTCGGCGGCCACGACCACCTCGACCATCGAGAGCGAGTCGACGTCCAGGTCATCGATGAAAGACTTGTCGAGCTGTACTTCGTCAGCGGGGATCCCGGCGACCTCGTTGACGATGTCGGCGAGTCCGGAGCGGATCTCCTCAGTGCTGGCCATCTAGGTAGCTCCTTCTGATATCTGATGGTGGGACGTCTCTCCGGCACTCAAGGGTCGGAGACTCCGCAGAACGCTGCGGAAACTCGAGGTTGTGTAACGGGAAAGCGACACTGTCCAAGTGGGTCACGGCAGGGTTACCACTTGAGCGGCATACGACAGCCCTGCCCCGAAGGCGACGAACAACGCGATGTCACCGCTCTTGGCCTCTCCCGAGCGCAGCAGTGCATCCGCAGCCAGCGGCACGGAGGCTGCAGACGTGTTGCCTTGGTAGGCGACATCACGGGCGATGACGACTCTCTCGGGGAGTTTGAGGGTGCGCGCCATCGCGTCGATGATGCGCATGTTCGCCTGATGAGGGACGAAGACGTCCAAGTCGTCGACGGTGATACCGGCCCGATCGAGAGCCTCGCTGGCGATCTTGGCCATCTCGAACGACGCCCAGCGAAACACCGGGTTTCCGTCCATGCGCAAATGGGGCATCAACGCCTTCTCCATCTTGAGCACGTCGGACCAGCTCTGCTTCTGTCGGATGTAGTCGTATTTCGATCCGTCTGCGCCCCATACGACTGGGCCGATCCCCTCGACCTCGGACGGTCCGATCACAGCGGCCCCAGCGCCGTCGGCGAAGATGAACGCGGTCCCGCGGTCAGTGGGATCGGTGATCTCGGAGAGCCGTTCGACGCCGATCGCCAACACGTACTTGGCGCTGCCGCTGCGGACCATGTCGGAGGCCAGACCGACTCCGTGACAGAAGCCGGCACAGGCCGCTGAGATGTCGAAGGCGGCGGCGGGCGTCGAGCCGAGTTCGTCAGAGATGAGCGTGGCGACCGCAGGCGTCTGCATGAGGTGGGAGACGGTCGCGACGACGACGCAGTCGAGCTGGGCTGGGTCGATCTCTGCGTGGGCCAGCGCCTTACGGGAGGACTCGACGCTCATCATCTGCACGGTCTCGTGGTCCTCGGAGAAGCGTCGTTCGATGATGCCCGATCTGGTGCGAATCCACTCGTCGGACGACTGGATCGCGTCGACGAGCTCAGAGTTGGGCACGACCCGGCTCGGCCGATAGCTGCCCATGCCCAGGATGCGGGTATGACGAGCGCCGTCAACCGTCTTGATGGATGCCGCCATGTCACTCGCTCTCGGGGTGCAGTCGGACGATGGGTTGTCCGGGTGAGACCAGGTCGCCGTCTTCGACGATCCACTCGACGATAGTGCCTCCGTGCGGAGCGAGCACCGCCGTGCTGCCACGCAGGTTGCTGACCTCACCGATGACCACCCCTGGAACCAGCTGGGTGTCAACTGGGATGTCCACGCTTTGCGTGAAGGTGCCCTTGGACGGGGAGACGAGCATCCGCCAGGTGGGCGTCGAGTCAATGGGCGAGGCATCCCCGTGCTTGTCGACGAAGGCGCGGGCCTCGTCGAGCTGATCGGGTGTCTTGAGTGCGAACGTCTCGACACCTTTGAGTTGGCGCTTGGCAATGCCAACCAAGGTGGCAGCGGGAGGCATCTCGAGGATTCCGGTGACGCCGAGGTCAGTCATCGTCTGCATGCAAAGGTCCCAGCGGACGGGGGTGCTGACCTGGCTGACGAGTCGTTTGAGCACGTCTCGACCCGAGTGGACGATCTGGCCGTCCCGGTTGGAGATGAGGCGGGTGCGGGTGTCGTGGGTCGAGACCGCTCGCGCGAGCCTGCCGAGCACGTCAACCGCTGGACCCATGTGTTCGGTGTGGAAGGCCCCGGCGACGCTCAACGGGATAAGGCGGGCTTGCGCCGGTGGGTCGTCAGCTAGGGCTTGGAGCTGTTCCCGCGTGCCTGCCGCGACGACCTGACCAGGTCCGTTGTCGTTGGCGGGTGTGAGGCAGTGGCGGTCAAGAGTGGCGAGCACGTCGTCTCTGTCACCGCCGAGGACTGCCGTCATACCGGTGGGAGTGATTGCTGATGCCGCAGCCATGGCACGGCCGCGCTCGCGCACGAAGACCATGGCCTGCTCGGCGGTGATGACACCGGCTCCCGCCGCCGCGGCTATCTCGCCGACGCTGTGTCCGGCCACCGCACCGACTCGACCGAACGCATCGGTGGGGTGCGGGTAGAGCGAGATCGCCGCGAGCATGCTAGCAGCGACGAGAAGGGGCTGCGCGACCGCGGTGTCGCGGATGGTTTCGGCATCCGCCTCGGTGCCGTAGTGCTCGAGATCGAGTCCGGCGACCGCTGACAACCACTGCAAGCGGTCAGCAAAGGAGGGGTGCTCGAGCCAGGGGCTGAGAAAGCCGGGAGTTTGAGCGCCCTGACCGGGCGCGACGATGACGAGCACGCGCTCCATCATGCCGCCTGTGCGGGACCTGGCTGCGGTGGCGGGGAGACGAAACTTTGCGGGGTGTCTTTGTGACTTTCCTACAAAGGGCTACGCCGGGCCGAGCAGCCGACCGAGGGTCAGGGCGATGCGCAGCGTATAAGCATCGCGAGCATCCGCAGGCGACAGACGCGTTACGTCAGTGATGCGTCGCAGGCGGTAACGAACGGTGTTGGGATGCACGAACAGCAGGCGTCCGGTGCCTTCGATCGAACCACTGGTGTCGAGGTATGCCGTCAAGGTCTCGAGAAGTCCCGACCCTGCCTCGACGAGCGGCTGGTAGACGAAGGAGACGAGCTGGCGACGTGCGTGACCGTCACCGGCGAGTGAGCGCTCGGGCAGCAGATCGTCGGTCGAGACAGGGCGTGGCGCCTCTGGCCACGCCGGGGCTGCCCGAAGGCCGGCGACGGCTGCTCGAGCCGATGCATTCGCGGCCAGCAGGTCTCCGACCATGGGCCCCGACACGATCGGACCGTCGCCGAAGTGGTCGGCGATCGCGCCCGCGGCACGGTCGACGTCCGTCACGCCCCCGAGCACCACGACCAAACGGTCGCCTTGAACTGCGCAGAGCGCGTCGAGGCGGGCGGCCCGAGCGCTGCGCTTGATGCCATCCACGGCTGCGGCCGAGTCGCGTGCCGGGGTGAAGCCCAGCACCACGCAAACTCCGTTGGTGGATGCCCACCCGAGCGCTGTGGCGCGCGAGCGGACCGCCTCGTCGGCTTCGCCGCGCAGCACTGAGTCGACGATCAGAGCTTCGAGTCGGGCGTCCCAAGCGCCCCGCTGTTCGGCCGCTCTGGCGTACACGTCAGCTGCGGCGAAAGCGATCTCCCGCGAGTAGAGCATGACGGACTCGCGCACAGCCGCCGCGTGAGTGGGGCCCACGACCTCTTCGACGTGCTCCTCGACCACGCCGATAGCCGTGCGCACGAGCTCGACGGTCTGTTGCAGTGTGATGACCCCGGCAAGCTCGCGGGGGGCGGTCCCGAAGACTTCAGCGGTGACCGTGTTCCCGCTTGATGGGTCGCGGAACCAGTCGACGAACGAGGAGATGCCGGCGCCGGCGATAAGTCCGATCCACGACCTGTTCTCGGCGCTGAGAGCGCGGAACCAGGGCAACTCCTCCTGCATGTGGGTGATCGCCTCGTTGGTCAGTGAGCCCCTGGCTTGCTCGAGCCGCCTGGTGGCCACCTTGTTGCCCGGGGCCAGCCGGCGGGTGCTGCTCGATCGGTTGGTCGCTTTCTCTGGATTGGTGGTGCTCATCCGGCGAGCCTACTGGCCGCTCTTTGTGATGTACGGACAAGTGTGAGCCGCTGGAGTTGCCTGACTCAGCAGGTGGAGCAGAGTCGCGTCGGGCTGCGGCAGGATAGGCGCATGGACGGGATCGCGGCACTCTCGGAGATCGCCTACTGGATGGAACGCGCGCGGGCCGAGACCCGGCGGGTGGAGGCTTATCGTAAAGCCGCCTGGGCGCTTGCGGGTTTGCCGGTCGGTGAGATGGAGGAGCGGATCGCGGCCGCCTCATTGACTGAGGTGCCGTCCGTCGGGAAGTCGACGTCGGCCGTAGTGATGGAGGCCAGCAGGGGAGTGGTACCGAAGAAGCTGATGGAGCTGCGCGAGCGAGGTGCTTCCCCGTTGGCGATGGGTGGAGAGGGGCTGCGGGGGCAACTGCGAGGTGACCTTCACTCGCACTCGAACTGGTCCGACGGCGGTTCGCCCATCGAGGAGATGGTCGAGGCGGCCCGGCGAGTCGGCCACGATTATCTCGCCCTGACGGATCACTCACCGCGGCTCACGATCGCCCGAGGCCTCAGCCCCGAACGCCTTACGGAACAGATCGACGTGATAGCCGAGATCAACGCGACGTACGACGACTTCAGCCTCCTGCCCGCCATCGAGGTTGACATCCTCGAAGACGGCGGACTTGACCAGACGCCGAACATGTTGCGGCAGCTCGACTTGGTGGTCGCGAGCGTGCACTCCAAGCTCCGGTCGGACGCCGAGACCATGACGATGCGCATGGTGAGCGCGATCGCCAACCCGTTCACCAACGTGCTCGGCCATTGCACCGGGCGCCTGGTCGAGGGCTCGCGCGGGATTCGACCAGAGTCGCAGTTCGACGCGGAGGTGGTGTTCGCGGCCTGCGCCCGGTTCGAGGTCGCCGTCGAGATCAACTCCCGACCGGAGCGACGTGACCCACCGTCGCGGCTGATCGCGCTGGCGCTGGAGGCGGGCTGCCTGTTCAGCATCGACACGGACGCGCACGCCCCCGGCCAGCTCAGCTTCCAGGACTACGGCTGCGCCCGAGCCGCCGCGAACGACATACCGGCTGAGCGGATCGTCAACACCTGGCCGCTCGACCGACTCCTCGAGTGGACCCACGCCAAGCGCTGAACCCTGCCTCCTCCCACACCGAGACCCGCCCCGCTCCGCACCGAGACCCGCCAAGCGCTGAACCCTGCCTCCTCCCGCGCCGAGACCCGCCAAGCGCCGACCCGAGACCCGCCAAGCGCCGACCCGGCCCGCTCCGCACAGAGATTGGTGTCTGACGTGGTGATAGCACCGCCAGACACCAATCTTGAGAGCGGTGGGCTCGAAGGATTGGCGTGGCGCGTGGCGATGGCTGCCTGAGACACCAATCTCTCGGTCCTCCACAGGTGGCCGGCGACGTACCACGCAACCCCAGCAGGGTCGATGAGACTGGTTCGGCGGCAGGCATTTGGGGTGTGCTGGGGCCATGACAAGCGTGCGCCTGATAGCCAACAATCCCCTCGACCAGCTTCAGGTGGCCGCTGCGCATGAAGTCGGCGTGTTGCCCCGACAGGCGGCTTGCCTGATGTACGGCGAAGGGCGGGTCCGAGCACAGCTAGGCGCTCGACGGTGGGCGGCTCCCGCGCGAGGCGTGGTCGTGACACACAACGGACCACTCTCTGTGGATCAGCGAATGTGGGTCGCGCTCTTCGCCGCGCCGCCTGGCACGCTGCTCGGCGGCTTGACGGCTTTGCGCCTTGGTGGTCTGCGCGAGTTCGACGACGAGGGTTTGACGCTTGTCGTGCCGGCTTCGACGTACACCCCCTCGAGAGCGCAGCTCGGCTTGCCCGGGGATTGGAGAGTGAAGCTGCGTTGGTCGACCAAGCTTGGCGTGGAAGACGTGAGTCCGCACGTTGCGCCGCCAAGGACTCGGCCGGCGCGCAGCGTCGTCGACGCGGCAAGCGAACGCATTTCATCGCGTCGCGCCAGAGTTCTCGTGTTGGCACCCGTCCAGCAGCGCATGGTGCAGCCGCAGGCCTTGTGGGATGCGCTCAGCAGACGCGGCCGCTGCCGCAATCGCAAGATCATTGCGGAGTCCATTCTCGATGCCGCAGGCGGAGTGGATTCGCTCCCAGAGGGGGACTTCGACCAGATCTGCCGCCGAGCTGGACTTCCAGAACCGTCAAGGCAGGTGGTCTTGCCGCGCCGCGATGGGCGCTATTACCTCGACCGTAAGTGGGCGAGGCTCGGAGTGTGTGCTGAAGTCCATGGCATTCCGCATTCCGAGGTGCGTAACTGGGACAATGACCTTCTTCGCCAAAATGACATCGCCATCGAGGGTGGCGGCTTACTTGTCTTCTCGTCTTACGCCATCCGGCATTTGGCTGACCGAGTCCAGAGCCAACTGGTGAATATGTTCCGTAACCGCGGCTGGCGCGGCTGACCTTCAGGCAGGAGCCCTGAAAGCGACGATCGCCCTCAGAGATTGGTGGCTCACGTGCCTCGAACTACGTGAGACACCAATCTTTATGTGCGGTCGACACAAAGATTGGTGCGACAAGTGGCCGGCGCTACGTGAGACACCAATCTTTGTGCAGGGACCGGGGGTGAGCAGAGCGAAACACGGAGAGAGATATGGTAGCGGGTCACGCGTTGGCACTGGGTGCGGGATCAGTGGCGGAGAGGGATAGGGGTCAGGCGCCGGCGCCTTCTTGCGTGACCCCGCGTACGGCTGTGGGGTCGTCGATCCGGTATTCGGCCAGCGCCTCGACAGCGCGAGCCACATCGACGTCGCCTCGCTTGGCGAGCGCCTCGAGAGCCCCCACCACGATCGACTCGGCGTCCACGCGGAAGTATCGCCGAGCGGCAGCCCGCGTGTCAGCCAAGCCGAACCCGTCAGTGCCGAGTGAGTGCCAGTCGGTCGAGACCCACTGCGAGATCTGGTCAGGTACTGCCCGCATGTAGTCGCTGACCGCCAGCACCGGACCGGGGGTATCCGCTAGCCGGGACGTGACGTACGGCGTGCGGCGTTCGTCTCCAGGGTGCAGCAGGTTCCATGAGTCAGCGCACAGCGCATCTCGAGCCAGCTCGTTCCAGGAGGTGGCTGACCACACATCAGCGCACACCTGCCAATCCTCGGCCAGCAGCTCCTGCGCCTTGAGGGCCCATGGCACAGCCACTCCGGAAGCCAACAGCTGGATGCTCGGCCGGGCGTCGTCCTGTCCGTCACGCGCACCGGCCTTAACTCGGTGCAGACCTCGCAGGATGCCTTCGGCGTCAACACCCTCGGGCTCAGGCAGCTGGACCGTCGGCTCGTTGTAGAGGGTGATGTAGTAGAAGACGTCCTCGCCATGCGGGTGCTCGTCGGTCGAGCCATACATCCGGTGCAGACCGTCTTGCATGATGTGACTGAGCTCGTAGGCGAAGGCCGGGTCGTAGTAGACGCAGGCCGGATTGGTCGCCGCGAGCAGTGGCGAGTGGCCGTCCGCGTGCTGCAAACCCTCGCCGGTCAGCGTCGTCCGCCCAGCGGTAGCGCCCATCAGGAAGCCGCGCCCGAGTTGGTCAGCGAGCGCCCAGATCCAGTCTCCGGTGCGTTGGAATCCGAACATCGAGTAGAAGAGGTAGACCGGGATCATCGGCTCGCCGTGCGTCGCGTATGACGTGCCGGCCGCGATCGTCGAACCCATCGCACCGACCTCGCTGATGCCCTCGTGCAGCATCTGGCCTCGCTCTGACTCCTTGTAGGTCAGCAACATCTTGCGGTCGACGCTGTCGTAGCGTTGCCCGTGGGGCGAGTAGATCTTGGACGTCGGGAACATTGAGTCCATGCCGAACGTGCGGAACTCGTCTGGCGCGATCGGCACGAATCGGTGCCCGATCTCCGGGTCCTTCATCAGGTCACGCAGCAGCCGCACGAACGCCATCGTCGTGGCAATGGCCTGCTTGCCCGATCCTTGCTTCAGCTCGGCGTACAACTCGTCGCCGGGCAGCTTGACCGGGGCGGGGTCGACGCGCCGCTCCGGCAACCCGCCTCCCAGCTGACGCCGCCGCTCCAGCATGTACTGGATCTCAGGAGCGTCCGGGCCTGGGTGGTAGAACGGGGCCAGCTCATTGTTGTCGATGTCCTCGTCGCTGATCGGCATGAAGAGCCGGTCGCGGAACGTCTTGAGGTCGTCCTTGGTCAGCTTCTTCATCTGGTGCGTGGCGTTACGACCCTCGAGGGCGTCGATCGTCCAACCCTTGATCGTCTTGGCGAGGATCACCGTGGGCTGGCCGACGTGCTCGCTGGCGGCCTTGAAAGCGGCGTAGACCTTGCGGTAGTCGTGGCCACCCCGGGGGAGCTTGCGCAGCTCTTCGTCCGACATACCCTCGACCATGGCTCGCAGGCGCGGGTCGTCCCCGAAGAAGTGCTCTCGGATGTATTCGCCCGTCTCGACCGTGTAGGTCTGGAACTGACCGTCAGGCGTCTTGTTCATCTTGTTGACGAGTGCGCCGTCGCCGTCCTGGGCGAGCAAGGTGTCCCACTCACGACCCCAGACAACCTTGATGACATTCCATCCCGCCCCGCGGAAGGTCGACTCGAGCTCTTGGATGATCTTGCCGTTGCCCCGCACGGGCCCGTCGAGTTGCTGGAGGTTGCAGTTGATGACGAACGTCAGGTTGTCGAGCTCCTCGCGAGCCGCGAGCCCGATGGCGCCGAGCGACTCGGGCTCGCCCATCTCTCCGTCGCCGAGAAACGCCCACACCTGCTGGTCACTGGTGTCCTTGATGCCGCGGTTCTGCAGGTAGCGGTTGAAGCGGGCCTGATAGATCGAGTTGATCGCCGTGATGCCCATCGACACCGTGGGAAACTCCCAGTAGTCCGGCATCAAGCGCGGGTGGGGGTATGACGACAGGCCCTTCCCAGGACCACGGGATACCTCCTGACGGAAACCGTCGAGCTGGTCCTCGCTGAGGCGGCCCTCAAGGAACGAGCGCGCGTAGATGCCGGGTGACCCGTGTCCCTGGATGTAGATCTGGTCACCACCGCCGGGGTGGTCCTTGCCGCGGAAGAAGTGGTTGAAGCCAACCTCATAGAGGCTGGCCGACGACTGGTAGGTCGCAATGTGGCCGCCTACCTCCAAGCCCTTACGGTTGGCGCGCGACACCATGACCGCCGCATTCCAACGGATGAATGCCCGGATGCGGCGCTCGATGTGCTCGTCACCGGGGAACCACGGCTCACGCTCAGGGGGAATCGTGTTGATGTAGTCGGTGCTGCGCAGCGCGGGGACGCCGACCTGGTTCTCACGGGCTCGCTCCAGCAGCTTCAGCATCACGTAGCGGGCGCGCGTCTTGCCCCTTTCGTCGAGCAGGGCGTCCAGCGAGTCGAGCCATTCCTGAGTCTCTTCGGGGTCGATGTCAGGCAGCTGCGTAGGCAAGCCCTCGTGAATTACTGGCGGTGGGTCAGTTGCGCTTGCCACGTGCGTCCTCTTCGTCGGTCAGGGGTGGCCGGGTGCGGGCCACCCGCGGGGCGGTGGGCGACAGGCGCCCACCCGAACTCCTCAGGTTGCGAGACACCGCCAGTCTCCCACTTTTCGTGTCAGCTCCCACATGGGCGTCCATCAGATTTCAGAGAGCTAGATCACCCTGAGGGCTTGCACTGGCGGCTCGTCCACGGTGGACTACGCTGCGTCGGAGGTGCACAGCAGGTGCGCCCGCATCGAGGAGGAACTGCGTGAGCACGACCGCGGGCAACGCGGACTACGGACTTGTCGGCAGGTTCGGGTTCGAGCCCGGAATGGTGGTTCAGGAGCTTGGGTGGGACGAAGACATCGACGAGGACCTGCGCGGCGCCGTCGAGGCCGCTATCGGAGGCGAGCTCGTCGATGACCGCTATGGCGACGTGGTGGATGCCGTTCTGCTCTGGTGGCGAGACGACGACGGCGATCTCGTTGACGGCCTGGTCGACTCGCTGACCGACCTCGCTGAGGGTGGTCCGGTCTGGTTGTTCACACCAAAGGTGGGCCGCGACAACTACGTCGACGCCAGTGACATCGCCGAGGCGGCACCGACAGCCGGCCTGGCGACCACTACCAGCCTCGCCGCGGGGCCGAACTGGTCGGCCACAAAGCTGGTGTCGCCGAAGTCCTCGCGCGCCGGTCGGCGTACCAGTTGATGCTGGAGATCGACGAACAGGCACCTGGCTTCAGCCTCAAGGATCAGCTTGGGCAGGACGTGACCTTGAGTGACTTCGCCGGCAGCAGGAATGTCGTGCTGGTCTTCTATCCGTTCGCGTTCAGCGGGGTGTGCACCGGGGAGCTATGCGAGATCCGCGACCAGTTCGTGGACTTCTCCGACTCCTCGACCGCGCTGTTGGCTATCTCGTGCGACCACATGTTCTCCTTGCGCGCGTTCGCTGAGCTGGAAAAGTTGCCCTTCCCACTGCTCAGCGACTTTTGGCCGCATGGTGAGGTCTCGTCGGCATACGGCGTGTTCGACGAGCGGTTGGGCTGCTCGGGACGGGCGACCTTCGTGATCGACCGCTCCGGGGTGCTGCGGTGGCAGATAGAGAACGAGATCCCGCAGGCTCGTAACCTCGATGATTACCGAAAAATGTTGGCAGAACTCGACTGAACCGTTACGGTGCGTCATACTTTGCCGCGACGCGCATGCACTCATGCCATTTATTGGTAATTAAGGGTTTCTAGGTGTCCAATGGCAAGTGACACGACCGCCAGCGAACCGAGACGTTGGCGGTCGTTGTCTTTCTCGCTGTCACGTGCTTGCTTGAGTGCGCGAGTGCCGTTTCGTGCGCATCACCGACGTGAGACCCGGATATTCTGCCGCTTTCCGCTCCCGCGACAGGTCGCCTAGGCTGACCGGCTGACGGGCGTATAGCTCAGCGGTAGAGCACCTCCCTTACAAGGAGGTGGTCGCAGGTTCGATCCCTGCTGCGCCCACCGATGTGATCTCTCAAGTGATCGGAAACCCTCGAACCCTCAGGTTCGGGGGTTTCGTGGTCTGGTGGGTCCTTTGGGCGCTCCGGTGGGCTGATAGTCCTTGTGGGGTCGAGGACGAGCTCGCGGAGCAGTTCTCCGGCGATGGCGTTGACGACGCGGATCTGGAGGTCTTGGACGAGCAGGATGACGCAGGTTCGGGCGTGGGTTCGGCCGATGCCGATGTGGTGCAGGTGGCCGTTGTGGCGCAGCGTGACGGAGCCGGCGTTGTCGATGATGTCGTGTCGGATCCGGTCGTGGGTGTCGGCGGCGCGGTTGCTGGTCGGGGTGGCTTTGGGACGCGTGGTGTAGGCGGTGGCAGGAGTGCTGCGATGTGGCAGCGACCGGTGCGGTCGACGGTGGTTGTAACTCGTCGTCTGCTGGAACCGTTCCACTTTCCCGCAGGTGGTGGGGTGGTTGGGGCGGGAGTTCTTCTGGACCACGTGGAGTCGCCGTAGCTCATGCTCGAAGGCGTTGCGCCCGCCGCGGCCGCCGCCAGCCGGGTGGTGTAGACCATGCCGTTGTCGGTCAGGGTGGAGGCGGGGATGCCGTGTCGGCCTGCGGCTTTGCTGAACACGGTCAGCACCAGCGGGCCGGTGACCCGGGCGTGGGCGGTCACGGACAGGGCGGACCTGGAGTGGTCGTCAAGCCAGGACAAGATCTCGGTGTCGGCTCCCGTGGTCAGTCGGTAGTGGGTGAAGTCGGACTGCCAGCACTCGTTCGGCATCGCTGCCTGGAAGCGGACGTAGGAAGACCGGGGACGCTTGGACGGTTCCGCGGTGACAGCACCGGCCCGGACCAGGATCCGGTTGATCGTCGCCCGCGAGACGGTGAGCCGGTGCGTGTGCTGCAGGTGCCAGCCGATC
>JACCXO010000024.1 GCA_013696975.1 Nocardioidaceae bacterium | reverse complement strand
CCCGGACGACGGTCCCGAGTGGTACTTCGAAGCCACCCATCTGGCCTGAGAGTTCCACCCGGCCGCTTGCCAGGGGGGAGTGCGGTGACCCGCCGAGCCTGGAGAGCAAGCTGCGGATTACCGCTATGGAGGTGGTACTCGACCGGTAAAGTTCAGCACTGTGCGCACTCATTCACTGACTAAACGTAATCGCTCGTGGCGGCAGTCCAACTGGCGCGCCGTGTCATGGCTCCTCAGGTTGAGCGCCACTCTCGTGTCACTCGTGACTGTAGCGACCGGCGCACTCGTGCTCGCGACCCCCGCGCAGGCCGAGAACAGGGTGACGCCTGGCAACTTCACCGGCTACGGCTTCGATCAGTGCGTTGCGCCGACGCAGACGGCGATGGACAGCTGGCTGACATCGTCGCCGTACTGGGCCGTGGGCATCTACATCTCCGGCGACTCGCGGGGCTGCCCCACCCAGCCGAACCTCACACCGGCCTGGGTGTCCACCCAGCTGGGCAACGGCTGGCGGTTGTTGCCCTTGACCGTCGGCCCACAAGCCTGGTGCACAACGAGAGAGAGGTACCTACAACAGGTCCGGATCAGGCCGGACCCCACGACGAACTACGCGGAGGCGCGCGAGCAGGGCCGCGAGGAGGCGGCCAAGACGGTCACTGCGGCGCAAGTCCTCGGCATCTCGGCGGGCAGCACGCTGTGGTACGACATCGAGGCCTTCGACATCAGCCGGACCCAATGCCGCGCATCGGCCATCGGTTTCCTCTCCGCGTGGACCAACAGGCTGCATGCGCTCGGGTACGTGTCGGGGGTCTACTCGAGCGCCGCCTCCGGGATCAAGATGCTCGATGACGCCAACGCCTACACACCCGGCAAGCACGCGATGCCAGACCAGGTCTGGATCGCGGACTGGAACGGTAAGGCCGACATCCACTCGCCCTACGTGCGCTCCACCAGCTGGATGCCACACAAGCGGGTTCATCAGTACCTCGGCGACCACAACGAGACGTACGGCGGCGTGACGATCAACGTGGACAGCAACTACATGAGCCTCGGCCGCGGCTCGGTCGCGCCGAGGTCACGCTTGTCATGCGGGGTGGGAATCGACTTCCGCGACTACCACCGGCTTCACCAAGGCGACACGGGCGACGAGGTGAAGGCTGCGCAGTGTCTGCTCAAGCGGAAAGGGACCTACGACGGCGACGTGCACGGCTCCTTCGACCGCAGGACTTACCGAGCTGTAGTTGATTACCAGGCGACGCACGGCATCGAGGTCACCGGCGTGGTGTCCCTGAGAACTTGGACGGCGATCCTGTCAGCGGGCCCGGAACCGGTCCTGAAGTACGGCTCGGCCAAGTACGGCGTAAGTCGGGTGCAGCGAGCGTTGAACGCGGCAGTCGATGCGCATCTCCCGATCACCGGTGTCTACGACGCCAGCACGGCTGCGGCCGTCGGTATGTACCAAGCGGATCGCGGCCTGCCACGGACCAGTGTCGTCGCCACCGACACCTGGGCCGAACTGCAGGTGGGCAACCGCTGACCCGTCCGCTCCCTCACCGGCGCCCCAGGGCAAAGGCGTCGACCTGGTCGCCTGTCACTGCCAGCGCCCGTAGCGCATCCTGAAGACTGGGTCATGCTTACGGCTGCAGCCGTAAGATCAAGGTCATGCGTGGTCACCCGTCGCCCACGGCGGCCAGGCACCACTCTGGCTCCCGAAGGGAGCTGGGGAGCAAGATCTTTCGTTACGCTGCCGGTTCGGTGCTTGCGGCGGTGTGCAGCGAGGCGACGTTCCTGCTTCTGTACGGCGCATTTCAGGCGACTCCAGCGGTCGCCTCGGGCATCGGCTGGCTCGCCGGAGCGGTCCCCAACTACTGGCTGAACCGCACCTGGACCTGGCGGCGTCGCGGCAGGCCGAGCCTGACCCGCGAGCTGCTGCCCTATGTCGCGATCGTGCTCGGCACCCTGCTCATCGCCGTCGTGGCGACCAGCGCCGCCGACGCCGCCCTGGCTGGTGGTCGGGTCTCCGACGGCGTGCGGGTGGGACTGGTGGGGGGCACGTTCTTGGCAGTCTACGGCGGGGTCTTTCTGCTGCGATTCTTCCTGCTCGACCAGCTGTTTCGCCGCGCCCCGGACTCTCCGCCATCGGGTAGCGTCGATTCCGTGTCGGCCAAGAAGAGCGTATGAGTGACGAGATCGGCGCCGGGGCGTTCACCCAGGCCACTGGGCGGAGTCTCGAGGGCGGGTCGGGGCAGCACCAACAGCGGTACCGGGCCTACCAGTTCGAGTTGATCTCGCGTCACTGCGGCCCGTCTGTGCTCGAGGTGGGTGCGGGGCTGGGCGAGTTCGCCAGCCAGTTCACCGGTCTGCGTCGGCTCGTGGTGACCGACGTAGACCCTGGGTGCGTCGCGCACATGGGGCGTCGGTTCGCCGACCGTCACGAGGTGGAGGCACGCCAGTTTGACCTGGAGGGCACACCGCCCGAGACCGGCCCGCAGGTGTCCACCGTCGTCGCGATCAACGTGCTCGAGCACATCGAGCAAGACAGCGCGGCCTTGCGGTCCTTGGCCCGGCTGGTCGAGCCAGGCGGGAAGGTCGTCCTTTGGGTCCCTGGTTACATGCAGCTGTATGGCGACTTCGACCGGCGCGTCGGCCATGTCCGCCGCTACACTCCCGCCACGCTCCGTGCGGCGATTGTGGGCGCGGGCCTGGTGCCCGGTGACATCCGTCCGGTCAACCTGCTCGGCGGAGCCGCCTGGTGGCTCGCGGTACGCCGCGGCGGTGTGGGCAGCCCGCGACCGGAGCTGCTGCGGATCTATGACCGCGTCATCGTGCCGGTCACGAGGGCTCTGGAGAGTCGGTTCACTCCGCCGTTCGGTCAGTCAGTTCTCGCGGTCGCGGGAGTCCCTGCGTCGAGTTGACCTCCGCGCAGTGCGGTGTAGCCGAGCGCGGCACCGGCCGGTAGTAGGAGCAGCGCCGGCAGCTGGTAGCGCCAGGTGAACTCCGCTGTGAAGTCCGGCACCAGGAGCAGACCGGTCCCAGTGAGTGTCATCAGCAGGCATATCGACCGCAGACCTGATTTACGGGCCTGGCCGATCCCGAGCCCGCCGGCAAGCCCCAGCGCCAAGCACCCCAGCAGCAGCGGCCCCGGTAGGTAGCCGACCCCTTGGTAGGCGATCAGCGCGTTCGCGTAGGGCTGATGCGCCGCCAGCTGTTCACCGCCATGCTCGTCGTAGGCGTCGATGGTCAGCTCGCTCGCCTCGACGTCGAGGTAACGGCTGAACTTCCACTTGTCTGCGGTGTCGTACTCGAACCGGTCGGTCCGCCACGGGTCGAAGTTGAGCGCGAAGTCGCGTAGCACAATGAGCGCGTAGTCAGCGGGCTGCTCGCGGATCGCCCCGACTGCGAATTCGCGCATCGCCTGGTCTGGCTTCGTGCCGGGCGGCGGCTTCAGGCGCGGCAGAGTCCTTTCGTCATGCCACACGTAGTACGTCGGCTCGAGCCGTTGCCCGAGCGGTTCGACCGGGCAGAGCACCCGTTGGTAGTCCGGCACCGACAGCCGGGAGCAGTCCACGAAAGTCGTCGTGCGAAGGTACAGCGATTTGCCCCCGAACTCGGCGAGAGCGTAGCTGCCGCGCTCTGAGTGATACCACGTCGCGTATGCGCCGACCGGCAGCGCGAAGCCCAAGGCGAGTGCCGCCGTCGCCGCCAGACGTCTTCGCCAGCCATCCCCGACGAACAGGCAGTAGGCCACTCCCGCCAACACGAGGGCCTCGCCGACCAGCCGGACGGTTGCCGACGCTCCGAGGAGCAGCCCCGCTGCGAGGGCGAGGCCGGGAGTCGGTCGGCGGCGCCAACCGAGCACCAACATGGCCAGCATCAGCAGCAGCTCAAACAGCGTGTCGCTGTGCGCCGAGTGTTCCAAGAGAAGCTGCAAGGCATCGAACAGGACCGGCATCGTCGCCAACGTCGCCGGCCATCGACCCACTCCCCAGCGGCGCAACAGCGAGTACATCAATACCGCTGTCGTCAGTCCCATCAGGTGCTGGGTCACAACGACCGCGAGCACATTGTCGGTGATCCACGAAAGCGGATAGAGCAGCAGCAGACCGTACCCGGCGGGTCGATCGTCCCTAGGCTCGAACGTGTCCAGAAAGGACAGGTACAACGGCCCGTCACTGAATATCAGCGCCGGGGTGAAGGCCAGCTGTACGACGACACGCAATGCCACACCAGTTGTCAGCGCGATCAGGAATGGACGGTGCTCAGAGAGCCACCGGTGGTGCCGCCCATCGATTCGGAGGGTGTCGTGGATAGCTGTCCGGATCGATGTCAGCATTTCACGGGCCCGGATCGATAGGTGCTCCGGTGGGACCTCGATGTCCCGGTATCGCCGGTGCGCGATCTCCGGCCGGGGCCGGACATCCCTCACGCCACCAGGTTCCCAGCACGACGCGCGCGTAACGCATGCCGTAGACCAGGTTGCCACCCTTCTTGGTGCTGCCAGCCGCGCGCACATGCATGGTGCCCGGCACCTCAGCGATACGGTAGCCGTGCGAGTGCGCCCCGATGAGCAGCTCGGCCGACTGATACTGCGGCTGGTTGAGGGTCACCGCCGCGGTGATCTCGGCCCGCATCGCACGCAGACCGAAGGAGGTGTCGGTCAGCCTTTCCCCGGTGAGTGCGCTCACGATCCACGCGAACACGTACACCCCGGTGCGGCGAAATCGGTCGTTGGTGTGTTGGCGCCCGAGCCGGCGCGAGCCGGTGACGAAGTCGGCGGATCCCTCGAGCAGAGGAGCGAGCACAGTCGGGAAGTCGGCTGTGTCGTATTGGGCATCGGCATCCGTGGTGACGATGTAACGCGCAGCGTGGTCGCGCGCGACGCGGTAGCCAAGCCGCATCGCCGCACCCTGTCCACGGTTGACGGTGCAGCTCACCAGGTAGGCGCCACCGTGTGCCTTCACCGCAGCGGCGGTCTCGTCGGTGCTGCCGTCATCGACGACGACGACGTCGACCGCCAATCCGCAGACCACCGCCGGCATACTGGATAGCACGCGGGGAAGCCCGACGGCTTCGTTGTACGCCGCGATGACGACGACCACCGGCGCGAGCGTCAACTCGCCGTAACTTTCCCGGAAGTCAGCCAGCGAGGCGCGGTCCACCTCGTCGATCTGGGACCGACCTGCAGCCGGAGAGCGTCTCCCACGGAGCAGCGCGGTCAGCCCCAGCGCACCCGCAGCGGGCAACAGCACGAGACCTGGCAGCTGGTAACGCCAGGAGAGCTCTCCGGCGCTGGCCGCGCCGAGCAGCATCCCGGCAGGGACGAGGGAGGTCAGCAGGCAGACCGCGCGCATCCCCGAGAGGCGTGCCCGTCCCACGCCCGCGGCGGCCAGCAACCCAAGAATCAAGGCGCCGAGCAGGAAGGGGCCGGGTAGGTACCCGAACCTCTGGTAGGTGACCAGCGCGTCCGCGCCAGGTTGATGCGCCTGCAGCTGCTCGCGCCCGTGGCGGACGTAGAGCACGTCGCTCGTGGGGGATGCCTCGGGCGCCACATAGTTGCCGAACCGCCACGTGTCGATGTCGTCGTCGGCATACCGGTCGGTTCGCGACCAGTCGAACAACATCGCGAAGCCATCCGGGACGTAGTCCTCCCCACGGCTGGGTGGCGCATCGACTCCGGAGTCGGAGTGGGCCCGACCTTGCGCGAACGCATACTCACCATGCGTGTGGTGATACCACGCGACAGACGGCACGACCGGTATGGCGAAACCGACCGTGACGACCAGGGCACCGGCGATCCGGCTCCGCCAGGTCGAACCGGCGAGCAGTATGAAGATCAGCGCGGCCAGCACGAGCGACTCGCCCATCAGCCGAACGGTGGTCGCCGCTCCGAGCAACACCCCGCCGAAGAGAGCTGCCACGACGCCCGGTCGCGCCCGCCAACACAGCAGCAGCAGCGCCACGGCCACGACGAAGACGAACAGCGTGTCAGGCAGCACCAGGTGCTCGCTCGCCAGTTGGTAGGCGTCCAAGAGCACCGGCACCGTAGCGAGGGCAGCAAGCCAGCGCCAGACGCCCCAACGCAGCAGCAAGATGTAGACGACGATCCCGGTGGCCAGACCCAACAGGTGTTGCACTGCCACAACGGGGGCCAGCGCATCGGTGAACCATGAAAGTGGCGTGAGTTCGAGCACTCCATAACCGACTGGGTGGGCGGCGCTGGGAGTCCAGGTGGTGACGAATGACAGGTGGGAGGCGGACTCACTGACGACCATCGCCGGGCTGAACGCCAGCCAGGCAAGGATGCGGCAGGCCACGCCGGCAAGCAGGACCATGAGGAACACCGCGTGTCGACGGCACCACGCGAGCGCCAGGCCGGACCGGAGGTCGGAACGGGTGGCCAGGCCGCCTGAGGCTGCCGTGGTGCCATGGTGCTGGGACCCGCGGGGGATCGTGGTGGTGGAACCGGCCCGATCCCCAGCGGGTCCGGGGTGCTGCGAAGACGACACGGCAGGGGTGGGGGAGCTGCTAGTCCCGGGCATCGACCGATCCGTGCCCGTCGGGAGAAGGAGCGAAGTCGGCCCATGCGCTGCGCATGCCGTCGACCAGCGAGACGCTGGGCTGAAAGCCGCGGCTGCGAGCACGGGCGATATCGACGACCACGGCTGGCATCTCGCCGGGCTTGGGCGCGACCCGTTCCGCCGCAATGGCCCGCCCGGTGGTGTCTCTGGCGACCTGCGCGATCTCGTTGACCGTGTACGAGCGGCTGCCACCGATGATCACCGGACCGGTTGGCCAGCTGAGCACGGCGAGAACCATGGCCCGGGCGGCGTCACCGACGTGGACGAGGTCGCGACGTTGCTCGCCGTCGCCGTAGATCTGGACCCCGCCTCCGCAAGCAGCCGCCCGCATCAGTCGGGGCACGAAGCTGTCCTTGTGCGCCATTCCGGGCCCGTAGACGTTTGTCAGCCGGACGACCGGCGTGCGCAGCCCGAAGGCACCGGCATACCCGTACAGGAGCATCTCTGCTGCGGCCTTGGTCCCGCCGTATGGCGTGAGCGGTGCCAGCGGCAGGTCTTCGGTGATCGTGCGCTGTCCGATGTCGCCGACCACGGCGTTGGTCGAGGCGAGCGCGAATGCGCTGACATCGTGCTCGCGAGCCAGTTCTAACAATCCGGCGGTCATCTCGACGTTGGTGCGGTGCACGTGAGTCGGCCGCTCGATCGAGCCGAGCACCGAGGTTGCGGCGGCCAGGTGCACGACTGCGTCGATGTCCGATGTCACTGCGTCCTCACGCACGTGGCGGTCGCACAGGTCGCCGGTGACACTGTCCACGGACTTGTCGGGAAAGCCGTCCAGGTCGGCCACCCTGACGTGATGACCGGCGGCCTTCAGCAGGGCGACGACGTGTCGGCCGATGAACCCGGACCCGCCGGTGATCAGGACCTGTAGAGCGGCCGGGGCATGCACGTCGGCCGGTCCCCGGCTCACGACCGGATGCCGGGCGGATTGCTCGTCTGACGCCAGTTGATGGTCGGCTGAAGCACGTCGAGGTCAACGCGGTTTTGATGCTGTTTGATAATGCCGAACATCGAGGTGAGCAGCGTGTCGGAAAGCAGGTGCGGCCGCAGACCAAGGCTCTCCAACGCGGTGTGCACGAACGTGAAGTGGTGGTTCTCCGCCTCTACCCGCGGGTTGTCGATGTACTCCACGTCGACCTGGCCGGGGTAGGTGTTAGCCACGATCTTGGCCATCTCAGCTAGGGAGAAGCTCTCGGTCGCCTGGTTGAAGACCCGAAACTCACCAGCCGCGGCGGGGGTCTCGCAAGCCAGCCGGATGCATTCCACAGTGTCGCGGATGTCGATGACCGCGCGACTTTGGGTGCCGCCGCCATACACCGACATCGGGAGTCCGAGAACGGCCTGGATGGCGAAACGGTTGAGCACGGTGCCGAACACGGAGTCGTAGTCGAAACGGGTAGCCAACCGAGCGTCCAGCGCTGTCTCGGTGGTCTCCTGGCCATAAACGATGCCCTGGTTGAGGTCGGTGACCCGCAGATCCCAGATACGGCAGCCGAACTCCAGGTTGTGGCTGTCATGCACCTTCGACAGGTGATAGAACGAGCCGGGTCGCTTCGGAAAGAGCATTCGGTCGCTGCGGCCCTTGTGGGTGACGTCCAGCCACCCCTCCTCGATGTCGATGTTGGGCGTGCCGTATTCACCCATCGTTCCGAGTTTGACCAGATGGATGTCCCGATCGATTTCGCCGATCGCGAACATCACGTTGAGCGTGCCGACCACGTTGTTGGTCTGGGTGTAGACCGCATGCTTGCGGTCGATCATGGAGTATGGCGCCGACCGCTGTTCGGCGAAGTGAACGATCGCGTCGGGGGCGAACCCGCGGATGGTCTCGTAGGTGAAGTCGGCGTCCATGAGGTCACCGTGGTAGGCAGTGATGATCTTGCCGCTGACGTCGCGCCACGCGCGCACGCGGTTGTGCATTGTCTCGATCGGAACCAGGCTGCCGGATCCGAGTTCGTGGTCGTACTGCCTTCGCACGGCATTGTCGAGAACGCCGACGTCATGTCCTTGACCGGACAGGTAGATCGCCGTTGGCCACCCTAGGTAGCCGTCGCCGCCCAGGACGAGGATTCGCATTGAAAGAACGCCTTTCGACTGTGTGGCGGTGTGCCGAGTGCCCGGCGCCCATCGTAGGCGGGAAGGATATCTTGCGCGGTGACGACACAGCACAACGCCGCAGGAACCTGTCTGACCATAGCTGGATTTCTGACTCGCGCTCAAATCGGGGACCGACGACGGCGAGAGCTGCGGGTGCGGCGTTACCGCGTGAGGCAGACGTCCCACGCCGACCGCGTGGCAGGTCGGTAGCCCTGAGCACGCACGAAGCGGATCCGCTCTCGCGCCGCGATCGGCAGGCAGACCTCGTCCACGTCCAACAGTGTCAGGGCGCGAACGACCTCGGGCTTGTTCGCCCTGTCGATCAGCCGGTTGGCGAAGTTGACCAGGGTCAGGCGCTCGGTGTAGTGGAAGTCCGGGTCGTCGCGCAGGTAGTCCATGAAGTAGTCGCGGGGCGCGACGGTCTTGACCTTAGTGGTCAAGACGTCGATGGTGATGGAGAGTTCTTGAGGCGCCAGGATCACGTCGCCGGGATGCGCTGCGTCGATGGCTCGCTGTGCGGACACCACGGACTCCGGTCCGCGCTGCCAGTGCGGAGGGGCTTTGACCGTTACCCCGTTGCTCTCTGACCAAATCGGCATTCCGGAGAGGACGAGCACGACCGTCAGAGCCAGTGGCCCGGCTAACTTGAGGCGACGTCGGGGCGTGTACGTGGCGATTTGTGCACCGAACACGCCCACGAGGGCGGCGATCGAAGCGACCCAGGATACCCGCCACAACGTCGGGCCGAGCCCTACGAGGTCGTACGACAGGTGCGTGACTCCGGGCACGAAGGTCAGGCCGGTGATGATGGTCAGCACGCCGGTGGTCACCCGCGCGGCGCGGTGTGGGACGAGCAACGCGCCCGCGAGCACGGCTACCACGGCAATCGCTGCCAGCGGACCGTCACGGAAGATCTGATGACCGAACCAGGCCGGATCGAACCGAAAGAGGAAGCGCGACTCGAAGAGGTCCGCTGAACGACCGCCCACTGCCACGGTCACCACCCCCGCCGCAAGCGGATAGGCCGACATCGCGAGGAACCCTTGCAGCGCCTGACCCGGTCTGCGCAAGCACAACGGTGCCGCACCGGCTAAGGCGATCAGCGGCACCAAGAACATCGCTGTGGTGCTCAATCCGACTGCCGCCACCCCGCCGGCGAACAGCCATCCCGCATGACTCCTGGTCGGCCGCTCGACGTAGCGCAACGCGTAGACCAACAGAATGGGCACCATCAGGCACAACAAGATGACCTTGCCCTGCCATATCCGGATCAAGAACAGGTTCCCTGGCGCCGCATAGCCCGGCCCGCCGTCGAAGAGCAGGAACACCAGGCTTAAAGACAGGGCTACCCCGATCTCTTTAACCCGCCACGCCCGTAAGAGCCGCCACAGCGCCAGCACGGACAGGAATGTCGCTACCGGGGGCACGAAGATGTACACCACTGTCGCCGCGTGAACCCCGCTCAGCCGAGCCAGCGTCCCCGCAAACGCGTCGTACGAAGCCATCGGCGGCCAGGTGGACATCGGAAACACGAGATCGGAGAAGATCGTGTCACGCAGAGGGAAGGTGCCGTGATCCACCACCCACTGCGACAGATTGACGTAGTAAAGGTCGTCCGGATTGGGCCACAGGGTGAACAGCGACAGCACCGCCAGCGCGGTGGCCCACGCCAGCGCCACCACCACCGCACCCGTCGACTGCTCCGTTCGAGGGTTGTGCTCGACTCCCTGCTGAGTTGGCTCGGCGATGCCCGCTCGGCGGAGGCGCAGCAGCGCCCAGACCGTGCCCGCGACCGCCGCTGTCAGCCAGAGCCCTGCGACCGCCGGCCATATCGCGTTGACTGCGACCAGCACCGCTGCGGCCGCTCCGGACGCCACTGCGACAGCGACAAGGATGCGCTCGGCGGTCAACGGGTCAGTGCGCGCCGTGCTGGCGCTCGAGGTCGAGATCAGCTCCGGCCCTCGGGGGGCGTCGCCGAACCGTTGATGCCTCCGCCACGACAGCGAGCCCCAGCCTGCCAACGCAAACACCTCGAGGCCCACGGCCCACGGCACGCCGAGTCTCATCAGCAGGCAGATGTGGTAAACGACTGTCCACGTGGCCAGCACGACGACGGCCAGATCCAGCACGGTCTCGCAGCCGCGGATCAGCCGGGCCAGACCTAGCCGCCCCTCGCGTTGGGTGAACGCAACCGGGGGGCTCAGTAGCGTACGCGTCACCTGCGCCCCCCACTCCACAGATCTTCGGTCTCCACCACGACTGTTAACCTACGGTTCACTCGGTCGGTGGCGCCGAGGACATGCCTGCAGGGACACCCGAAGAATTGGTTCAAAGCCACAGCGAGAGCGGCGTCAGCCAGCGAGAAACGAGAATCGCACGGCGCGCTCGGAGTTGTCGACGTTGATGTCGACCAAGCAAATGCTCTGCCAGGTGCCGAGAGCGAGTTGGCCGTCTAGCACGGGGACGGATGCGTACGGCGGGATCAAGGCGGGCAGGACGTGTGAGCGTCCATGACCGGGGCTTCCGTGTCGGTGCTTCCAACGGTCGTCGCCTGGTAGCAGGTCGCGAAGTGCAGCAATAACGTCGTCGTCACTGCCTGCGCCCGTCTCGAGGATCGCTAGCCCAGCGGTTGCGTGGGGGACAAAGAGATGCAACAGGCCGTCTCCTTGCCCGGCCACGAACTGTGCACAGTCACGGGTCAGATCAAGGACCACGTCGGCATTGCCTGTGTGGTAGGTGTGAGTGTCGGAGCGCATAGGTCCATCGTGACAGTCCCGCGAAGGGGCGCGCAGGTGCGGCCTTCTGCTGCTTCCAGTACCGGGTGGGACGGTGGATCGCGGCTCAAGCCAAGGGTCGCTAGGGGCTGACCGCGAGGCCGGTCGCATCCGGCTCGATCGCGATGAGTTCATGCACGAACGTCGGATTACTAAGGCGCGCGCCGCAGGTGAGCAGGTGTGCATCCGCCTGGGCCCGGCGAAGTCGGACTCTCCATCGCTGAGTGCCGTGCAGGAAGACCGCCTCGGTGATGCCCAGCCGGAGCGACTGAGATTCGAGGCGGATGGCTCTCAGCTCCGTCAAAGCAAGGTGCCGGCGAAGGTAGACTTCCGCCGCCTGGATGGCGAAGCCAAAGCCGCTGCGCCCTCGCAGCTCGTTGAGACTGAGGTGGCCCCGGCGATGCTCGGTCGCGAGCTTCGATGCCACGTCGGGCTGCAGGTGGCCGTAGTAGAGGCCTTCGGGCAACACCAGAACGTTGCCTGCGAAGCGGTCGCCCCCGATGTGGGAGACCTCCCACGATTCGGCAGGGTGCGATGCGGCGAGCGTTCGGGCCACGGGGCGGCCTTGCTCGGCGCAGCACGGGTCGTGCCTCCCATGGGTGCAGGTAAGGAAAATGGGATCGTCTGTGACAGCCAGCCCGGCCGAGCGTCCGGCGGCCAGGCCGTCGAGGTCGAGGTCGAGGATCTGTTGTGGACTGTCCAGCTCGGCGGTCTGCATCCACGGCAGGTGCGGATCGGCGTACGCCGCGAAGACCCGCGTGGAGGGGGGATTCGACCGCCCATGTCGTCGGATGAGTAATGGGCGGATGCCGAGCGGGTGGACCTTTCCGAGCAGGTTCTCCGTCAGCTGCTGGGGGAGTCGGCAGTCGCGTACGGCGTCAACACCCCAGGGCCCCGGCACCTCGATGAGGAGGAACGCCAAGATCGTGGACGCCGTACCGAGCAGAGGTTCCGATCGCTGCATGCTGCTGGCCGAACAGCGGAACTGCTGGGTCAACCTTGCACCTGCAAGAGTCCTTCCCGCACGAACCTGCGGGTCAATACGAGCCGGCTCTCCGGGTCGAGCCAGGCCGACAGATCCGATGGCCGTAGGGACTGGTGCCTCTGCATGTACTCCATCGGTTCGGCCAGTCGGAGCGGCAGGCGCAACTCCCGGTCTCCCAACAGCACATGCAGACGGTCCGCTGCTGGCCGCGTCACGCAAACGCTGCCAGGGCGACGGCGCAAGAGGGTGCCGTCTTCGATTCCGTCGATCGAGAGACGGTCGCGCAGACCGCCGGGCAGGTGCGACCCGCTTCTGGTGAGGAACCGGTCGGCCTCATCGGTGGCTGTGGTGTCGGCGTCCACGGATGCGATGGCGTCGGCGAGTTCAGCCAGCCTGCTGGTGAGCCCATCGGTCAGGGAACCCGGGTCGTCGAGGTATCCCGCAGGGATGGCCTCATCGAGGCTGCTTCCGGCCATCGCGCCGGCGGCGACCCGTTCGAGAACATGCCGCCAGGTGATCTGGTTGATCCCGATGGTGACATGCAGGGATGCCTCGCTTTGCGTACGGGCGGCGTGCGAGGTGCCGGTGGGCAGGTACATGCTGATGCCGGGCCCGAGCATGACCTCGCGCTCACCATCGTCGTCGTGGATCTCCCACAGCTTCTTGCCGTGGGTCTGAAACACGAAGACGTCGTGAGTGTCGCTATGCAAGGCGAAGCCCTGCGAGCCCGGAGGTGTCAGATAAGCGTTGGCCTGGCATGGATGGCCGAGCGCGAACTCAAGACTCCGGACCAGTTCGGTCAACGCAGGCCAGTACCGGTGCAACCCCTGCAGGACAAGGGTCGCTCCGCCGTCGACGAGATCCAGCACCTTGCGGGCATCGACAAGTCCGGTGAGGGAGGCGCCGGCCAGCGTCGCCGATCGGGTGAACTGGCTGCTGGGCAGCACCCTCCCGTTCTGAGCGATGCGCAGGGCAGGCGTTCGCATCGCCGTACTGGTGAGGAGATGGTCTACGTCGTCGAGGCCGAGGATGCGGGCGAAGTCGTCGGGCGAAGCCTTGTGCACATGGACGCGCGCCGCCCACACCTTGTCGATGAAGGTCTGGGCGTCTCCGCTCAGTAACTGCAGAGCGTCCAAGGCTCAGCCGTCGGTGGCGTTGCTGTCCGTCCCGTCGGCGTCGGAGGCGTCCCCGTCGACCGTGTCGGTGGCGTCGCCATCGGTTCCGTTAGCGTCGGTCCCGTCGGCGTCGGTTCCGTCCGCGTCGATACCGCTCACACCTCCGCTGACACCGGTGGTTTCCATATCCTCATCGCGCAGCGGCTGGTCGGGAGTCGTGGTCATGGCAATCTCCTTGGCTAGGGGACGGTTCGAGGTCGTCCTCGCCGTACCCCAGCCACTTAACCCCAAACTCAGGGACTCCGGGTAGCACCCGCTCAGAGCAGGGCTGCCGGAACGGTTTTCTCGCCGGCCGGCCGGCCGTGCGCCGTATGGGTTCGACTCGTGGTCCTCAAGGGTCGTCACTGGAGGGCGTTCGCCGGATCCACGCAGCACGAGCTCGGTGGGGATGATGATTCGTTTTGGTGTGCCTGGGCCAAGAGCCATTCGTGACAGCGCTATCTCGGCGGCACGCCGTCCGAGCTCCGCCGAGTCGTATGCCACGACGCTGACCCCGAGGACGTCAGCGAGGTCGAAATCATCGAATCCGATCAGGGCGTTCTGCGATCGCAGCTCGTACATGGCCTTCAGCGCCCCTAGGCTGATCCGGTTGTTCAAGCTCAGGATCGCCGTGGGTGGGGACGGACCCCGCAGCAGGTCGAGCGTCGCCTCGTAGGCAGCCTGTACATCGTGAACGCCAGTGCGAACGAGACCGGTGACGCCGGAGGTCCGGACATCCTCCATCATCTCGGAGAAGGCGAGCACGCGCTCTCGCGCCGTATACAGGTCTTGGATGTCGGCGACGGCAGCGATGCGTTGGTGCCCATGGGCTAGCAGGGAGCGGAGAGCCTGCCGGACGCCGCCCCTGTTGTCGATGAGGACGGTGTCGGTGGCGACCGCGGGTGACGGGCGGTCGACGAACACGATGGACGTGCCCTGTTGCCGCTCACCGTCGAGGTAGGCATGCTCCGTCGAGGCAGGAAGCATGATCAGTGCCCTGACCCGTCGCTCGAGCATCGTCTGGACCACGGCGCGCTCATGTTCTGGATCGTCGGCCGTCGTGGCGATGATGAGTTCCAGACCGTGCCCTCGTAGAGCGTGGGCCAGCCCGGCGGCAACATTCGAGTAGAAGGGGTTCTCCAAGCCTCCGACGACCAGACCTACGGCGCTGGACTGAGCTCCTTGGCGAAGCTCGCGGGCCATTCGGTTGGGGCGGAACCTCAGCGACGCCGCGGCGGTGAGCACCTTCTCCCGTGTTTCCGCACGGACGTTCGCCTCACCATTGATGGCTCGAGCGGCGGTCTTCGGGCTGACACCGGACAGGCGTGCCACGTCTCGCAGCGTTGCCCGACCAGGTGGGGTGCTGTCTTCGTGGAGTCTCGGCATCCGTCTCCTCCTTCGTCCGCCCTTGATGGCCGCCATCCGGTTAGAAATATCAACCGATTTGTCATCGATGTCATGGTCAAGAATCGGTTCATCTAGCCGTTTTACCTGGGCTGATGTCTCAAACTTCGGGGAAACAATGGCAGCTATTGTCATCGATGTCACTCGTTTGTATAGTCACTCTACGGCTGACATGCACAGATGTCGGCGGGATAGCTCAAAGGTGAAGAACGATCAACAGAACCGAGGACGTCCTTATTCGAGGTCGCCCCCCGATCGGAGTGGTGATGAAGAAGAATGTCCTAGCAGTGACGTTGATGCTGACTCTCGGGGTGACTGCGGCCTGCGGCGGTGACTCAGGCGGTTCCCCTGACGCGCAAACCACGACAGGGCCGATAAAGATCTGGCTCTCGAACAACCCGGAGGAGATCGCCTGGGGCGAGGCCATGGTGAAGGCCTGGAACGCCGAGAACCCCAACGAGGAGGTCACCGCGCAGGAGATCCCCGCTGGCCAAACCTCTGAGGAGGTCATCGGTGCGGCCATCACCGCCGGCAACGCTCCCTGCCTGGTGTTCAACACCTCTCCGGCCGCCGTCCCGCAGTTCCAGAAGCAGGGTGGCCTGGTCGCCCTGGACAGTTTCGAGGGCGGGGCTGACTATGTCGAGTCCCGCAGTGGCGACTCGGCGCAGCAGTACCAATCGCCGGACGGGCAGTACTACCAGATCCCGTGGAAATCGAATCCGGTGATGATCTTCTACAACAAGGACATCATGAAGGAGGCTGGTGTCGATCCGGAGAATCCGCCGTTGGCTACCTACGACGAGTTCCTGGCCACCAGCCAGAAGGTCGTCGACAGTGGCGCGGCCGAAGCTGCAATCTGGCCAGCCCCAACGAGCGAGTTCTTCCAGTCCTGGTTCGACTTCTACCCCCTCTTCGCGGCAGAGAGCGGTGGACAGCAACTGGTCGAGGACGGAAAGGCGACCTTCGACTCCGAGGCCGGAGAGAGCGTCGCGAACTTCTGGGCGACGTTGTACGCCGAAGGACTCTCACAGAAGGAGGCGTACAACGGCGACTCGTTCGCGGACAAGAAGGCAGCCATGTCGGTGGTCGGCCCCTGGGCGGTCGCTGTGTACGGGGATGCCGTCAACTGGGGTGTCGCGCCCGTCCCCACGTCGAGCGGCATGAGTCCTGAGGAGATCTACACCTTCTCTGACGCCAAGAACATCGGCCTTTTCTCCGCGTGTGAGAACCAGGGCACGGCGTTCGAGGTGCTGAAGTTCGCTACCAGCGAGGAGCAGGACGGCGAGCTCCTGGAAATGACCGGCCAGATGCCGCTGCGAGCGGATCTGCAGTCGACGTACGCCGACTACTTCGACAAGAACCCGGAGTACGAGACGTTCGCCGACCAGGGCTCTCGAACCGTCGAGGTTCCCAACGTCCCCAACTCCATCGCCATCTGGCAAGCGTTCCGCGACGAGTACTCCGCGTCCGTCATCTTCGGTAAAGGCTCCGTCAGCGAAGCCCTGGCAGCGGCAGCAGCTGAAGCCACCGAGCTCGCCGGCCAGTCCTGACGAGTTGAATCCAGATGAAGGCGGAGGCCGAGACGGCCAGCACCGATAAACCTTCTAGCTCACGCTCGCGGCGGACGGCCATCTTGGGGCGTCAGCCGCTGGGTCTTGTGTTCGCAGCGCCTTATGCGGTGTTCCTCGCTGCTGTGTTCGCCTACCCGCTCGGGCTGGCGGTGTGGATCAGCTTCCAGGACTATTTCTTCGCCGCCCCCGGGGCGCAGGTCGATCGCCCGTTCGTCGGTCTGGAGAACTACAAGACGGTGCTGGGGGATCCCGCCGTACGGCGGTCGTTTCTCAACGTGATCCAATTCCTTCTCATCAACGTTCCCCTCACCGTCGTCCTCTCTCTCGTCTTGGCAAGCGCCCTCAACGGCGCAATCCGTGGACGGGCCGCGCTCCGGGTCGCCTACTACATCCCGTACGTCACAGCCAGCGTCGCACTGGTGGCGGTGTGGCTGTTCCTGTTCAGCAGCGGCGGCATGGTCAACCAGCTGCTCGGGCCGCTCGCCCCGGATCCCTCGTGGTTGGTCAACAGCGCGCTCGCCATGCCGGTGATCGCCATCTTCGTCACCTGGAAACAGCTCGGATTCTTCATCTTGCTTTATCTGGCCGCTCTGCAAAATGTGCCGAAGGAGCTGTACGAAGCGGCGGCTGTCGATGGCGCGCGTCGCTTCCGGTCTTTCACGAACATCACGGTTCCGGGGGTACGTCCGGCGACCGTGCTGGTGGTCATTCTGGCGACCATAACCGGAGCGAATCTCTTCACCGAGCCGTACCTGCTCACTAACGGAGGTGGCCCCGACGGAGCCTCCAGTTCTCCCGTCCTGGTGATGTATCAAAAGGGCATCGAGCAGGGGAACCCGGACACCGCATCGGCTATCGGAGTCATCCTTGTGATCGGAGTACTGCTGATCTCGCTGGTCAACCGGAAACTCTTGGAACGGGACTGACATGGCCACCGCTCAGCAGCTCGAGACGACCGAAGAGTCGACCCCACCGGAGCAGATGGTCGACCGGTCGAAGGGACGCCTCTGGCCGCGCTACCTCGTGCTCGCGCTCGGGGCGCTGATCTTCGTGTTCCCCTTCTATTACATGCTGATCGGCTCTCTGCAGAAGGAGCCGGACACGTCACTCGCTGGTGCAGTGCCCACAGGTGGTTTGACCCTGGACAACTACAGTCAGATCAATGACCGACTGAACCTCGTCCAGGCGCTGGCCAACTCCGGCATCTTCACCGGAGGGGTTCTCCTGTTCACCGTTGTCTTCGGGGTGCTGGCTGGCTATGCCCTGGCCCGGCTGCACTTCCGCGGGCAGGGCACTTTGTTCGCCGTTATGTTGCTCGTCCAGATCGTGCCGTTCCAGCTACTGGTCATCCCGATCTACGTGATGGTTGTGCGTACTTACGGCCTCGCGGACACGTACGCGGGAATGATTCTGCCGTTTGCGATCAACTCCACGGCCGTGTTCATCTTCCGCCAGTTCTTCATGCAGCTGCCCGAGGATCTCTTCTCCGCTGCTCGCATTGATGGCGCAGGAGAGTTCCGCATCCTGTGGTCAATCGCTCTGCCGCTAGTGCGACCGGCGCTGGTCACCGCCTTGTTGCTCACCTTCATCGGGCCATGGAACGAGTTCCTCTGGCCGTTCCTCGTCACCAAAGAGGCTGACATGCAACCACTGGCGGTGTCACTGGCCAACTACATCAGCAACATCGCGGGACGGGCCGCGAACCCTTATGGCGCGATCCTCGCTGGAGCCGTCGTCCTGGCCATCCCAGCGGTCGTTCTGTTCGTCGCCTTCCAGAAGCACTTCACCTCCTCCGACCTCGGATCAGGCGTCAAGGGTTGATCGCATGTGCAGCTCGACGGTCAACCGCCAAAGAACAGCTACCGAAAACCTACGACGAATGAGGAATCTCATGCGCTTTTCTGTCACTGCCCGCTGTATGGTCGCCACTGCGGCTGCTCTTGCTACCGGTTTGGCCTCTCCGTCCCTCGCTGTCACCGCGGATTCGGGGGTGGCCCAGACAGCCGGCTCCGCGACCACGCCACGCAGCAACGCGCCACTCACCAATTTGGCACACCTCGACTGGTTGGGCGTGAAGGTCAACCCACCAACACAGGCTAAGCACACCACGTACCGCCTCGGCGTGGAGCCCAGCATCGGCACGCTGTGGACCTACGCAGAACCCGATGAGAGCGGCGGTTACCGCCATGTCGGTGGCGGTGAGTACGACCCCGCCACGAACACGTGGAGCCAGGGCGCCTTCAACGCCGATGACATGACGCGCGCCGCCGTGGTCTACCTGCGGCACTGGCGGGCCACAGGCGCCCTGTCGAGCAGGGACTCCGCCTACGAAATGTTGCGTGGGGTGGCCTACCTCCAGACCGCCTCTGGCCCGGATGCGGGCAACGTCGTGCTGTGGATGCAGCCAGATGGGACGCTCAACCCAAGCGCAGAACCGGTCGAACTGCCAGACCCGTCTGACAGCGCCGAATCCTACTGGCTCGCCCGGACGATCTGGGCGCTGGGCGAGGGTTATGCCGCGTTCCGTGACGAGGACCCGGCCTTCGCGTCCTTCTTGGCCAAGCGGCTGAAGCTCGCGGTCGACGCGGTTGACCGGCAGGTGCTGGATCGGTACGGCGAGTACCTCAACATCGACGGCCAGCGCACACCCGCCTGGCTGATCGTGGACGGAGCCGACGCCACAGCCGAAGCCATCCTGGGACTGTCCGCGTACGTCTCCGCGGGTGGCCCCCGGCAGGCAAGGACCGTCTTGTTCAAGCTCGCCAAAGGAGTCGCCGCACTGGGCCATGGCGACGCGCGGACATGGCCATTCGGAGCGGTTCGACCTTGGGCCCTGTCCCGGTCTGTTTGGCACACGTGGGGCTCTCAGATGCCCGCCGCGCTGGCGGAAGCATCCGTCGTACTAGAGAAACCGCAGCTGGCGCGCCCAGCGGTCACTGACTCGTTCACTTTCGACCCGTGGCTGCTCACGTCAGGGGGACCCGACCAGGGGCGGCTTCCCACCCGGGGCGATGCTTCGCAGATCGCCTACGGGGTGGATTCCCGGATCCAGTCACTGCTCGCCACCTCAGCGGCCACCGGACGAAACGCCGGTCGACGGATAGCAGGGATGTTCGCCGCCTGGTACTTCGGCGCGAACGCAGCCGGTGAGGCGATGTACGACCCGACGACTGGACGGACCTTCGACGGCATCTCGGCGGAGGGCGAAATCAACCGCAACTCCGGCGCCGAGTCGACCATCCACGGCCTGCTTTCGATGATCGCGCTCGACGAGAATCCCAGGATCGCTGCATCAGCGCGTACGGCGGTGGTCGACAGGCGTCTCGGCAGCAGGACGCTGCAGGCTGAGGACGCCACCCTGAGTGGCGACGCGCAGGTCGTCAACCCGGCGGACCTGTGGACCGGCGAATCCCTGTACAGCGGATCTGGCTATGTTGAGCTGGGTTCCGGAGGCTCCGTGTCCTTTGACCTGCCACCCACCCGACGACGTCTGGTCATGCCCGTGCTCAACCTCGAACCGGGCAGCAATGCGGTCACCGCGTTCCACGCCCAGCACCGCTTTCTCGGACGAGTGCGCTCCGGCAACATCGGCCCCCAGGGCGACTCGCCTGCTCCAGGCGCGCTGCTGCCGAGGACCCTTCCAGAGACGCTGCCCATGGGCACGACCAGCCTGACGGCGACGGCCAGGCACGCAAAAGCCGATCCGGCCATCCTGGATGCAGTCCTCCTCGAGCCTCGCGTCTCCCGGCTTGTGCTCAGTGGCCGAGGCCACGGGACCGCTCTGCTGTCCAGCGCCGTCGACCATCCCCAAGGCACCCAGGTGAGTGTCGCCGGCCACGGCCGCGCCCGCGTTGCGTCGTACAACGGGAACGGCCGCCTCGTGCGTGTTCACTTCAGCCGAGCCGAAACCATCTCGGTGACTGTGCCGGCAGGCGGCTTCACCTTTATCCGCAGGTAGGCAATGAGGTCACCACCCCCAGTGAACGAGGAGACATGTCGGCACCCGGCAACGCGCATGCAGAGTTCCCGCTCGGCCCTTTCAAGCCGTACGCGCAGAACCCGATCATGCGACCACAGGGCGACGGCTGGGAATCCGCAAGCGTCTACAACCCGGCGGCGGTAGTCAAGGACGACAAGGTTGTCCTTCTCTACCGCGCCCACGCCGACGACATCGTGTCCCATATAGGTCTGGCCACGAGCGAGGACGGGATTCACTTCGAACGGCATCCTGAGCCGGTGCTCGTTCCAACCGAGGACTACGAGCAGTTCGGTGCCGAGGACCCTCGCGTCACGGAGATCGACGGCACCTACTACCTCACCTACACCGGTTGGAACCACGTGTCGGCCCAGTTGTGCCTGGCCACGTCGACCGACCTGTTCGACTGGACCAAGCACGGACCGCTCTTCCCGCAGTTCAACACCTTCCTGCCTCAAGGCCACGAGTCGGCTGTGCCGTGGAGCAAGGCCGGAGGCATTCTGCCGGTGCCTGTCGACGGGCGTTATCTCATGTACTTCGGAGAGGGTTCCATCTGGTATGCGTGGTCAGACGACCTGATCCATTGGACCCCATGCTCGAACGACGACCCGATCATGACCCCGACCCCTCCGGGAACCTTCGGCTCGTTTCTGGTCGAGGTGGGCCCCCAGCCCATCCTCACCAACAATGGGCTCATTCTCTTGCTGCACAATGCGGCGGTGAAGAACGCTGACGGATCGGTCCGCTACACCTGCGGCCAGCTGTTGTTCGCCCCCGATGACCCCACCAGGATCCTCGCCCAGATGAACCGTCCGTGGTTGGAGCCGCAGACGTATGAGGACAACCACGGGCTGGTGTCCCATGTCACCTTCGTCGAGGGTCTGGTGTTCTTCCGCGACACCTGGTTCGCCTACTACGGCCAAAGTGACTCGACCATCGGGGTGGCCACCTACACGCTCGGCGACAGGTACTCGTCGCTCGGCATCGCCTGATGCCTTGGCTGTCCACCCCATCACATCTGCGATGGCTCGAGGCCGAGGGTGACCGGCTGCTGGAGTTCAGCCGGGCCGCTCGCCACCCGGCCGGTGGGTTCGCCTGGTTGGACGTGGCCGGCCGGCCCCAACTGGACCGTCCTGTCGAGCTCTGGATCACCTGCCGGATGACCCACGTCTTCGCACTCGGGCACCTGATGGGGCGACCAGGCTGCGGGAGCTTGGCGGACCATGGAGTCCATGCCCTCCAGAAGCGCTTCCGCGACCCCGAGTACTCGGGCTGGTACGCCTCGGTGGACGCTTCCGGGCCGGTCTCGCGCGACAAGACTGCGTACGAGCACGCATTCGTCGTACTCGCTGCATCCTCGGCCGTGGCTGCTGGCGTCACCGGAGCGTCGGCGCTGCTTGATGAGGCACTCGATGTGCTGCTCAACAGGTTTTGGGACGACGACAAAGGGCTGGTAGTAGAGCAGTGGGACGAGAGCTTCTCCACGCTGGACGACTACCGGGGCGTCAACGCGAACATGCACACGGTCGAGGCGCTGCTCTCGGCGGCGGATGTCAGGGGCGACCGCAGCCTTGTCGATCGGGCGCTCACCATCGTCACGCACGTTGTGCACGACTTCGCCCGATCCAACAAGTGGCGACTCCCCGAGCACTTCGACCGCGACTGGAATTTCCTACCGGACTACAACGTCGACGCCCCCGCGCACCCCTTCCGGCCGTTCGGTGCAACGATCGGCCACTGGCTCGAGTGGGCCAGACTGACCCTGCACCTCCGGGCCGCTCTGGGCGACGACGAGGCTCCGTCATGGCTGCTCGACGATGCCCGCAACCTGTTCGACGCGGCTGTCCGCGAGGGATGGGCCGTTGACGGCACGGAAGGGTTTGTGTACACCGTCGACTGGGAGGGGCAACCAGTGGTGCGTGAGCGGATGCACTGGGCGGCAGCCGAGGCTACCGCGACCGCCGCGGCCTTGTGGTCCGTGACCGGAGAGAGCATGTATGAAGACTGGTACCAACGCTGGTGGGATTCCATCGCTACTTCATTCCTCGATCGTGAGTTGGGTTCCTGGTGGCACGAGTTGGATCCCCAGAACCGGCCTAGCGGCGTCATCTGGAATGGGAAACCCGACAGCTATCACATCCTTCAGGCGACGCTGATCCCCCGGCTACCTCTTAGCCCCATGTTGGCAACCGCACTGCGGCAAGGAATGCTGGCATAGGCCGACGAAGGTCCAGCTCCGCGTCTGCCGAGTGGGTCATCTCAAGGAGGGCATTTCCAATGGGGGAGAGGCGGGTTACAGTAGAGGCGCAGCCACTAGATGCAAGTATCATCTAGGCTAGACAAGGCGGTCCCGGTGCCAATGACGCAGACAGAATCACGAACCCGTCCATGCAGTCAGTGCGGCTGATGAGTCGCGGCGGATTACGAATCGTGCATGGGACATCTTGAGACGGAGGTCGCTGAACGCGACCACCACGAGGACCGCATTCGCAGTGCATGGCAGCAGCTTGGGCAGCGGTATCGAACCGTCCTGGAACTGAGGATCGCTGGAGAGACCCTTGAGCAAGTCGGTGCCAGCTTGGGAGTGACTAGAGAGCGTGTCCGCCAAGTCCAGCTCAGAGCCGAGAGCGCCTTCCTCGAGGCAGTCGAGGCTCAGCTCCCAGAACTTGGAGAGGAACTTTTAGCAACTGTCGGAGCCGAGGCGGCGGTCCCGGACCACACGCTCCAAGAAACGTTTCGCACGACCTCCACGACCGCATCAATCGCACTACTCCGTGGTCTGGGAATCGTACGGCCCCGGACCTGGGCAGGAGATCTCGAAGGGTGGTGGACGAGGAGACAGAATGCGCTCGACGTCCAACTGAGGAACCTTGCCGCACAGGCCCCCTTCTCTGCGGCCAAGTTGCATGAGCGCGCTAAGTCAGTTGGACTCCCTGAAGATCTGCCATTCCAAGAGTTATTCACCTGCAGGCAATCACCCTTGATGCCCGGCCCAGCCGCAGGATGGGTTCGACGGTCGACTAAGGGCACAGACGCGGCCTTCCTGTGGCTCGCGAATGAGAATCACCCAAGGTCGTCCGACAAGATCGCTGAGGCTGCTGGATGGCCGTCCAAGCGCTCGCTGCACGAGGCGCTGAGGCGCGACGGCCGTTTCGCTCAACTTCGGCCCATGGGTACCTGGGTGCTCTCCGAATGGGAGACCTTCGGGGACAGGCGTCAATACAGTTCGGCTTTCGAGGCGTTAGTAGAGGTGCTTCGCGAACGCGGTCCGCTGACGTTTGACCAACTTGCTGAGGAGACTATCGGCCGTTATCCGGTCAGTAGGTCGTGGATCAACGAGTGTCTGTCGAGTAAGCGCGTGGGTCGCACTGAGGAGGGGATGTACGACCTCGTCGAACGAGGGGCTCTCGCGAGCGAGGACAGAGAACCAAGAAAGCCAGACAACATCGTCGAATCGCCAAGCGGTCAGATGATTGCGGTGCGGCTCCGTGTCGGCTCCGAGTTGTTACGGGGCAGCAGCATAACGGTCAGCAAATGGCTGACCTGGCGGCTAGGTCTCCGCCAAGTTCCTTCAGAGAAGCACTTCGCGCTCCGCGAACTGGCCGGTGACGTCGTTCTGCGCCGCACCACCGGCACTCTGGCGGTGTCAAGTTTGCGGGCAGCGGCCCAGTCGCTTGGCTTGAAGTCAGGCTGTCAGATTGTTGTCGTCCTAAGGCCAGAGCATGACACTGCGGACATCCGCCACGGCTGCATTGTCGCTCAATGTCCCTCTGGACAGCGGTAGCCCACGAGCCCCCTACGACCTTCGCGTGACCTGATGCCTGCGAACGGACGATGCGGGCCTCCTCGCGGAGTTGTGCTGCGATCAATCGGGTGGTGCGGGTAAGGCGATCGTCACTCTCAGCGCGGCGATTGGCAAGTGGGGCCAGTGCTCGCCTTGTTAGAGGCTGCGTGGGCCTGCCGGAGTGGGCCTGCGGCGGCGAGCACGGCGACCAGCTCCGCGACAGCTGCGACGACGGGCGTGGCGCCGGGCCAGTCAACCAGGGGGACGCGTTGCCGGTCGGCGGCGACCACCTCCTCACTCCACGGGACGCTCCCCGCGAGCTCGAAGGCATGACGGTCACAGAATTCCGTGATGGCCTCCTGGTCTTCCGCCGAGCGCACCTTGTTGGCGACCACGACGACTCGGCCGACAGGTAGCTCCGCGACGAGCGCGCCCATGCGCCAGACGGTTTCGAGCGAGCGGTAGTAGGGCTCGGCGACGAGACAGACGGTGTCGACGTGCCGGACCGTTCCACGGCTGAAGTGCTCGGGGGAGGCCTCCATGTCAACGATGACCAGCCGGTCGTCCTCCCCGCCCAGATCCTCGAGTAGCGAGGCCACGACCGCGTGTGCGGAACAAAGACAGCCCTCGTCAGCGTGGGCGGGTGCTCCCATCCCGAGCAGCCGGATACCGTCGGGCGCGCTGAGCGCATAACGGTCCAACACCGCGTCGATAGGTTCAGTGAGTCCCGTACCCCCGAGACGACGTGAGATCAGCGACGGCGGCACGGGTCCGAGGCGCGTGGCGACTGCAGGCGGGACACCCAGCGCGGTGGACAGGTTCGGGTTGGCGTCGGCGTCAATCGCGACGACGGGGTTCCCCGCACGAGCGGCCAGCCGGGCGAACGTGGCGCTGATCGTCGTCTTGCCCGCACCGCCCTTCCCCGCGACGGCTAGCCTCACCGGGCGTGCTCATCCTGCTCGACAAGCTTCTGATAGCGCCGGTGGTAAGCATCGAGTGCGCGGGAAACCTCCGCCAGTGACCCGGCGATAGCGTGCAGCCACTCTCGTCCTTCGTCGGTCAACGCATAGGTACGGCGGGCCGGACCAGAGGTGGACGGCTCCCAGAACGAGTGGACCAGGGCTTCCTCGTCCATCGCTCGCAGGCAGCGGTAGAGGCTCCCCGGGTCCGCCCGGTCCAAACCCAGCGCGGTGACTTGGTCGAGCAGCTCGTAACCGTGAGACGTCCCCTCAGCCAGTAGGAGCAGCAGACACGGCCGGAGGTAGTTGCGTGGCATCCCGACCGAGAACTCCTCGACGGGGTTGGTGCTCATCCGCGAGCCCCCGGATGAGCACGTTCAGCGGCGCAGGCGAGGGCCTCGGCAACGGAGTTGTGGCACCAGCAGTCAGCGCTGCACTCGCCGTGGGCGGGGCGGGTCAGGTCAGCGAAACTGAGCGCGAACTCCGTCTTGCCCTCTGCCAGCCCGACCTCAGAAAGCACGTAGCCGCCGTCGGACAGCTCAAGGTAGCCGTCGAGCACCAGCCGGTCGAGATAGCCAACCCCGAGCTGAGCCTCCACGCCCAGGAAGCGCTCGAGCAGCGGGGCGTCGACGACGTCGCCGAGTCCCTCGCCCTTCAGCCAGTACATGACCTGCAGAATCTCGCTGCGCCAGTACAGGGTGCGCAGCGCCTCCGACTTGGGCGGGTGCAGCTCGTCCATGGTCATCGACTTCCCACAGCGGTGGAACCGCCACGGGGCGCTTGGGGGTCCGCCAGCTGGGTGAGATCGCAAAGGGCTGCTGCGACGCCCGTCAGTTGGTCGTTGATGCTCAGCACCGAGGGACCGATCGATGAGCACTGGGTCTCGATCGCCCGCACGCCGAAGGCCACCTTGCCGAGCAGCACAGCCGTACGCCGCAACGAGGCGGCGATGCGAAGGAGGTAGTACACCAGCACGGCGGCGACGAGGACGACCTCGAGGAGGGTGAGCGTAATCAGCAGAGCAGTCATTGTGGATCCGCCTGCACGACGCGGTGTACCCGCTGCTGCGGCGCAGGCTGAGGACTCAGGAGCTGCGCGTGCAGGCCGGCCTCATCGGTGAGCTTTGTCAGCCGGTCGGAGGTCTCACCGAGTAACCAGGTCGTCGCGGTGTTTCCGGCGACCTGTTTGCCGGCGGTCCACACCAGACCGGCCCCGCGCTCGATCCGATACACCTGTCGAAGGAAGACCTCGAGCAGTACCACGGCCACGATCGCCACGACAAGTCCGAGACCGAGTGCCACGAACCAGTATCCGTTGTCGCTCATGCAGAGTCTCCCGGGGTGAGACTGGTCCGGGCTGCCGCCGCGGCGGCAACAATGCGCTCCGCCGTCATCACGGTGGGACGGAGCTCCCAAAGCGGGGCTGTGCCGTCGCGGGCGTCGTTCAAGCCGCCGAGAATTGCCTCGGCCTTCTCGGCGGTGTGCCTGGCCCCCACGATCATCAGGACCAGGACGATGACGACGACGGCGACGAGGGTCAATCCGATCAGGTAGCCGAGTATCCAGCCGTTCACTGGCCCTCCAAGATGTGTGTGTGCTGAGCTCCAGTCCGCACCGTACACCTGGATTCGATGCTATGTGTATGGTGCACATACAGAAGTGTTTGGATTATGCCACAGGAGTTCAGATGGCCGATCGACAGAGCACGTCGCAGCGACAAACCCCGGCGCAGCAGCTGCTCAGCCTGCTGGGTCCGGTCGACACATATCACGACACCTCGCATCTGGGCGCCTTCGGGATGCCGTCGGGCGCGATGACCGAGGACATGCTGTCGCCGGTAGCTACCGCCACCGGTGCGACGCGCTTCGGCCCGCTCGAGAAGGTGCACGCATTCTGGTTCGCTGGGATGAGCTGCGACGGCTGCAGCGTGGCGGTGACCGGCGCGACGCTTCCTTCGGTGGAGAGTCTGATGCTCGGGGCGCACCCGGGGGTGCCGCGGGTGGTTCTGCATCACCCTGTCATCAATATGGAGTCCGGGCCGTACTATCTTCAGCCGGCCGAGCAGGCAGTCGCCGGCAAGTTGGACGCGCCATACGTCGTGATCCTCGAGGGTTCGATCGCCGACGAGACGATCGCCCACCTTCAGGGTGGCTATTGGTCGTCGACGGGTGAGGAGCCGTGGGGTCCTGACGGTGAGCTACGCCCGGTCAGCTCGACGGAGTGGATAGCCAGGCTCGCCCCGAACGCGGCAGCGATGATCGCCATTGGGACGTGCGCGACGTGGGGCGGCATTCCCTCGGCGGAGGGCAACCCCACAGGTGCGATGAGCCTGATGGACTTCCTCGGCAAGGATTACCGCTCGGTGCTCGGTGTGCCGGTCGTCAACGTCCCCGGCTGCCCGCCGATCGGCGACAACTTCACCGAGACCGTTGCGGCGGTCCTGTACTTCCTGCAGGGTTTCGGTCCACTGCCGGAGTTCGACGAGCTCGGCCGTCCCGCGTGGTTGTTCGGGGAGACAGTGCACCGTCGGTGCGTACGTGGGGCCTACTACGAGGAGGGAACGTTCGCCGAAGAGTTCGGCGACCCGGAGTGCCTCGTCGAGATCGGCTGCTGGGGGCCGGTCGTCAACTGCAACATCACGTCGCGTGGCGCGATCGCGGGCCTCGGCGGCTGCATGAACGCAGGCGGCGCCTGCATCGGCTGCACCATGCCCGGCTTCCCTGACAAGTTCACGCCGTTCTACTCCCGCCCACCGGGCTCGCTGGCATCGACGACGGTCTCGCGGATGGTCGGCAGCGTGATCCGGCCGCTGCGCAAGTTCAGCAACAACAACCTCAACCGTGAGGTGCGATGGGACAAGCAGGGCGCGACGCCCAGCGCCTACTCACGCGAAAGGAGCGAGCCGTCCGGGCTGTCCAACGTCGGTCACAAGTTCTACGACCGTCTCCGTCGCCACGGAGACACCGCCCGCCATGACGCCGATGTCTGGGGTAAGCGGCCGGATGAGAGTCCCAGCGGCGGTAGCCCACGCGGCGACCGTGCCAACGTCTGACCTGACCTGAGGAGTATTCGCAATGTGCTTCAAGACCCTTCCGGTCGAGTTCGACGCCCAAGGCAACGCCAACCTTCGCGGGGGCATCCCCAACCCGTACGACGTCACCGTCGCGATGCCCGACATCGGGATGACCGAGGATGAACGCACCGCTCGAATCGAGCGGCTGGTGGCCCGCAACGGCCACATCAAGGACCTCAACATGGACCCGGTGACCCGCATTGCGGGCGCGCTCGCGGTCCATGTGACCGCCGACCTCGAAAAGGGGGCCTACCTCGACTCGCACTCCCAGGCGACGCTGTTTCGCGGCTACGAGGTCATCCTCATGGGTCGGGACCCGCGCGACGCCATCTTCGTCTCGTCGCGGGCTTGCGGCGTCTGCGGAGGCGTCCACGCGCACTGCGCGGCGTACGCCATCGAGCAAGCCATGGGTATCAAGCCACCGCCGCTAGGCACCGTCGTACGGAACATGACCGAGGCCGCAGAGATGGGCTACGACAACCCCTTGCACCTCTACCTGCTCGCGGGGCCGGACTACTCCGAATCGGTCATCAAGTCCTCCAACCCCGAGCTTTGGCCGAAGGCCGAGCAGTGGAAGTGCCCGAGTGAGCACATTCATGGCTTCAAGACCATGGCTGACCTGATGACGGCACTCAACCCGCTGACGGGAGCCCTCTACCGTGAGGGATTGGATTTCACCCGCCTGTCGCGGGAGATGGTGGTGATCTTGACGGGGAAGTACCCGCACCCCCAAAACGTCGTGCCCGGCGGTGTTTCTACGACACTCACCCTGCAGACGCTCAACGAGTACCACTCCCGCCTGGGGCAAATCTTCGACTACGCCCAACGGATGATGGCCGTGTGGGACGACATCCCCGCCTTCTTCTACGAAGCCGACGAGCGCTACCAGTTCGTCGGCTACCGGCCGTCGAGCCACATCGACCCCGGCTACTGGGACGACCCCTACGCCTATGACGCCACCTATGAGAACTGCAACGCCTGGGGAGAGAAGCGCTGGTCGACGCCCGGAGTTGTCTTGGACGGGGAGCTTGTCACGACTCGCCTCACCGATTTGAACATCGGCCTCGAGGAGTTCATCGAGCACTCCTACTACGAGGAGTCGAAGACGAGCCGCTATCCGAACGATCCTCTCGGCAACCCCATCTCGCCGTACCACCCTTGGAACAAGCGAACCCTGCCAAAGCCCGGCAGTCGTGACTGGAAGGAAAAATACACCTGGGCGACCGCACCGAGGTGGGACCGGCAGGTCGTCGAGGCTGGCTGTTATTCACGGCTGCTGATGACGGCGAAAGCTCAGAAGATGCCGACCAGCGAATTCATCTCCGCCGACGGGTCCGGCATGCGTTTCCTGATTCCCAAAGGGGAGATCGGCGAACGTGAGGTCGAGTGGCGCGTGCCCGAGCGTTGGAACGCCTTCGAACGCAACCGGGGTCGCGCCTACCACTACCTGTTCAGCCAGCTAGTCGGCCTGGAGAGCCTGTTCGAGGCCTACAAGCTGTTCCAACAAGGTGAGCGACGGGTCGCGACTCTCACACCCACGGAAATCGAGAAGGCGATCCCGCAAGATGAGCGTCGCAGCGTCGGCTGGTGGGGAGCCGGTCGCGGCTGGCTCACGCACCACCTCGTCATGGACAAGGGCAAGATCACGAACTATCAGATCGTCACCCCCTCGACGATCAACGCCTCTCCCCGCGATCCGTGGGGCCAGCCGGGCCCGTACGAGGAGGCCGTGATGAACACCCCCATTATTGAAGATCTGTCCGACCCGGCGAAGTTCACCAGCATCGACATGCTGCGGGCCATCCGCAGCTTCGACCCCTGCATGCCATGCACGACGCACGCGCACACCGGCGACGGCGAGGTCACCCGCGAGGTCAACACCTGCTCATGTGGCGGCGACTGACCCGCCGAGGCGTCAAATGACGGTCTTGGTGGGCGGCGTCAGCGAGCTTTTTCAAAGTGACCTCGATCTCGGTCGGCTCGCCATCGAGCGCCTGCAGCCTGAAGATCTCGGCAGAGACGTCCTCGTAGAAGAGCTGCACTACGGCGCCGTGGCCGTGGTCCAGCGGCTGCAGGATGTCCGGCCCGACACGCTGGTGCTCATCAGTGCCGTACGACGAGACCGCCGCCCCGGCACTGTGGAGCGCCGACGTATCGACCCACCGCAGCTGACCGCACCGCAACTGCAAGCTGCCGTAGGGGACGCCGTCACCGGTTATGTCCATCTGGACCTCATCGTCGATGTGGCGACAGGCCTCGGTGCGCTTCCGCGTCGGACGATCGCAGTGGAGGTAGAGCCGGAAAAGACGAGCTCAGGCGAGGGGCTGACTGAGTCAGCGCAGGCTGGCCTCGGGGTGGCCCTGGACCTCGTCCGCACAGAGCTGCGTCGGGCGCCGTTGTTGCGTCTGGTCAACGACCTCGGCCCGCTCGTCGGGGGGGATCGCTTACAGCCGTCGACTTCGCGGGCCGCCATGTGCCAGCTACTCGGCGAGCTGTCGCACCTGGACCGGGAGGGGCGGTGGGGTCGAACCTTCACCTTCCGTGATCGGCTGCGCAGTCGTATCGCCAGCGACGTGAGCAGCGAGGGGATGGATCATCGGGACTGGGCGCTGTGGTGGGGCTTGATCGAGGAGCTGGACCGGTTGCAGGCGGTAGAGGCGGTCCCAGGCTGACGGCGTCACGCTAATGCAGGTCTTCGAGCCGCCTCCGGATGTCTCGGGGTAGTTCGGGCGGTGCCGTTGGCGCCTCGAGCAACCCGAGGTTCTGTGGGGGAACGGCCACCCGGTTTCCTTGGGCGGTGAGCACGACCAGTGCGCCGTCGGCGAGCACGTCGACGGCCTCGCCGTTGATCTCGTGACCTCCGGACCCCATCGGGATCATCCGAGCTCGCACCTGACGGCCGAGCGTGATGCAGCGGGAACGGTAAACCGACAGCACCGTGTCGGCCGCAGCGTCGAGCCGGTTCTCCAGCGCGTCCACGAGCTGACGGAGCAGCGCGGCGCGCGGCGGCGCTGCGTCCACGACGAGGACGGTGATGGTCGCCCAGTCGGTTCGGTCCGGGCCGAGCTCGACGTAGCAACCCAGCCGCGCGAGCGCGGGCTCGCCCTCCGGCGCAACCACGGTGTCGGGCCAGTCGAGCGCGGCGTGGTCACCGATCACCTCGGCGACTGCGAGCGACGCCGCAACGTAGGGCCATCCCTCGCGTTCTGGGGGAAGGGCGGGTCGCGCCAACAGCGAGAAGCCGAGTCCCCGACCGGGCTGTACGGTCCACGGCAGACCACCGCGTCCCCGCGGCGAAGCCTGGTAGTCCGCAACCACCAACGCCCCGGTGGCTGCTCCGGTGCGAGCCCACGCCATCGCCTCGGCTTCGGTCGACAGCAACGCCAGGTACGCACGTACTGGACGGTCTCCGAGCGCCGCCGATACCTCCGTAACCCCAAGGTCTCCGTTCATCGCCAGCCCTCCGGCTGTCCCGCCGCGTTGGCAGCGCTGTTGAGGCTGCTCGCGAGCCGCTGCCATTGAGGGATCGCGAACCGAGCCATGGCCGACCCGACGACGGTCCGGACTCGCTCGCTGTCTTCTTCGGCTCGCCCTCCGGTGGCTTGCACGATCGCTGTCACCAGCTCGCCGTAGGGCTCTGGTGGCAGCTCGAGTAGCACTGCGAGCAGACTTTCGGCCAGATCGTACGACGCCGCTGGCCGATTCAGCAGTCCATCCACGAAGCCACAGACGGCCTGCGATCGCTCGGCTGCACTCGCCTCGCACCAACGCACGGCCTCCTCACGCACGATCGCCGGCCAGCGCTCCCGCGGCTCCGCATCTAGGACTATATGCAGATCGCCCTGCGTCGCGCCTGACAACCGGTCCAGCAACTGCTGCGCCTGCGCGTGTACCTGTGGGTCGGCGCCCGGCAATGCCAATGCCTGGCGAGCCGTAAGCCGGGCTCGAGCCTGGTTGCCGGCCTGCTCATGCGCGACCGCAAGGTTGGACTTGGCCATCGCGTGCTCGGCGGGACGCATGCTGCGGGGAAAGGCGCCGACAGCGCGGGAAAGTGCCACTACCGCAGCTGCGCTGTCGTCGGAGGCCAGATGTGCCAGACCGAGGGCGTTAGCGGCAGCGCCCAGGCCCGGCAGGTCGCCGGCACGTTCCGCCAGGCTGGCCGCCTCACGCAGTAATGGCAGTGCGGACCCCGCCTCACCCGACGTGAGCAGGGCTGTGCCCTGTTCACGGGCCGCGGATCCGGCCTGCGCGAGGTAACCGGCCCGCAGGAACAGCTCACCGGCACGCCGCATCGCATCCTGTGCCTCGGCTGCATCCCCCTGTTCCCAAAGCACAAGTCCGAGATCGTATGACGCGGCCGCTTCCTCGACTGGTTGTTCCAGCTCATGGAAGGCGGAGGCCGCACGCTCGAATTCCTGCCGGGCCAGTTCGATGCGCCCGGCTTCGCGGAAGGCGACTCCCTGCATCGTCAGCGCCTTCGCTTCTTCCAGGCGCATCCCCAGCTGCCCGAAGATCTCGACTGCGGCACGGAGGACCTGCAGAGCCTCTGCGACCCGACCCCGCTGCAGGTGCGTCGTACCAAGGTGGAAGGCTGCCGTTGCGTGCTGGGCGGGGTAGCGACCGGGCGGATGCTTGGCCAGTCGGGTCTCGAGCGCGGCTGTGGCCTCATCGGTAACGCTGGCGCCCTCCTGCTCATCGGCGGACACCGAGACCTACCCTTCCTCCATGACCGTGCTCGTGGCCTGCTTTGGCAACGTCCTGCGCGCGGACGACGGCGTCGGCGTCGTCATCGCCGAGCAACTGCTGGCCGAGCCACTGCCCGCAGGCACCCGGGTGCTCGAGATCGGTATCGGAGGGATCAGACTTGTACAGGAGCTGCTTGCGGGTGGCGTGAAAATACTGTTGATCGTCGACGCCGTCGACCTTGGCCGTCCAGCCGGTGCGGTCCTGGTGCAGCGGCCCGACGTGCTCGACGTGTCGACGCTCAGCGCCGATCGGCGCCGCGATGAGTTGGCCGACATGCACCTCGCAACTCCTGCTCGCGCATTGATGATGGCCCTCGGCCTGGGTGTGCTGCCCGAGACGACGCTCATCGTCGGTGTTCAGACGACTGACACCCAAGAGCCCCGCGAGGGCCTGTCGGAGACGACGAGCAGGGCAGTCCCGGTGGCCGTTCGGGAGATACGCCGCCTGCTCGCCGACCACGCCGATCCCGCGACCTGACTGCGCCATCGGCAGGTCAGACCGGCCGGGGCGTGATCTGGAGCAGCACCTGGGTCGGCGGCGGATGGGCTGGCGCACCGCCGTCGGGGGCGACGTCCATCGCGACGAACCCGGGCAGCCCTTCGCGCAGCGCCTCCTCCACGCCGTCCCGCAGCGTCACCGCGGCTGCGGTACACCCGGAGCAGGCACCCGTGAGCTGGACCCGTACCACTCCGTGCTCGACGCTCAGCACCTCGACCTCGCCGCCATGCTCGTGCAGGTAGGGGCGGATCTGATCGAGCGCAGCCGATGCGGCAGCAGAGTCGTCCACCCCAACGCCGTATGCCTCCAGCAGCCAGGCCACAGCGGGGTCCGCCCGGCGCAGCGGCTCGACGTCACCGACGACCTCCGAGAGGCGCGTGATCGCCAGCCGGTGCAGCGCGTCCACCCCGTCGAGAAGCTCGAAAACGGTGTCGCGGACGCTCTCATCGAGGTCCTCGACCTCGCCTAAGATCTCCTCGAGCCGGTCCAACAAGGGGCCGAGCTCGGCGAGTGAAGCGTCGGTTGACTCGTCGATGGGGTCAACATCGGACGTCGCGTAACGCTCAGCCACCGGTAGGGCGGACCTTGGTGAGGGCATAGTCGATCAGGGTTGCGTTCAACTCGACACCGTGCTCGGCCCTGGTGTGCGCCGCCACTGCCTTGACCAGGTCGTCAGCAGTCTCAGCCTGGGTGATCTGCTTGCACGCGACACCGACGTCCTGACAGCGGAACTCGAGACGCACAGCATTGTCACTACCACGGGAGGTCATGATGCGCGGGCCTGCTGCTGCCCATCGAGGTCCTGTCCGAGCGCCTCCAACGCATCGGCGACGCCGCCAAGATCGCCATTGATCTCATCGACCAGCGGGCCGATCGGCTGCACGCGATGGGCGATGGAGCCGACCCCGAACACGACCTTGCCCAACGTGTCGGTGAGGCGGCGGAGGATGATCACGACCCAAATGAGGTAAAAGGCTAAGGCGGCGACAAGCACACCTGTCACGACGATTGCGGTGATGGCGGCTGCGGACAAGTGCGCTCCCTTTTAGTGTTTTGTGCTAGGACTTCGACGCTATGAGTGGGCGACAAGGCGCCGGAGAGCGCCCACGTAGGAAACGGCATTCTGGGTCACCTCGGCGACGAGGTCGCGCGTCGTCACGAGCGCAGGCACCGGTTCCAATGCGGCGGTGATCCCGACACCGTGCTCGAGGATGTCGTCGGCGTAGCGCGCGCACTCCAACGCCGGCCGGATCACATAGGTTGCCAACATGATCACGAGCGGGGCAACGACGAGTAGCCCTATGGCGCTAGCGGTCCAGAGAATAACCATCTGCGACTCCATCCATGTCGAGGTTCGACGGCGTATGAGACAGTGTGCCCCCGGTAGGTGCTCCACGCTAGTACCATCGTACGCAACCCATGAAGGAGCAGGCATGAGCACCGCTGCATTGTCGGTCGGCTTGAAGCTTGGCGTCGTCGGCAAGGGCGGCGTGGGAAAGACCACCGTCTCAGGCTTGCTCGCGCGCTCCTACAGCGAGCGGGGCAAGCGGGTCGTGGCCATCGACACCGACTCCAACCCCAATCTTGGGCTGTCACTCGGCTTGTCGTTGGCCGACACTGAGGCGGTGCCAGTGTTGCCGCGAGCCGTCCTCGTCGGCTCGGGCCCCGCGCCGTCGGCTGACGCTCTCGTCAGCGACTACGGCCGCTCCACTCCTGCTGGCCCGACGCTACTCTCGGCGATCCGGGTTACCGAGGCCGGCGCCGGGTGCACCTGTAGCGGCCATGCAACAGTCCGCAACCTGCTCGCAGATGCCCTCGTCGAGGTCGACGTGACGCTCGTCGACATGGAGGCCGGGCTGGAGCACCTCAGCCGCTCAGGCGGCACGCTTGCCTACGCTGACGTGCTGGTCGTCGTCTGCGAGCCGACCCGCAAGTCGGTCCTGACGGCCGCACGGACATCCGCCCTCGCTGCCGAGCTGGGCATTCCGCATGTACTTGCGGTGGGCAACAAAGCGCGGACTCCGGAGGACGTCCAGTTCTTCACAGACGCACTGGCGGCCGAGGGCATTGAGTTGGCAGGCGTTCTGCCGTACGACGCGCGAGTCGCGGCGGACGACCGTGCTGGGTTGGTAGGCATGACGCCCATGACGAGGGAGGTTCAGGCGGCCCTGGACTCCGTGCTCGCAGCGGTCGACTTCGCCGTCGCAGACTAGTCGTCGATAAAGCTTCCAGACGCGTGAGGTTATCGATCACTGCGGGCCTCGCCTGAGATTGCCGCTGGTCAAGCGCCCGCCGGACCCAAAAGCCCCTTGGCGAGGCTGACGAGTGCCCGCACGCCAGGCGCCTCCGGTGCAGCGTCGAGCGGGGCCACGCCGCTTCGCTCGGCCGCGAGGATCGCTGGGTCGTCCGGCACAAGGAGCAGGTCGAGTCCAGGGAAGGCGGCGGCGACCCGCGCCGCGTCGTCCTCGTCACGGACCCGGTTGGCTGAAATGACCAGTCGGCCCAGGCCGCTCTCGCGGACGAGATCGGCGGCGCGGCGGCCAACTTCAAGTGACTTCGCGGTCGGCTCCACGACCACGACGACGACGTCCACCGGACGGCCGTCGAGCCGCATGACGGTGCCGAGACCGGCCTCGAAGTCAGCAACGACGATGGTACCGGGACGTGCCAGCTGCCCGAGCAACTGCTCAGGTGAGATACCGCATCAAGGGCAACCCGGCTCCGGGTTTTGGATCGCGGAGACGACCGCCAGATGCACCCCGTCGGGCGCCTCGACGCCGAAGCGCCGTACCAGGTCGTCCGCGCTCGACGCATGTTCCTGCTCGCCGGTGTCGACCGCATCGCGCAGCGCGATCAGGCTCTCCGTCACCTCCTCACCCAGTCCCAGCGAGATGCCGAGGTTGGGATTGGTGTCGCAGTCCAGGGCCAACGTCGCCCGTCCTTGCCGTGCAAAAGTACGAGCCAGAACGGCCGACGTGGTCGTTTTTCCCGATCCACCCTTGCCAACGACAGCGATCTTCATGAGGGCTCCATTCCAGTCAGAAGAACATCCATCAGCGATCGTACCGCCGTGGCGGTCTGACCTTGAGGGTCGTGGTCGAGCACGGCCCGGCCTAGCCGATCCGCCGTTTCCAGTTCGGGGTCGAACGGGACGGCGCCGAGGACTCGCAGCCCGGTGCGTTCGCCGACCCGCTCGACTTCCTCGGATTCCCGGACCTTGTTGGCGACCACGACCACGCGCGGCGCCTGGGCCGTCGCGGCCAAGCGGGCTAGGCGACGACCGGTCAGCAATGAGGCGGGGGTGGGTTCGACGATAACGAGGAACGTGTCCGCGTACCGCCCCCAGGTCATGAACGGCTGCCTGGTTCCCCCGGGCAGGTCCCCGACGATGCTCCAGCCGTCCCCGGGGAGGTCGTCCAGGACATGCTGGAAGCCGAAGTGCTGGCGAGTGTTGTCCCACCGCTGACCGTGGGCTTTCCCAAGTTGAAGGAAGTGCACCCCGTCAGGACCCTGGACGGCGTATCGCTCGACGGCGCCAACTCCTGTTAGGCCCTGCCTCAGCCGAAATCGGCGATGGCCGTCGTCGTTGTACTCCTCAACCGTCTCATCCGGCAAACCTTCGTCGACGCGGTCGATCCCCAAAGAGAAGGCCAGGCCCGGCATCGGGTCGGAGTCCAGCGCTAGCACTCGCTCACCGGTGCCCGCCAGCACACGTGCGAAAGTACCCGCGAGAGACGACTTGCCAGCACCGCCCTTGCCCACGAAAGCGACCCGCATGGGCCGACCCTACCCGCCCAACGGTGGCTGCGGCTTTGGTTCGCCCTAGGATAAGGCCGCATCTAAATAGGTGTGACCGCGATTTTGAGAGGGCCGGCGATGTGCCTAGGAATGCCCGGCAGCGTTGTCGAACCCGTTGACCTCCTTCGGCAAAGAATGCTCGTCGACGTGCAAGGGCAGCACCAGCACGTCTCGGCCGCGATGCTCATCGGTGATGCTGCTGGTCTGCCACAGATTGGTGACTGGGTGCTGGTGCACATGGGTTTCGCCTTATCGCGGATGGACGAGTCCGAGGCACGCTCCGTTTTGGATTCGCTCGACCTGCTCAACGCCATGTACGCCGATAAACGCGAGGTTTCTGCCCCCGGAGGAGGCCCGGACCGCGTCTAGACCTTCGTTCTGACCGCAGCTTCGACTGAGGAGAAAAAAAATTGACCGGCCTGACCCGCCGCGAGCTGCTCCGACGCGCCGCCTACCTAACACCGACAGTCGCGCTCGGGCCCGCTCTGCTGGCCGCCTGCAGCGATTCCAAGCAGCAAAGCGGAGCGGAAGGTCGCGACGCCCTCGACGTGCTCGTCGGGTTCGGCACCGGTAATGCACCGGAGCAAATTCCCACGCAGGAAGAGCTCGCCAAAGCATTGGCGGCAGGTGGCGGCAGCCAAATCTCGTTCCGCCGGATACCCGACGGGGAGGAAGCCCAGCGCCAGCTTGGGGTGCTGATCGCTGCAGGCACGCCGCCCGACATCATCTTGCCTACTGGAGTATTCGGCCTTTCCCTCTATCTCGATCAAAAGGTCTGGCTGGACCTCGCGACATATCTGCGCGACGCCGACGTGGATCTGGGATCGTTCATCGATGCGGCGGTGGCCGGCGCCAAGGCGCCCAACTACTACGGCCCCGACTCCGATGTCATCATCGGTCTACCGGCGGCGGTGTTCACGCACACCATCGCCTACAACAAGGACCTCTTCGCCGCAGCCGGGATCGATGAACCACCGCAGCAGTGGGACGCGGCCGGCTGGGACTACGACGCCCTCCTCGAAGTCACCAAGGCGCTCACTCTCGACTCGAGCGGTCGCAACGCGGCCGATGCCGGGTTCAACCCCGACGACATCGTGCAGTTCGGCCTCGGCCACTGGGACACCGGGTTGATGGCGCTGGGGTACGGCGCTGTGAAGTACGACCCGGAGTCCCGCAAGCTCCTGCTCGACTCGGACGAGAACATCGAGGGGACTCAGTTCGGTGCGGACCTGGCCAACGTGCATCACGTACTGGCCAATGACCAACTCGCGGCCGGAGTTGCCTCTGGAGCCGACGATCCACAGTTGGCGGCGTGGAAGTCCGGGAAGATAGCGGTCATCGACATGTGCGGTTGTGACCTCCAGGCATATGGCGTCGACAACGAGTTCGAGTGGGGTGTCGCCCCGTGGCCCAAGGGTCCAGCGAAGCTGGTGTCGACACTGAACCTGGATGTCGGGGCCATCGTGGCCGCC
>JACCXO010000123.1 GCA_013696975.1 Nocardioidaceae bacterium | reverse complement strand
GGTGTTTGCGCTTGGACTGGCACTGCTGGTGGCGCCCTTGACGGGCACCGTTCTTGCCGCTGCGCCCGATCGCAACGCCGGCATCGCCAGTGGCGTCAACAACGCCGTGGCGCGAGCCGGGTCGCTGCTGGCGGTCTCGGCGTTGCCAGCGGTCGTGGGACTGGCCGGAGCCGACTACGACCGACCTGCCGCGTTGTCCGCTGGTTACCAGCAGGCGATGTGGATTTGTGTGGCGCTGCTGGTCGGTGGCGGTTTGACGTCATACGCCCTGATCCGCAATCCAAGCTCAGCTGAGCCAGCACCAGCAGCGGCCGGTTGACGCAGCCGGCGCTCGCCGGGTCAACGCAGCGATGAGAGGACTCTCAGAAAGCCTTCATCCGTGCCTTATTCCAGGTGGCCAGGATCGTTGGTAAGTCAACGAGCCATCATGGCTCCCTGAAGAAGGAGAAGGACATGCAGACACTCATCCGCAATGGCGTGCTCGCGCTGGCAGGCTCGGTCGGAGCTGGGCTGCTCACCCTAGGAACAACCTCGGCCAATGCCGCCGGTGACGATGTGGCGGTGTACAAGCGTGAGCTCGATTCGGTCAGCTGGGTTGCCGACGACGACGATGATGATGACGACACCAGCCGAAGCCGGTCGCGTGTCAGCAACGACTCCACCAACAGCCGCAAGACCGGAGTGACTCGCGACAGGGACCGCAGCCGCGGTGACCTCACCCGCGACTGGACCCGTGACGGCGGCGACCGCACCAAGGACAAGAGCAAGAATCACACCAACGACCGCAGCCGCAACGACACCCGGCGCAACTGGTAGTCCGAGATGAGCACATCGTGGGACTTCCACGAGGGTGACGAGATCGTCCCCGGGCTGGCCGCCATGCGCCTGCTCGGGGGCGGCTCCTCCTATGAGGCCTACCTTGCCTTCGATGACCACTTCTACTCTCCGGTGGTGGTGAAAGTGGTTCGACCGAACCTCACCGAAGACCGCCAGACGATTCGCGGCCTGCAACGGGAGGTGGAGATCCTGAAGCTACTCAACCACCCTGTCATCGTCCGCGGCTTTCACGCCGACCCGACCGGCGCTCGACCTCTCATGGTGTTGGAGAGCCTCGATGGCCCGCGGCTGTCTTCGCTGATCCGACGACACGGGCCATTGCCGCTGCAACAGCTCATGCCGCTCGCTGTCGAACTGTGCTCGGCCGCCCATTACTTGCGCCAGATGGACATCGTGCATCTTGACATCAAGCCCAGCAACATCATCATGGGAGCTCCGGCCAAGCTCATCGACTTGAGCGTCGCGCGCTCGTCCGATGCAGCCGCGGCTCTCACGGACCCGATTGGCACCGACGCCTACATGTCGCCTGAGCAGTGCCTTCCCAAGCCTGGACGCAGTCCGACGTTCGCCACCGACATCTGGGGAATCGGCGTCACCTTGTTCCATGCCGCTGCCGGCTATCGTCCATTCGACAAGGGCGTCAAGGACGAGGACGCGCCCGCTGCAGAGCAGTGGCCGCAGCTCGAAGTGGCACCGTACGAGCTGCCGAAGTTCGTCCCCGATGTCGTCGGCAAGCTGATCTACGCGTGCCTCGATCCTGACCCGACCCAGCGACCCACGCCGATTGAGCTCGCGGAGTTGGTCAGCCCCGTCATGGAGGCTTTACCCAAGCCACGGCTGTCCGGCTTCAAGATCAGCGCGACCTGAGCGATTTCTGGTGCAGCTGGCCTGGCTAGCTGTCGAGCCGATATCCCGTGCCGCGGACGGTCTTGATCAGCTTCCCCCCGAGTTTCTTGCGCAGGTAACCCACATACACGTCGACCACATTGGACCCCGGATCGAACTCGTAGCCCCACACGTGCGACAGCAACTGCTCCCGCGACAGCACCTGACCCGGGTGTCTTAGGAACATCTCCGCCAGCGCGAACTCACGGGCCGACAGTTCCACCGGCCGGTCGGCCACCGTGACCTCACGTCGCAGCAGGTTCAACGCGATATTGCCTCGCGTCAGCAGCGTCTGTTCCTCGTCAGCGCCGGAGCGTGGCCGCAGGCGTAGCCGTACCCTGGCGATCAGCTCCGCGAAGCGGAACGGTTTGGGCATGTAGTCGTCGGCGCCGCCCTCGAGTCCCCGCACGGTGTCAGCCACGGAGTCGCGGGCCGTCAACACGATCACCGGGATCGCGCTGCCCATCTCCCGCATCTTCTGCAAGACGGTGAAGCCGTCCATCCGTGGGAGCCCGATGTCGATGATCGCCAGGTCGAACTCACCGCTCACGGCGTAGTCGAGCCCCGACATGCCGTCGGCCACTACCGTCGGCGTGTAGCCCTCCGCCCGTAACCCCTTCTCGATGAACGACGCGATCCTGACTTCGTCCTCGACGATGAGAATGCGGTTCACCAAGTCTGTCCTCTCGGAATCCTGATCGTGAAGGTCGCGCCCTGGCCCAGCCTCGACTCGACGTTCACCTCGCCACGGTGCGCCTCGACGATCGCGCTGACAATGGCGAGCCCCAGCCCGCTGCCCTCACCGGCCTGGGTACCTTGCTTGAACCGCTCGAAGATCTCGGCCTGGTCAGCGGAACGGATACCGTTACCGGTGTCTCGCACCCACAGCGAGAGTGTGGTGGCGTCCAAGCTCGAACCGACAGAGATGACGTCGTCTTCGTCCGTATGACGTACGGCGTTGCTAGCTAGCTGGAGCATGGCCTGGGTCACCCGTTGCCCGTCGAGCGCCCCCGCCCCCTTGGCCACTTTCCCAAGCCGCCAGTCCCTTGGAGCGAGTCCGCGCATCTTGTCGAACAGCGAAGCGGTCAGCGTTGCGAGATCGGTCTGCTCCAGCCGGAGGAACCCAGGCCTGCGGCTCTTGGCGAGCAAGATCAGCTCCTCGACGAGCCTGGCCATTCGGTCCATCTCGTCGAGCACCAGAGTCCGCGTCGCATCGACCTCAGCCGAGTCGGTCTCGCTCATCAGCTCGAGGTGCCCACGCACAATCGTGATCGGGGTCTTAAGCTCGTGACCGACGTCGTCGAGGAACTGTCGTTGAGTGGAGAACGCCTCGTCGAGACGGTCGAGCATCGCGTTCACCGTGAGGGTCAGGTCGGTGAGGTCGTCGTTGCCGGAGGCGGTGATCCGCCGGCTGAGGTCGCTTTCTGAGATCTCGCGAGCGGTGTCCCGCAAGTCCCTGACCGGTCGGAGGAGGCGGCCTGACACGACGTACGCCCCGATCGCGACGGCCAGCAGCGCAAACCCTGCTATGAAGGCATAGGTCCGCATCAGATCGCGCAGGTCGTTCCTGACGTTGTCCAAGTAGTGGCCGAACACGATCGCCCCGGTGACCTTGTCATCACTAACCGGTTTCACCGCGACGCGGACCTGGCCATAGCCGGTGACGATGTCGCGGACTCCGCCGGATGCAGCCATGCTGATCACGTTCGACTGGAAGTCGGGGTTGGCCACCAGCTCGCTGAGCTCTCCCGGCTGCTCGAGCTGGAACTCGCCGCCCCACATCGCGACGATCACTTCGTCCTCACTCGGGACGTTGCTGCGCAGGGCGGCCGTCATCAAGTTGATGGCCGAGTCGTAGGTGATCCCGGTGTCGGGGTCCCCTCGCTTCTGTCGCCGCTCGAACTCCGCGATCTCCTGTTTGATATTCGTGTTCACCGATTCTTCGAGCCGCTGGGACTCGATGACGTACACAACGAGACCCGCCCCCGTCAGGGCGAGCCCAGACAAGGTGACCACCGCTGCCGTGATCCGGGATCGTACCGAGATCGCCCTCGACCACCGGCGTGGCGCTTGCGTGGAAACGGCTTGCCTCTCCTAGTCGTCCTCGGGGCCATCGTCTCCTTGGCCGTCATCGTCAGGCTCGTCGTCGTCTTGCTCATCGTCGTCTTGGCCGTCGTCGTCGGGGCTGTCCGGAGTATCCGAGCCACCTTCATCATCGCCGTCTCCATCATCATCGATGGGCTGCGGTTCGGGAAATACGTCGGGAACGCCGTTTTCCGATTCGTCACGTTCGTGAGCGGGTTCAGCAGCCGAGTCCGCACTTGCGCCGTCATCGGCGCGAGGATGTGATTCGGGTGGCTGCGGTTCGGAGACTTTGCCAGGGGTCGGACCGCGGACTGACGGATCGGCGCTCGAATCTGCCTTGTTCTCAACCGGGTCACCCGCACTGGGAGGCGTATCGGCGCTCGAATCAGGCTTGATCTCAACCGGGTCGCCCACACTGGGAGGCGCATCGATCTCAGTCAAGGGGTCGACGACGTACATGCCGACAGCGCCGAAGATGGCCACTCCGCACAGTGCCGCAGCCGCCTTTGCCAGTCCCATCACACCAGAAGTGTGGCACCTCAAGATCGAGAGAACGTGAGCGTTTGATGAGAGCGCTCTCATCTACGGTCACGCGTCTCTCGCCGTATCGACGGTTAACTCTCGTTGGTTGACCCGGGCATCCGGTCAGGGACGAGAGGGACGGATCAGGTCTCGCGTGGATATATCGTGCCGTGGCGCGGGCAGCGCGCTGACCAACCGCGAG
>JACCXO010000106.1 GCA_013696975.1 Nocardioidaceae bacterium | reverse complement strand
ACGTCGGGCGGCGTCGTCTACGTCATCCATCCGCGCTCCGTGGCGCTCCCGCAGGCGGGCAGACACACCAACTGGTGACCGCCTCTCCAGTTCACGGCTACTTTTGATCGGCAGGAGTTCGAGGGCGGCTGGCTACCCAGATCGGGCGGCACGGTTAGGTCATTCCAGCTCCGGAAGCGCTCCATCCCGACGAACGGGCATCACGGGTGAACACCAGCGCAACGGGCCACCGGTGGTGACGGCTCAGGGCAGACCTGGGGGTCCGAGTTGGTTGACCAGCTCGACTGGCACTGGCAACGACAGCTGCGGCCCCGGCTCGAGGGCTTGAGCGACGACGAGTACTTCTGGGAGCCGGTTGCGAACTGCTGGAGCATCCGCCGGCGCGATCGTGATCTGAGTCCGCAGCTGCATGGATCAGGTGACTGGGCGACTGCGACACCTTCGATCAGTATGAGCAGGAGCCATTCACCACGATCGCCTGGCGACTTGGGCATGTCATCGTAGACGTGTTCCTGAGCCGGGTGGGTCGGCACTTCGGTGGATCGGTGCTCGACGACGAGACCTTCGCGTACGCAGGCACGGCCGGGGAGGCACTCGACCAACTCGACGAGGCCTACGCGGCCTGGTTTGCGGGACGTCGAAGGCCTATGCCGTCCCTGTGGCCCCAGTGAGCCCCACCGGCCGGAGGCTTCGATGGCTGAACTTGTGCCCCACATCAACCGCGAAGCCATCCACCATGGCGCGGAGATCGCTATGCTCCGCGACCTCTCTGCGCACGGCCTCCGCTAGCTAACCCTGTGTTGGCGGGTCACGCGCTTTGGCACGTTTGAGGGCGGGCCGCGTCGTTTGGGGCCGGCTCCCGCCTCGGCATGACTGGCTTGCGGCGGCTATGGCGACCGTGATCCAGTCTCCTCACGCCAGGACCACCCGCGCAATCCGGTTCCGGCTAGTCGCTGAGCAGATGCCGAGACGAGATCATCGCGTTGAGACTCGTGGAGAGGTGTCCCAGGGAGGGCGCAGCGTCTGAGAGATGCCAGTCGCGGGGAGCGCCGTACCAGTAGACCGGCTCATCGGGGTCGGGGTCGTCATCTGTCGCAGCCAAGGCCTCAGCCCAACGCTCCCCAAAGCCGAACACCAGCGCATACGGATAGAAACGCGAGATCAGCTCTTCTCGCTGCCGGGCTGGCAGGTCAGACATCTCAGCTCGCTCCAGATACCTCCGGAACTGTTTGAGCGCTGCCAACACCTCAGCCCCCCTGGCGGTGCGCGCGGGTGCCAGCTGACCCGCCAGGGCAAGCGCCGCACCGGCCATCACCACGGCCAAGCCGAGCAGGCCGAACGTGCCAGTCAAGGCGAGCACCGCCGCCAGCACCACCCCTGCCGCGATCAGGACCCACCCAGCGGTGGTCCACCGGTTGCGCGCGGCGTCAGGGCGTTCGGCGAACCAGCCCTGCGCGACCATGTCCTCATACATCGACGCCTGTATGACGGCCAGCCGATCCCGCAGCCGCGAGTCCAGTTCGGAGACGCGAACCTCAGCCGAGTCAGCGAACACCGCCTCGAAGATCCCTCGCTCGTAGCCGAGCAGCTCATCTCCTGGGTCGTTGCGGCGCCGCAGGAGCCAGTCCATCCGCCCGTAATGGTCGTGAGGCAGCTCCTCGATGAAGAGATAGTTGCGCGTCGCCAGGTCGATGATGGTGGAGCTCACGTCGACGATGTCGACCCGTTCGTCGACCAGCGTCCCCATCTGGCCCGGACGCACCCCGCTCGGTGGCGCGAAGAGTACGCCGCCATCACCGTCCGCGAGCAGCGGAGCTGAGCTGCCGGCGCCGCCAGGACGAGAGTCGCGACCGCGCCTCCACCACAAGGCGAGGGCCGCCAGCAGGCCGAGCACCAAACACCCGACAGCAACCCACAGCTCGGCCCCTGTCGCGGTGAAGGAGCGCGCAAGGCTGCGGCGAGGCTCGAGGTCACCGCTTGCCTCAACACCCGAGCCCGCACCCAGCCCCAGGATCCCGACCAACTGCTCACCCGGCTCGACCGTTAGCTGCGTCATGGTGGGGCTGGCGACCTCAGCCAGCTGTGCCGTCGTACAGGGGCGACTCGAGCCCGGAGATCCCGCCAGGCAGGACAGCCAGAGGACGTTGGGAGCGTTCCATTCGACGCTGGCGTTGTTGACGGGGACACCGAAGCCCTGCACCACCGGCCAGCGGACTTCGAGGCCATCGACCGTGCTCGCCACCACCCCATCGACGGTGTAGGAGAGGTCCAGCGTCAGCTCACCGCTTTGTTCCTCCGCGAAGTCCATGCTGAGTGTCTCGACGCCGTCCGCCGACGACACATCGACGTCTGCAGGCGACTCGCCGACGTCCACTGCGACATCCGTCAGCTCATAGACCCGATCAGCCTCGGCGTCATACGCCTCCTGCACAGAGAAGGTGCGCTGCACAGAATCGGTGGAGCCACCGCTGAAGTCGAAGGTGATTGTCTCCGACACCTCGATGCTGCCATCGGGGACGACCGTGACGATCGCCGAGTAGCGCGAGACCGCGTAATCCCCGGAATCGGCGGCCAGCGCTCCGTCGGACGATGCAAGCAGGGCGGCCGTCGCTGCAAGCACGAGTACGCCGGTTCGCGCCTCTCGACGTACATCCACCCTCGATCCCCACCTCGCCGTCATGGCGTCAGGGTAATGTGCGAAGAGGGCGCGCCCGTCGAAGCGCCAGCCTGCGGCGAGGGGATCTGATGAGCGAGCAGCCGCAGCACCGGCCGCTCAGAGCGGCGCCGGTGCTACCCCCACCACAGATTCCGAGTAGTGGGCACGCCGCCCCTGCGGATGCCGACCAGTCGTTCACATTCCCCGTGACTCGCCACCCGCGAGACCAGGCTGGCTACCCCACCTATCAGCCGCACCCCTATGACCGATACCAGCCGAACCACTACCAACCGCCGCCGCAGCCTGGCTATCCCCCGCGGCCTCATGCCGCGCGTCAGCCCTACCCGCAACAGCCCTCTCCGTGGGGATACGGCCATTGGTCCTCAGCCCCTCCTCCTCCTCGACGCTCCAGCGGACCGGCAAGGCTCCTGCTCGGCTTGCTGGGTGGCGCTGCGGCATTGTTCTTCGCGTTGATCATCGTCTCCGCTGCGCTAGGCACACCGGACTCGTCTCGGGCCGACGCCATCGATCACGCGCCCGCCCAACCCTCGGGTCCCGGCTCGGGCCAGGTCGATCCCGGTGACGCACAAGCCGTGTTGACCGATAACCCGCTCTATGTCCAAGGCGGGCTCGCCAACGGCCAATGCCCTGCCGAGGACCTGGGCGAGGCCGGCAAGGAGGAGCAGACCCGCTTCTACAAGACGCTGATGGAATGCCTCGATGAGACGTGGGGAGTGCCGATCGAGGCCGCCGGGTTCACCCACGCGAAACCCGGTCTTGTCGTCTTCGACTCCCCAGTCATAACTCCGTGTGGCAGTGCCAGCCCTCAGGATGGACGGACGCTCGCCTTCTACTGCCCCGGTGACGCGGTGATGTACGCGGACGTGCCGCAGGTGCGCGAATTCTTCGACAGCATCGACGTCGCCTACGCCATCTTGATAGGCCACGAGTTCGCCCATCACGTTCAGCAGGAGACCGGGCTCATCGGTGCCTTCGAGGCGGCGGTATACGACGACTATGACCAGCGGCTCAACCTCAACCGTCGGCTGGAGCTGCAAGCCAGCTGCATGGGCGGACTGTTTCTGGGGGCCATCGCCGACAGCTTCCCGATCGACGACCAACGGCTGAGTCAGCTCGATCGCGCGGCTGGCTCTTTCGGCGATGAGCCGGGAGCACCGGAGAACCAACGCGACCACGGTTCCGGCGAGTCGAACCGCGCGTGGATTTTCGCCGCCTTCAATGACAACGATCTGGCCGGATGCAATACCTTCGTGGCACCAGCCGCCGAGGTGGATTGATCCGGCTCAGCTCACGGTGACATCGATAGTGTGCCAGCCCGTTGCGCCATCGGGTACGACGTCGACTTCATCGCCCGTCTGCGTGTAACCCGAGGCGTCGGTCGCCCGCACCTGGATCTGGTGATCCCCAATCGTCGCCGGCCAGGCATAGAACCACTGACGCCAGCTGTCCGTCGTGGGCTCGCTGCCCAGCTCGGCCTGCTGCCAAGCACCTTCGTCGACCCGCACCTCCACCTTGGTGATGCCGGTGTGTTGAGCCCAGGCGATCCCGCCCACGGCGACGTCACCCGCCCTGACCGTTGCACCGCCCATTGGCACGTCGATGCGTGACTGGGTCTTCACCGGACCCTCCTCGGCCCAGCCGTTACCGGTCCAGAACGCCTCGATGTCCGCGAAGCGCGTGACTTCAAGATCGACCACCCACTTGGTGGCGGACACATAGCCATAAAGGCCCGGCACCACCATGCGCACCGGGAAACCATGCTCCGGAGTGAGCGGCTCGCCATTCATGGCAAACGCCAGCAAAGCGTTGCGGTCGTCGGTCAGCGCTCCCAGGGGTGTGCCGCAGGTCCAGCCGTCCTCAGATGTCGACAGAACCGCGTCGGCGTCCGCAGAGACTCCAGCCTCCCGAAGCACGTCAGCGATGCGAACGCCGGACCACCAGGCGTTGGAGATGAGGTCGCCGCCGACCTCGTTCGACACACAGCACAGCGTCACCCACGCCTCGGTTAGCTGTCGATCGAGGAGATCTTGGTAGGTCAAGGTGAGCTCGGACTCAACCTTGCCGTGAACGCGCAGCCGCCACTCAATCGGCAGGATCTGGGGCACGGACAGCGCCGTGTCGATCCGATAGAAGCGCTCCTGAGATGTCCGCCAGGGAGCGATCCCAGCCAGACCGACGTCCACACCCGAGGGCTTGCTGCCTGCCGTCACCGCAAGGTTGAGGTTGCCTCGGGCGGTCTCCAGAACGGCGCGACCCTGGGCCAGCACCCGTCCGGTGGCTCCCACCACGACTGCGCCTAGCGCGACGCCACCTGCCAACCTCAAGAAACTCCGTCGAGAGGTGTCTTGGGTCGCTCCCGCCTCCGCTGGGTCAGCGCCGCCACCTCCAGCCACGGCAGCTCGCGCCTTCGGGGCGAGCAGGGCCAAGGCGACCATCGCCGCAGCCACTCCCGCCACGGCGGGGGCGAAGGACGCTACCGACGACGACAGACGCTCGTGTACGGCGAGCAGCAGCACGACGCCCATCAGCACGAAGACCGACTGAGCCCCCAACATCGACCGGATGGCCCAGACGCCCACGAGGCAGCTCGCCAGCACCAGACCGACCAGCGTCAAGGCGATGAGCACCGGCTTGTCGTTCTGGCCCAGGAGTTGGATGCCGAACTCGATCACCGAACCTGGTGTCAGCTTGATGATCCACTCCGACAACGCGACCAGAGGTGACAGTCGCAGATGCAGCAGGCCGCTCAGCAGCTCTGACACGGCCAGGCCGGCTCCGGCTGAAGCCAGGCCGAGCACTGTGCCCACCCCTGTTCTGCTCCGCATACCTCGATAGTGCCGCACTGCGCCTGAGGACGGTAATGCTTTGGACTGCTGCGGCGCGAGTCTCACTGTTTCGTGATACCACTCACTGGACAGCGCTGGCTGGCATGATCGGGCCGTGAGCGCGCTTCAGTCTCTCCGCACCGGCATCGGCCTTGACGTGCACACGCTCATCGCCGGGAGACCTCTGTGGCTGGCTGGTTTGCACTGGGCGGATTCGGACGTCGGCCTCGCGGGACATTCCGACGGCGACGTGGTTGCCCACGCGATCTGTGATGCGCTGCTGTCGGCGGCGGGACTTGGTGACCTCGGCAGCCAGTTCGGCACCTCCGATCCGCAGTGGTCCGGCGCCAGCGGTGTCGCGTTGGTCGCCGAGACCGCCCGCCGCCTCGGTTTAGCAGGCGTGACCGTCGGCAACGTCTCTGCCCAGGTCATCGGCAACGAGCCCAAGTTCAACCCCCGCCGCATCGAGGCGGAGAACATCTTGACGCAGGCACTCGGGGCGAGTGTCAGCCTTTCCGCGACCACCACCGACGGACTCGGACTCACCGGTCGTGGAGAAGGTATGGCGGCCATCGCCACAGCGCTCGTCCAGCTCGAGACCAGCCCGTGAGCCGTCGACTGTGAAGGCTGCTGCGGCAGCATGACCGGCCCGACAGTCGAGGTTGGGCAGAGCACCACCACTGGTCAAGCGGGCGCGGGAGTGGCCTGCGTCTGGCTCGCGGCCGGCTCCGGCAGCCGGATGGAAAACCCCGTCAACAAGGTGTTCCTGCCTCTGGCCGGACGCGCGGTCGTCACTCGGTCGATCGAGGCCACTCTCGGCTTGCCCGATGTCATCGAGCGGATCTTGGTGGGAGCCGAGAGGGACCTTGCCGCAGCTGAGGCGCTGCTGTCACGCGATCTGCCCTTCCCCATCCGATACGTCACTGGTGGGTCGAGTCGCCACGAGTCCGAGTGGAACGCTCTGCAGCGATTGGCTCCCCAAATCGAAGCCGGCCGCATCGGTATCGTGCTCATTCACGACGCGGCCCGCCCCTTGGCTGAACCCCAGCTGTTCGCCGACGTCATCGAGGCGGCGAGGGCGCATGGCGGCGCACTGCCGGTGCGGCCGGCGCCACCCCTCATCTCCCTCGACTCTGCGGTGGTGGCCGCTGCCCATGAGGTGGTCGCCGTACAGACGCCACAGGCGTTTCAGGCTCGCCCGCTGCTCGACGCTCACAGGCGAGCAGCGAGAGTCGGGTTTGTCGGCACGGACACCGCGAGCTGCGTGGAACGGTTCAGCGACCTGCAGGTGAGGTGCGTGCCTGGTCACGATGCCAACATCAAGATCACCTACGCCGAGGATCTTGCTCTGGCCGAGCGTCTGTTCGGATGCCCATAACGGGCTAGTCAGGTGACGAGCCGCTCATGGCCAACAGGTCGGCCCGGCCACCCACCCGTCTCGCCGACTCCGGAGCCGAGACGAGCTCCACATCACCGGTGAGTTGCAGTTCACGCACCAGGACAGCGGGATCTGACAGGGCCGCAGTGAGATCGGGTATGTCGTTCAAGCGTCGTCCCGTTGTCACCACCGGAGACAACACAGCACGAACCGTCTCGCGGTCGACCGTGGCTGTGACCAGGCCGGCTGCATTGACGTGTTTGAGCGTGTCCACAACCCGCCGGGTGGCTATCAGGGCAGGCACGTCGCGTCCCGCGCCAAGGCGGAGGCTCAGCGTCTCGACCAGGGTCGAGATGAAGCTGGTCGGCACGAGAGGGCACAGCGGATCAGAGACCACCACCACATCGGCAGCCGCAGTGAGAGCGCGAATCGCCTCATCTGCCCCGGCATGATCGACGAGCAACAGGGTGGTGTCCGGTGACAAAAGGGGGATGATCGGCTCGAACTCTGGGCAGACCAGCACCGTGACGTGCGCGCCAAGGTTGAGAGCCGAGGCACTGACAGCCCGGTCAAGCAGCTGGCGGCCATCGAGCTCTTCGCAGGTGAGGTGCTCGCGCCCAAGGGTGGGCACGAGCACCAGGACGGTCGCCATATTGCGGGACTAGGAAGCGAGGACCTCGTCGAGAATCGTCTCGGCCTTGTCCTCGTTGGTGTGCTCGGCAAGCGCAAGCTCAGACACGAGAATCTGCCGCGCCTTGGCGAGCATCCGCTTTTCACCCGCGGAAAGGCCCCGCTCGCGCTCGCGACGCCACAGGTCGCGCACGACCTCGGCGACCTTCATCACGTCACCGGAGTGCAGCTTCTCGAGGTTGGCCTTGTAACGCCGAGACCAGTTGGTCGGCTCTTCGGTGTGCTCGGCGCGCAGAACGCTGAACACCCGCTCGAGCCCCGCCTGATCTACGACATCGCGCACGCCCACGAGATCGAGGTTGCACGCAGGGACACGCACCACAAGATCGTTCTGGGACACGATACGAAGGACGAGATAAAGCTTGTCCTCCCCTTTGATTTGACGGGTCTCAATATCTTCGATGACAGCGGCCCCATGATTGGGATACACAACCGTCTCGCCGACCGTAAAACTCATAAGCCAGTTACCCCTTTCCAGAGAACCAGGATAGCACGATCCACACCTTCGGCATTCCGCATCATCCCAGGTCAGAGCCGAAATTGAGGGTTGACAAACGATGCCTGACGTGCGTATGCCACAGCGCCTGGATGCGACCAACTCCCGGGAAGCGCCCCCAGCCGCGGCGTCGCGGTCGATGAATTCGGTCCGGTCAAGCTGGCTCTGGTGGCTTTCGATAGGCTGCGTGCGCCTGCCTTGGTTGGCGCGATCGACCAGGAAGCGTCGGCCGATGACAGGTAGACACCAATAGCTGCAATTGCACACCAGGGCCAGCATGCAACTCAGGAGGGCGTCGCATCGTGCGGACGAGAATAATGGGCGTTGCCCGGACCACGTCGGCTGCCCGCGTCCTCGGGGTGCGAATGGCCGCTATCGCGCTCGTGTCCGTAGCGGCTATCACCGGGTGCGGTGCAAACTTCGGGGCCCAGACGAACCAGATATACCAACCCGCCGACGGCGACAACAACAAGGAAAGCGACGTCTACGTCATGGGCGCGTTGGTCGTCGCCGACGAGGCGGGCCATGGAAGCGTCGTGGCACGGTTGATCAACTCCGCAGAGCAGCCGGATTCACTGGTGAGCGTGGCCGCCACCGACGACGAAGGCAACCAGATCACCGTCAAGCCGGCTACCGAGCCCATCGAGCTGCAGTCTGGAGAGTCGCTGCAATTGGCAGACGGTGCCCAGATCCAGCTGAGTGGCGACAACCTCCGGGTCGGTGGCGTTGTGACCCTCAACGTCACCTTTGACCAGGCCGAGCCGGTTACGGTGGAGGCGCCGGTATTTCCCGACACCGGTGACTACGCCGACGTCACCATCCCCGGCGCTGAGTCATCGGCTGCACCGACTGAGGCGGAACCAACCCAATAGCGGCCGATCGTTCATGCATTGGGTCGGGCCTGGCCTTGAGCGTCGTACTTGTAGCCGAGCCCGCGAACGGTGACCAGGAAGCGCGGATTCGCGGGATCTGCCTCGATCTTGGCGCGCAGACGCTTGACGTGGACATCCAGCGTCTTGGTGTCGCCGACATAGTCGGCGCCCCAGACCCTGTCGATGAGCTGCCCGCGAGTCAGGACTCGGCCGGCGTTACGCAGAAACATCTCCAGAAGCTCGAACTCCTTGAGAGGCAGTCGAATCTCGGCACCGGCGACGGTGACCACGTGGCGCTCCACATCCATGCGCACCCCACCCACTTCCAACGAGGCTGGCATCAGGTCCGGCTCGACACCGCGACGGAGGACGGCGCGGATGCGAGCTACCAACTCTCGTGGGCTGTACGGCTTTGTCACATAGTCGTCAGCGCCGAGCTCGAGGCCCACAACCTTGTCGACCTCGGCGTCCTTGGCGCTGACCATGATCACGGGCACGCTCGACGTCTGGCGCAGCTGCCTGCATACCTCCGTGCCATGCAGGCCAGGCAACATGAGGTCGAGGAGCACGATGTCGGCGCCACTTCGGGCGAACTCGGCGAGCGCCGCGCGGCCATCGCCGGCAACAGCGACCTCGAAGCCCTCTTTGCGAAGCATGTAGGCCAACGCGTCGCTGTAGCTCTCCTCGTCTTCGACTACGAGCACCCGGGTCACACTGCCTCCTGCGGCTGAGTCTCTAAGGCGGACTGCGTCTCGCTGTCAGGTCGAGCCTGGACGGCGAGGGGCCGGCCACTGTCATAGTGCGTCTCCTCGTGGTACGCCGGCAGCGACAAGGTGAAGGTTGATCCGTCACCTTCGGCGCTCCAGACGCGCACCTCGCCACCATGCGTCGCGACCACATGCTTGACGATGGACAGGCCGAGCCCGGTGCCGCCAGTGGCTCGGGCCCTTGCGGGGTCGACCCGGTAGAAGCGTTCGAAGATCCGCTCGATCTCCGCCTGGGGAATGCCAACCCCCCTGTCAGTGATCGCGATCTCCACTCGAGACTCCACGTTGCGCACAGACACCGTGACGTGGCCGCCGGGCGAGCTGTAGGCGACTGCATTCTCGACGATGTTCCCGAGCGCCACCACCAGCTGATTCAGGTCTCCCATCACGCGGCACCCGTGCATGCCTGTGAACTGCATCCCGATGCCCTTGTCGGCAGCATCGACACGCACCCTGTCGATAGCCCGCTCGGCAATGGTGTCGACGGAGACTGGGTCGACCTGTTCGAGTGGATCGTCACTTTGCAGATGCGAAAGCTCGATGATCTGCTGTACAAGCCGGGTGAGTCGTTGACTTTCTATCTGCATGCGCGCCGAGAAGCGCTGCACTGCCTCGGGGTCGTCGGATGCCTCGGTCACCGCCTCCGCCAGCAGGTTGAGCGCCCCCACCGGAGTCTTGAGCTCATGGCTCACGTTGGCGACGAAGTCACGACGGATCGCATCGACGCGTCGCTCTCGGGTGCGATCCTCCACAAGTGCGAGCACCAGTTGACTGCCGAGCGGCGCAACGCGGGCCGTCACGTGAGTGACCATTTTGCCGCGGCTCCGGCGCAGAATCAGCTGCTCCTCGCGAATCTGTCCGTCAAGACGAACCCGACGTACCAAGTCGAGCAGCTCACCGGCCGCCACCCGGGGGCCATTGACCAGGCCGAGCATCTGCGCTGGCGCACTGGACTTGACGACTTGGTCATGTGGTCCCACCACGAGCGCGGCGGAGCGAAGTACCGAAAGCACCGAAGCGACACCTTCGGGCAACAGCGGCGCCGGAGCAACAGGTGTCTCGTCTTGCTCGGTCGACCGGCCGATCCACACTCGCATCGCCATGGCACCGACGACGCCACCCACTACCGCGCCCACGAGCACAGCCGCCCATGCTTCCATACTTCGATCGTACGCAGGTGGGCACGGCCTGCGACCGCTCGCGGGCGTGCTCGAACCGACAGTTTTCGTCACTGTTCACGCTGCGTTAACCCCGACTCCCCAACGATGTACCAGACCATGTCTACCGTGGAGCCATGCGTGATCAATACCAGCAGCAACTCGACTCAGTCTTGACGGAGCTCGTCCAGATGACTGTCGTGGTGCGTGCCGCCTTAGCTCAGGCCACAGTGTCATTGTTGACAGCCGACGCCACCCTGGCCGAGGACGTCATCAGCGGAGACCTCGCGATCGACGAGGCGCGCGAGCGGATCGAGGATGACAGCTTCGACATCTTGGCCCGGCAGAACCCGGTGGCAGGTGACTTGCGGATGCTGGTCGCCTCGTTGCGGATGGTCGCCGATCTGGAGCGGATGGGCGATCTTTCGGTGCATGTCGCGAAAGTCGCTCGGCTTCGCTATCCCACGTCTGCTGTGCCGGCGAGCATGGTCAGCACCATCAAGCAGATGGCACAGACCGCTGACGAGATGATCTCTTCCGCTGCCGAGATAGTGGCCTCGCGCGACGTTGATGCCGCTCTTGAGCTGGAGGCGGCTGACGACGCGATGGATTTGCTGCGCGAGTCGATGTTCCGCATCTTGCTCAGCGATTCTTGGAGTGACGGTGTCGAACCTGCCGTCGACATGGCGCTGCTAGGTCGTTACTACGAGCGGATCGGCGACCACGCCGTGTCGATGGGGCGCAAGATCGTCTTCTTGGTGACGGGACAGCATCCCGCTGCCGTCTGAGCACCCGACCCGTCGCGGTTCAGCGTTGAGAATGCCGCCGAAACCGCAACCGACATTGAGCTGATATGGGCGATAAGGTGCGTGCATGACTGACGCGACTTATCGTCTCGTGCTCCTGCGACACGGCGAGAGTGACTGGAACGCGAAGAACCTCTTCACCGGCTGGGTCGATGTGGCCCTGACTGAAAAGGGCCGCGTCGAAGCAGCTCGAGGCGGGTCGCTGCTGACCGAGGCCGGCGTTCTTCCCGACATACTTCACACGTCGGTGCTGCGGCGGGCAATCCAAACCGCAGAGCTATGCCTCGACACAGCGGATCGGCACTGGATCCCGGTCCATCGGTCCTGGCGGCTCAACGAACGCCACTACGGTGCGCTGCAGGGCAAGGACAAAAAGGCCACCCTGTCGGAGTATGGCGAGAAGCAGTTTATGTTGTGGCGCCGCTCGTACAACACGCCACCGCCAACAATCGACGATGTCGACGAGTTCAGTCAGTTCGGTGACGCTCCTTATGCGGACTTGCCCGACGAGATCGTGCCGCGCACGGAGTGCCTCGCCGATGTCGTCCAACGCATGCTGCCCTATTGGTACGACGCGATCGTGCCGGACCTGCGCACCGGCGCCACGGTGCTGGTGGCGGCCCACGGCAACTCGCTGCGAGCACTCGTCAAACATCTGGACGACATGTCCGCCGAAGACGTGGTCGGGCTCAACATCCCGACCGGCATTCCCCTCCGCTACGACCTCGACGCTGACATGCGCCCCCTCACGCGAGGCGGTCAGTACCTCGATCCGGAGGCAGCTACGGTCGCCATCGAGGCGGTCAAGAACCAAGGCCGCTGAGAGCTCGCTGCGACCTGTCAGACACTGGGCTCGAAAGAGCGATCCGGGTGTCTGACAGGTCGGCAAGAGGAGGGGGCCGGGCGGCTTACTGGAGGCTAGGTCAGAAGGCCCAGGCAGTGTTGTTGAGCGTGTCCTCGATGCCTTCGAATCCCTCGTACGGGTTCAACTCGTTCTCTCCGAAGTCGACGTCACGGTCGTCGTCGGTGCCACCCACACCATCCGGGCCTACCCCAAACATCTTCGCGAAGTTTCCGCCCTGGTCCATGATGTTGGCCCGCTTGTCGAACTGGTCGACGTGCCAACTGCCCACGAAGTGTCCGGCTTCGTGGGCAATCACGTTACCGAGAGCTTGACCAACAAAAGCCACCCTCTTGCTGCCTGGCTTGAGGTAGTAGTTGAGCGACGCGTCCCCGAAGTAGGAGTCTTTGGTCCCACTCAGTATGTCGAGCAGCACCAATGCACTCTCCTCGTGGGCGAAATTCCCTGGGTCGATCGACTCGGCTATTCCAATCGTGAAGAGACCGGATTGTTGGATGGTTCCGCCCACGATGACCCTCGAGACGTTGTCCTGCCCCCATGGGTCGGCGTGGTCGCGGCTGTTCAACACGATCACCCGAACATCGTCATTCAGTCCCCGTGCGATCAGGTCCCTGCGGAGATTCTCCCTCACCGTGGCGACCACCTTTTCGATGAGCCTGTCCTCAGCACTCGAAGGCAGGTGCCAACGCCCGAGGAAGGCACTCAGCGGTGACAGGTTGCTGACCCCTCTGCCTCCCCACATTCCCGTGTTGACCCGCTCACCGTCGAAGTCGAGAAAGATCTTCTGTGTGCTGCCCTCCGCTTCAGCACCGGGCCGATAGAGCTCCAGGAGCATGTCGTAGGCCCCTCGACCATGCGCGGTCGACACCGTGTACCAGCCGGCCTCTTCGACGACGTAGCTCACGGTTGCCCGTTCACCACCGGGAAGCGGTGACTCCATCGGGTAGATGAAAGACGCATCCTGCGTCGACCCGAAGACTTCGGTGCCGTCTGGACGCATCACACTGAGATCTTCCGACCGACCGTTGACAGTGCCACCCAGCACATCGCCCGAGCGGAGGCGAACCCGATAGAAGTCACGATCGAAGACGCTGAGTCCGAGCTTGAGCCGATATGGACCCTCCTCCCCAGCGCCTGTGCCGCTACCTGAGTCCGTCGGGTCCACAAGGTATGAGTCGGAAGCAGCCACCAGGACGTAGTAGTCACCGTCTGCGGGCACCGCGTAGTTCAGCGAATCGAGCCCGACCTCGGTCCAGTCCCACCGGGAGCCGAACCGTTCGTAAACGACCAGGACAGTCGAGAGCTCGCTCCCCTTGCTGCTCGCGGTGATTCGCTGACCAGCACGTGCGCTGACCTTGTAGATATCGAAGTCGCCGCTGCCGTCGCCTCTTGAGCCGTGCGGACCATCACCGATAACACTGCGCAGCTTGATGCCCTCACCGGGCTTGTTGATCCCCGTGCGCGTCGCCTTCTGGATCGACCCGTTGTCTTCCCTCGTCTTCGCCGGGCGGTAACTCGGCTGCGGCGGAGACAACGTGCCGAGCACTCGAACAGCGCTGGTCTTGTCGGCACGGAGTCCGAAGCCGGCCAGCGTCTCTGCGTTTCTGCGCCGGTCGTTGGATCCGTTGGTGCCCTGGGGCTCTTGCTCGTCGTGGACGATCGGTGTGACCGTCAGATCGTTCGCTGCCTCCGCCTTCAGCGCCGACGCACTTGCAAGCTTGCGCTGCCAGTACCTCCAGCGGATATCTTCCGGATTAGGCACCATGGCCAGATAAGGGTTGGCGCTCGAGGCGGTGGTGCCTTCATAAGTGACCCGAGGCGGCGGTCCGACAGGCCGAGTGTCGGCGAGCAGAGCGCGGGCCCACGGGTTCGTGTTTTCATCGCTGGACGGTGCGCTGATGCCGGCGGGTATGGCGGAGCCCGAGTTGGTCATGAGACCAAGCAACGCTGATGCGGTCGCGGCCCCTACGGCCGCGGTGACACGTCTCTTCATGGTGTTTCCCCCTTGGTTGCGAGGGCTCTAAGCCGCAGTGGCACCGGGTCCCTCGAATGCGCTCATCGTAGAGCCGGGGACCGACAGCCGGCTGAATGCGTCTACAACGATTTGGAGTCGCGCTCCAGCCAGCCGCTGAAAGCGTCGAGGTTTCGCGTCGACTCGCCCCGACTGCGACGCCACTCCCACTCTTTGCGGATCGACGAGGCGAAACCTAGCTCCAGGATGGTGTTGAAGGACTCGTCGGCATACGCCAGGACGGCTCCGAGCAGGCGGTCAACCTCCGCCGCAGTCACGGCAGCCAGCGAGAGCCGACCGTCGAGGTAGATGTCGCCGTTGTGGTCGATGCCGAACGCGACGCCGCAGAGTCTGAGGTTGCGGCTCAACAACCACCGGTGAACGCCTTCGTGGTTCTCGTCAGGTTTGCGGCACACAAACGCATGCACCGCCAACGTGTGATCCCCCACCGCCAGCTGGCACGGTGTGGACAGCTTGCGCTCCCCCGGCAGGTCGAAGGAGAAGACGCCAGGCCGAGGCGAGGCGAAGTCCAGCTCAGCGGCAGCCAGAACGCCTTCGACGGTTGCCAGGGCCGCGTCTCGAACCGTGGTCTGCTGACTTGACGGCGATGGGGACTCTGGCATCCGGCAACGCTACTCGAAAGCCACGAGCCTCACGTGGCAAGCGCCATCGGCTCGGCGTCCATCAACACCCCAGCCGCACGATAGGCCTCCAAGGTGCGTGCCAAAGTGAGCCCCCAACCGAACTGGGTCGCGTGCACGGCGCCAGCAGCGCCGAGTCGGTCGAGCTCGCTCTCATCGGCAAGAAGCCCACCGATAACCCGCGCGTAGTCGGCGGGGTCGTGGCCCTGCACCAGCGCACCGGTCCGCCCATCCACGACAGCGGTTGGCAGCCCGCCGACGTCCGCAGCGACCACGGCAGTGCCGCACGCTTGCGCCTCGATGGCGACCAGCCCGAAGGACTCGCTGTATGACGGCACGACCACCAACGACGCTGCCCGGTAATAGTCGACCAGCCGAGACTGCTCGACCGGTGGCACGAACCGCACGATGTCATCGATCTGGAGCTCGGCGGCCAGCTCCACCAGAGCGTATGGCGCATCGAGCCCGCTGCCCGACGGGCCACCCACGATGGGCACGACGAGCCGCTCGCGCAGCTGCGGCTGACGTTGCACCAGCTCAGCAACGGCCTTGAGGACGACATCGGGCGCCTTGAGTGGTTGGATTCTCCCCACGAACATCACCACCATTGCGCCTGGTTGCAGGCCAAGACGTTGGCGAGCCGCAGCCTTGCCTGAAGGCTCTGGGCGAAAGACCCCAAGGTCGACACCGGGAGTGATCACCCGAACCCGGTCAGGTTCAGCGCCGTAGAGTCGTTGCAGGTGGCCACTCTCGTCGGCAGTGTTGGCGATGATCAGGTCGGCGGCCTCGACCACCTGCTCTTCGCCGATGATGCGCGCGGCCGGCTCTGCGGTGTCACCCTCAGCGAGCAGCAGGTTCTTGACTTTGGCCATGGTGTGCATGGAGTGGACCAGTGGCACTCCCCACCGGTCGCGGGCCAGCGCTCCCACCTGTCCGGACAGCCAGTAGTGCGAGTGGATGATGTCGTAGTAGCCGGGCTCGTACGTCGCCTCTGTGCGCAACACCTCACGCGCGAAGGTGCAGAGCTGAGCCGGGAGCTCTGCCTTGGTGAGTCCTTCGAGCGGGCCTGCGATGACGCGGCGCACCAAGACGCCTGGCGCCAGCTCGACGACCGCGTCAAGACCCCTCGAGGTGGCGCGGGTGAAAATCTCCACCTCGATGCCAGTGGCGGCGAGCTGGCGGGAAAGCTCGACGATGTAGACGTTCATGCCGCCAGCGTCACCGGTGCCGGGTTGGTCCAGCGGGCTGGTGTGAACACTCAGCATCGCAACCCGCCTAGGCGATCTGATGGGTCGCAGGCGCGCGAGATTATCGTCCACTGTGCGAAGCATGGGAGTACCTCCGAGAACCTTCAACTAATGGCGAGCCTGGCGCATTCCGAATCGTCGGACGGTCTGCCCGTCGCGTGGGCCCGAAAGGGCTCGAGACGCACACTTCACCAGACCTCCAGAGGTCAGCGAGGCGGTCGATACTCATCGGCCATGGCAAGCATCCGACTGAGCTGGCGCAGCTCTGTCTCGAATAACGCCTCACCCTCCTCCACGGCCCACTTGAGCTGACCGAACACCTCCATCGCCACGGCGCCGTACAGCCGCACCCAGCACGCGACGAACACGTAGAGCTCTCCGGGCCCAAGCGACCCGCCGGGGATCCGTAGCAGCTCGGCAGGCAGCCGGGGATCGAGCTCGTCGGGGTGAGGAGCGGTGAACGGCCTGTGCAGCCACAGTTGGACGAAGACGTCGCGGAACACCTGGCCGAACCGTGCCCCCGCCTCTTCGACCGGACCCTCCGGTGGCCTGGCGAAGCCTGGGACCGGGGCACCGAATATCAGCCCGAACTCGGCCGGGTGCTCCACTGACCAGTGGCGGAATGCCCGGCTCACGGCGAGCAAGCGGCTCGGCAGATCCTCCGGAGGCAGCGCGTCGCGTTCTCGCTCCATCTGTGCTGTGACCTCGGCATAGCAGTCGACGATCAAAGCTGTCACGAGCTCATCGAGGCTCGGGTAGTAGCGATAGAGGCCAGGCGCAGTCATGCCCAACTCTCGAGCGATGGCCCGCAGGGAGATGCCCGCCGAGCCGTGCTCAACGAGTTGTCGCCGCGCCACCTCTTGGATGTGGGCGACCGTCTCCTCCCGGAGTCGGTCTCGGCGAGAGGGAGGTATGGACATCGGCGGCTATCTCCTTGACAGTGCTAACAGCGTATGCTTTGCTAACGCCGTTCACTTTGTAAACGATGTTAGCATCGCGGAGTCTAACAGGGAGACGACATGTTCGACGCACTTGGCGGACTGGTGTACCACCGCCGTTGGTTCGTGTTGGGAGCGGCGGCGGCATTCGTGGGCATCGCCGTCGTCTGGGGAACGGGGGTCTTCGCAGCGCTGACCAGCGGCGGCTTCGAGGACCGCGACTCCGAGTCGTATCGCGGCCAGACCCTGCTCGACGAGCGCTTCGGCCGTGAAGGGCCGGATGTCGTCGTCCTCTACACAAGTGAGGAGCGCACCATCGATGACCCCGTATTCCGCGACGCCGTCACGGAGACCCTGGACGCATTGCCGGCTGACAAGGTTGCTTCACTGGCGTCGTACTACTCCACCGGATCACCCCAGTTCGTCTCCAAAGAGAACCACGCCACCTACGCCGCGATTCAGCTGAGCGGGGACACCGAAGAGGACCGCGAGGCGAATCTCGCGGCGATTCGCGACGAGTTCGACGCTCCAGGCCTACAGACGCAGCTTGGCGGTAGCGCTGCGGTCGGGCTCGACATCGGCGAGCAGGTCGGCGAGGACATCGCCCGCGCAGAGATGATGTCCATGCCGGTGGTGCTGGTGCTCATGGTGATCATCTTCGGCAGCCTGGTAGCGGCGTCGCTGCCGCTGCTGATCGGGGGGCTGGCCATCTTGGGTTCTTTCACGCTGTTGCGGGTCTTGAGCATCTACACCGATGTCTCCGTGTTCTCGATCAACATCGTGACCTTCCTCGGGTTGGGCCTCGCGATCGACTACTCGCTGTTCATGCTGAGCCGCTTCCGAGAGGAGCTGCCGCGCCACAGCGGCGACATAGAGCAGGCCTTGCGAGCTACGACCAGCACCGCTGGCCGGACCGTCGCCTTCTCCGGTGTTACGGTCGCGATCTCGCTGGCCAGCCTGCTGCTCTTCCCCCAGGTGTTCCTCCGTTCAATGGGGTTTGGCGGCATGGCTGCGGTCCTGGTCGCCATGACGGCGGCGCTCACCGTGCTGCCGGCGCTGCTGGCGGTCCTGGGACATCGCGTTAACGCCTTGTCGGTACGCCCCCTGCTGCGACGAATCACCCACCGGGGTGCCGATGCCCCAACGATGCCAACGGCACATGACCCCGCTGCAATCCATTCGTCGGGTGCATGGTCTCGCATCGCGCACTCGGTCATGCGACGTCCGGTCCTGTACGCCGTCACCATCGCCATCGGGTTGCTTCTGCTCGGTACGCCGTTTCTTAATGTGAAGTTCGGCGGTATCGATGAGCGGGCGCTGCCTGCGGACGCCGAGAGCCGGGTCGTCACTGAGGCCCTGGACCGCGACTTCACCCGCAACGACACAGCCGCGGAGCGCATCGCGGTGGTCTACGACGAAGCGGTCGACCGCAAGGAAGTGGACTCCTATGTCAGCCAAGTCAACCTGGTGCCGGGCGTGGCGGAGGCAACCGTGACGGGTGTGCGGGGTGATACGGCCGATGTCAGCGTCCGCTACACCGGTGATCCCATCTCCACGGCGGGTCGGACGACGACCACACAGATCCGGGCTCTCGACCCACCCTCAGGCGCCCGGACGATGACGACAGGCGAGAGCGCGACTTTGGTGGACCTGTTGTCGAGCCTCGAACAACGACTGCCATGGGCAGCCCTGCTGGTCACTCTCGTCACGCTCGTGCTGCTCTTCTTCGCTTTCGGTTCGGTTGTCCTTCCGGTCAAGGCCCTGGTGATGAACATCTTCTCTCTGTCTGCCACCTTCGGCGCCCTCGTCTGGATATTCCAGTACGGGAATCTCGCCGAATTACTGGGCTTCACGCCGACCGGAACCCTCGAGGCCACTCAGCCGATCCTGGTGCTGGCGATCGCCTTCGGATTGTCAATGGATTACGAGGTGTTCCTGCTCTCCCGGATCAGGGAGGAGTGGGACGCCACCCGCGACAACACGCTCGCGGTTGCCAACGGGCTGCAGCGTACCGGGGCCATCATTACCAGTGCCGCGCTGCTGCTGGTGCTGGTGATCGGTGCGTTCGCGACATCGGGGATCACTTTCATCAAGCTCATCGGAGTGGGGATGATCATCGCGATCATCGTGGATGCGACGATCGTGCGCGCGCTGCTCGTACCGGCCACCATGCGTCTGCTCGGCAACGCGAACTGGTGGGCACCTCGACCACTGAAGCGGGTCTACGACCGATACGGGCTCAAGGAGAGCTGAGCTCGTGATCAACCAGCGGCTGACGCTGCTGGCCCGAGGTACCTGACCTCAAACAAACCGCGCCTGGACTGAACCCGATGGGCAAGACGCAGCGTTTGATGAGTGAGAGGCCCGAGCAGCACCCGAACAGGTGGACTGCGGGAGGGCCACCGAGGAGGCGAGGCATGTTAGTGCAAAAGCCATCCGCTGGTCGGGTCGGTCGCGATCTGACCGAGCCGTCTGACGAAGAAGCGGACTTTGACGAGTTCATGAATGCCCAATGGGCACCCCTGTTCCGAACCGCCTACCTCCTCACTGGTGACTACCAGCTAGCCGAAGACCTGCTCCAGACAGCGTTCGCCAAGGTGTTCTTGTCGTGGTCGAAGGTCTCGAGGATGGGGCAGCCGGTGGCATACACCCGCAAGATCGTGACGAATCAAGCCATGTCATGGTGGCGCCGCCGATCCTCCTCTGAGGTGCCCACCCTGGACATGCCGAGTGGTGACCAGGTGGGTCATGAGGACCGCGTGACCCAGGCCAGTGTCGTGTGGGCTGCCCTAGCCACGCTGCCGGCCAGGCAACGTGCCGTCATGGTGCTCCGCTACTACGAAGACCTCAGCGAGACCGAGATCGCCGACACTCTCGGCATCAGCACCGGCTCCGTCAAGTCGCACGCCTCCGCTGCGAGAGCGGCGCTCGCCCAGCGTCTGGGCTCCACCGACCATGACCTGACCAACGGAGACCCCGCATGAACATCGACGAAATCCTGAGTACGTCGGTCGACGACCTCGCGCGTCGCGTCACTCCACCACCTCCCGACCCCAACGGGATTCGAGCCCGCGCTCGATCCACCAGGCGCGGCCATTGGATGGCCGCAGCAGCCGGCACCGCCGCAGTGATCGTAGGCGGGGTGGCGATCACGAGTGGACTCACGGACCAAAGCTCCGTGCCCCCTGTCGATGACCCCAAGCCGAGCCCTTCGACCGTCATCCAGATGAACGGATCGGCTGTCTGGAGCGAGGCGAAGTCCTTGCACTTCGGCTCCAGCCGGGTTGCTGCGCCTGTCGGTGTCTTCGGTTTCGGGCTGGTCGAGGACGGAGCCGTCTATTCGACGGACGACCGCGACGCGGAAGTCTGGTTCCAACTGAAAGACGGCGGCGATGCCGTCCAGATCGGGGACGATGCACAGCTTTCCCCCGCAGGCGATCCCACCTCGGGATTGGCGGCGTGGTTCGAGGAAGCAGACAAAGAGGGATCGCTCGTGGTCTACGACACGGCGACCGGCGAAGAGGTAACTCGAACCAGCGTGCCACCCGCCCTGCGTCCTCAGGACAACATCATCTTCCCGGGGTTCGGTCCCGTGATCTCCCTGTCCTCCACCTCCGTCTATTACTTCGGACCCGACGAAGAAATCTGGGTATACCGCTGGCGAGAAGGTGGTGAACCAGAATTTACCGGCAAGACCAAGGACGAGCTCTTCGATGTCGCGGGCGACGTGACAGCCCAAGCGGGCAGTGCCGAGGGAAGCGTCGAGTTCGTGACCCCGGACGGCACCACGGTGGCAGCCGACCTCCCATCCGGCGGGTATTTGAACCCTGACGGCAGTCTCTTTGCCAGCGTCGACATGGACGAGGGGCGCCTGCCCAGCATTGTGGTCCTAGACACCCGCACCGGCGAAAGCACGAAGCTCGACCTTTTCGATTCGGACGGGGAGCCTGGCTTGCTGTTCGGAGCCGGGTGGTCCACCGACGACACCTTGATGGTCAAGAACATGATTTCGGGCAAGTCGAATGGTGGACAGCAAACCGGCCAGCTGATCACCTGCGCCGTCACCACCGGCGAATGCGAAGTGGTTGCCACCGTGAAGCAAGGCTTCTTCGCGACGGTCCCCTTGAGCTGAGGACGCACTCCGAGTTGTCAGACACTGGGGCGGCTATAGCCGCCCCAGTTTCTGACAACTCGGCATTCGGTGACTCAAGGTCGCCGTCGCGGGATTCGTCCGAGCCGATTGAGCGCCGGTAGACTCGTCGAGTCCGCTGAGGCGCGTTTCGGCGGCATACCCCCGATTGACAGGACGTTGGCTCCACCATGTCTGCTCTCCAGACCGCACAAACGAGTGCATCAAACACTGCGCCAACCATGCAGCGCACAGAC
>JACCXO010000020.1 GCA_013696975.1 Nocardioidaceae bacterium | reverse complement strand
CGGACGGCACGTCGCAGTGGATCACGGGAGGGCAGGCGCGAGCCGACGTACACGCCTTGCGAGCTGAATGTGACGCGATCTTGGTCGGCACCGGAACGGTGCTGGCAGACAACCCACGGCTGACTGTGAGGGACTCCCGGGGAGACCCGCTGGCCGCCGAGCGGCAGCCGCTACGAGCCGTCATGGGATTACGTGACCTGCCGAGTGACGTGGCCATGCTCGACCAGGCTGTGCCTCCGCTGATGCTCAAGACACGCGAACCGACTGAGGCACTCGACCGGCTCAACGCTGAGGGGTGCTCCCATGTGTGGCTCGAAGGCGGGCCACGACTGGCGGCAGCGTTTCTGGCCACCGGCCTCGTCGACGAGGTGATCGCCTATGTCGCTCCGGTGCTCCTCGGGTCGGGCACCTCGGCTGTGGCTGACCTCGAAATCTCCACGATCGACGACGCGATGCGGCTCCATCTGGTGGACCTGACCCGAATTGGCGACGACGTCCGGCTCCGTCTGAGAGGACCTGACTGATGTTCACCGGGATCGTGGAAGAACTCGGCGAGGTGGTGAGTCTCGAGCCACAGGGCGAAGCCATCCGGCTAGCATTGCGCGGACCTCGAGTGGTGGCGGACGTTCGGCACGGCGACTCGATCGCCGTCAACGGCTGCTGCCTCACGGTGGTGGAGTCAACGAAGGACTCGTTCGTGGCCGACGTGATGCAAGAGAGCCTCGACCGGACCTCGCTGGGGTCGCTGCAACCTGGCAGCTCGGTCAATCTGGAGCGGGCCGTCACCGCCTCCACGCGTATGGGTGGGCACCTCGTCCAAGGCCACGTCGATGGCACCGGGACCATCGTGAGCCGCAAGCCCAGCGAGCACTGGGAGGTCGTCACGATCTCCTTGCCGTCTGAGCTGGCCCGGTATGTCGCCATGAAGGGGTCGATCACCGTTGACGGGGTGTCCCTCACCGTGAGCGGGTTGCGAGACGGCGTTGACCCATCCTTCGACGTGAGCCTGATCCCCACCACGCTCGAGATGACGACCCTCGGCCGACGGCAGGTGGGCGACGTGGTGAACCTCGAGGTCGATGTCGTCGCCAAATATGTGGAGCGACTCCTCGGAGGCATGGCATGAACCCACTGGAGTGGTTGCTCGAAGGCAGCTGGGTGATCGCGGGCTCCCCAATCCTCGTTCGCGAAGTGGTCGGCAACGGCTTCGGCCTCGCTAGCGCCCTGCTGGGCATGCGTCGCGTGACGTGGGCTTGGCCGGTCGGGATGGTTGGCAACGTCCTGCTCTTCAGCGTCTTTGTGGGCGGCATGTTCGCCAAGCCGCAAGAGCACGACCTCTGGGGACAGGCGGCTCGCCAGGTCTTCTTCTTCGGCGTGAGCGCCTACGGCTGGTCGCGGTGGCAGCGCAGCGAGCAAGCCGGCGGTGCCGACGATGGTGGCGCGATCACCCCACGGTGGGCGACGGCGCGCGAGCTGCGCCAGCTCATCGTCGCTGGCGCCCTGATGATGGGCGTATTCGTCTACGCTCTCCAGCGGCTCGGCTCGTGGGGACCGGTCGCCGACGCGTGGATCTTGACCGGCAGCATCCTGGCGACCTATGGCATGGCGCGCGGCTATGTCGAGTTCTGGTGGATCTGGATCGGCGTCGACGCGGTGGGTGTGCCCTTGCTGCTCAAGGCCGGCTACTACCCCAGCGCGGTGCTCTATCTGCTGTATGGCGGCTTCTGCCTCCTTGGCTTCCTGACCTGGTCGCGTGCCGAGAGGCGGCTCCCTCGCGACCGGCAGACCGACATACCTGGGTCGAGGGCGGAGGTGAGCCATGTATGACGGCGGCACGTTGAGGCTCGACTCGATCGAGCGCGCCATCACCGATATCCGTGCCGGAAAAGCCGTGGTCGTGGTCGACGACGAGGACCGCGAGAACGAGGGAGACATCGTCTTCGCGGCCAGCAAGGCGACTCCACAGCTGGTGGCGTTCACCATCCGCTATTCGAGCGGAGTGCTCTGTGTGCCCATGGAGGGGGTGGCGCTGGACCGCCTCGCGATCCCACTGATGACGCCGCACAACAGAGAGCGGATGCGCACGGCATACACCGTCTCGGTCGACGCCCGAGACGGGATCACCACCGGCATCTCAGCCTCCGACCGAGCCCGCACGATCAAAGTGCTGGTCGACTCGGCGACAGAACCGTTCGAGGTCGTCCAGCCGGGACATGTCTTCCCACTGCGCTATCGCGAAGGCGGGGTGCTGGTGCGCCCCGGCCACACGGAGGCCTCCGTCGACCTGGCGCGGCTGGCCGGCCTCACGGCGGCTGGCGCGATCTCGGAGGTGGTCAACGACGACGGCACCATGAAGCGAGGGCAGCAGCTACGCGAGTTCGCCGACCAACACGCCCTGGCCCTTGTCTCGATCGCCGACCTGATCAGATACAGACGGCGCCATGAACGACAGGTACAGCGGGTGGCAGAGACCCGGCTGCCCACCGATCACGGAATCTTCCGCGCACTTGGCTATCGCAACCTGGTCGATGACTCTGAACAGATCGCTCTCGTCAAGGGTGACATCGGTGATGGCGTCGACGTGCTGGCAAGAATGCACTCCGAGTGCCTGACGGGTGATGCCTTTGGCTCTCGCCGCTGCGACTGTGGACCTCAGTTGCGTGCTGCTCTCGCGGCAGTCGAGAAGGAAGGACGCGGGGTCATCGTCTATCTGCGCGGGCATGAAGGTCGAGGCATCGGCCTGCTGCACAAGCTGCAGGCATACACCCTGCAAGATGCCGGCAGGGACACGGTTGACGCCAACCTCGACCTCGGCTTGCCTGCCGACGGACGTGACTACGGCACGGCGGCGCAGATCCTGCACGAGCTCGGTGTGCGCTCCGTGCGTTTGATCACCAACAACCCGGCCAAGCCCACCGCGCTCGAGGGCTACGGCATAGTCGTCAGTGAGCGGATCGCCGTGGCGACCGACGCCCACGACGACAATCGTCGCTATCTCACCACCAAACGCGACAGGATGGGTCATTCGATCCTCCGTCTGGACGCAGCCGAGTAAGTCCCGTGCCCCCCACAACCACCAACCTCCAGGAGGACCGTTGATGAGCCGTGAAGGTCAAACCGAGCGCGAGCCCATCGACGCCAGCGACCTGCGGGTGGCCGTCGTGGCGGCGCAGTGGCACGAGGAAGTGATGGACGGCCTCGTCGCCGGAGCCGAGCGAGCACTCGCAGCGGCCAAGGTCGAGTCGCGCAGCATCGTGCGCGCTCCCGGCAGCTTTGAGCTTCCGATCGTGGCGCAGGCTTTGGCGCGTCAGGGCTTCGACGCGGTCGTGGCGCTCGGCGTGGTGGTGCGAGGAGGGACTCCCCACTTCGACTACGTCTGCCGCGCCGTCACCGACGGGCTGACCCGGGTTGCGCTCGATGCCGGGATCCCCATCGGGTTCGGGATGCTGACGTGTGACAACGACGAGCAGGCAAGAGACCGAGCCGGGCTCGAGGGCTCCGCCGAGGACAAAGGCTACGAAGCCACCCACGCCGCCCTGTCCACCGCCTTGACGCTGCAGCAGATCCGCCGCGCCTGACGACTAGGCTGACGGCCGATGAAGACCTTCGACCAGCTGTTCGCTGAGCTAGCCTCCAAACTGGAGGAGCGCCCGCCTGCCTCCGCCACGGTGGCCGCCGTCGACAGCGGCATTCACACAATCGGCAAGAAGCTCGTCGAAGAGGCGGCCGAGTCGTGGATGGCGGCTGAGCACGAATCCAAAGAGCGAGCGGCCGAGGAGCTGAGTCAACTGCTTTATCACGCGCAGGTCATGATGCTGGCCTGCGGACTCACCCTCGACGACGTCTACGCACACCTGTGACGAGGCACCCTCACATGCTCAGAATCGCTGTGCCCAACAAGGGCGCTCTCGCCGACGAGGCAGTCCAGATGTTGCGAGAGGCCGGATATCGGCAACGCACGGACTCACGCGACCTCGTCATGACCGACGCCGCCAACGGGGTCGAGTTCTTCTACCTGCGACCCCGAGACATCGCCGTGTATGTCGGTGAGGGGACCCTCGACATCGGACTCACCGGCCGCGACCTGGTTCTCGACTCCCGGTCTCCGGTCGTGGAGCGGCTCGATCTGGGCTTCGGCGTGTCGGACTTCTACTTCGCCGCCCCGGCGGGACGCTACGCGAGCGCCGACGAGCTCAACGGTGTGCGCGTCGCCACGTCGTACGCCGGTCTGCTCGAGGACTACTTCTCCGCCAAGTCCATCGAGGCACATGTGGTGCGCCTCGATGGGGCAGTGGAATCGGCCGTGCGCCTCGGTGTGGCTGATGTCATCGCTGATGTGGTCTCGACGGGTAACACCTTGCGCCAGGCCGGCCTCGAGACCTTCGGTGATCCGATTCTCGCCTCGGAGGCTGTGCTGGTGACCCGCCACAACGCCGCTGAGCCAACCGGCTTCGACGTGTTCACGCGTCGCCTGCAGGGCGTTCTGGTGGCTCGCAGCTACGTGATGATGGACTACGACATCCGGACCGAGCAGGTTGAGCAGGCCTGCGAGCTGACACCGGGGATCGAGTCTCCCACGGTGTCCCCGCTGCGCCGTGAAGGATGGGTGGCGGTGCGTTCCATGGTGCCGCAGGGGGATGCGCAGGGAGTCATGGACGCGCTCTACGACCTGGGAGCGCGTGGCATCTTGGTGACCGACATACACGCGTGCCGGTTGTAGGTCCGTGGCAGACCTGGTCACGCTGCCGCATCGGTGGCGACCGTTCGGGGCGCGGCTGGCCGCCGTCGCGGGTGCGGTCGCGCTGACCTTGGCGGTCACATTCCTCTGGTTGATGCTGTCCGACGAGGTGCGGGCCAAGTTCACCGTGTTCCAGCGGTTATCGCTGCTAGGCGTGTTGGCCGCCGTGCTTGCCTTGCTGAACGGAATCTTCCGAACCTCGGCGCTCGCGGAAGCGTCCGGCCTGACGGTGACGAACGGCTACAAGGTACGACGCTACGAGTGGGCCGAGGTCGTGCGCGTCTCACTGCACCGGAACCGTCCGTGGGCGCTGCTCGACCTGTCGGACGGCAACACTCTCGCGGTGATGGCCATCCAGGTGTCGGACGGGCAGCGCGCCCGGCTGGCAGCCCGCGAACTTGCCCTGGTCATGGCCGACCGGAGCGCCACTGACGATGCGGACGGAGCCGAACGAAATGAGTGAAGCTCTGCAGCGAAATGGAATGCGAGCGAAAGATTGTGTTCGTCGACTGGCGGACCTAACTGGGACCTTGGGATCCCCGGCGACGGCGCAACCACCAGCCGCCACCGCCTGAAGCGACGGCCACACCGGCGATCACTCCGGCAACAGCGAGGTCGTTGTCGCTTTCAGGCGCTGGGTCGACGTCTGCGCCGGTCCCGCTGTCAGGCGCTGGGTCGACGTCTGCGCCGGTCCCGCTGTCAGGGGATGAGGCGGGAATGTCGTCACCGCGCAGCCGCTCGGTGGCGGTGCAGGCGTTGTCCTCGTAGGGGTCAGTGCCGTCGATTGGGTGGAACTCGTACCAAGCCCTCACGACGTATGTGCGGTCGACCGAGGTAAGGGAGTTCTCAGCTGGGGACGGCGTCCCCAGCACCTCTACGGTCTGTCCGGTGATTGTGCGGATCGTGGCCACCCGGTCATGGGATGCCGTCGCGACAACACGCCCCACGAACGCGTACGGGGAGGGTTCGGGCGGGCCGGCGCAAGACGCGTACGCCACCGGCGCCGCCATGACGACCCAACCGAACAGGCCGGAGGTTGCCGAGAGGAGTAGCGCACTTCTGCGCTGCTGAGTGTTCATGGCGCTGTGACGCAGCGGCCGGTCCCGCGGTTCCCTTCCATCTCGCCCACCCGCGACTCACCAGCCGCGAGCGCGCCACTCGGCCAGATGCGGACGCTCGGTGCCGAGGGTGGTGTCGGCGCCATGGCCCGGATAGACCCAGGTCTCGTTGGGGAGCCGGTCGAACAACTCGTGCTCCACATCGCCGATGAGTGACTCGAAGTCACCCGCCGACGAGGTGTTGCCCACCCCGCCCGGGAAGAGGCTGTCGCCGGTCCATAGGTGAGGCGGCCCCGTGGGGTCGTCATACAGGAGGGCGATCGAACCCGGGGTGTGGCCGATGAGGTGGATGACCTCGAGCCGACAGCCGCCGGCGGAAATCGTGTCGCCGCCCTCCACGGTCCTAGTGGTGGCCACCGGAATGCCATCGGCGTCAGCGGCTCCGGCGATGGTGGTGGGCGCCTTCGCCTTGACGATCTCCGACAGGGCGCCCCAGTGATCGCCGTGACGGTGGGTAGTGACGACTTGGTCGAGCTTCTCATCGCCGAGCAGCTGGAGCAGAACGGCCGCCTCGGCTGCGGCGTCGATGAGCAGCCTGTCGCCGGTGCTCCTGCACTGAAGGAGGTAGGCGTTGTTGTCCATGCGGCCGACCGAAGCCTTGGTGATGACCAGGTCGGCCAGCTCGCGCACCTGGGGCGAGCCCGCCTTGACGTTTCCGGAATAGGTCATCGCCACTGTCCGAGCCCCTCGGTAGACTGGCGCGAGTCCTGGACATGAACGGACGTTTCTAGGGACATGCGTTAAACCTACCCGCAGACACGCCCCGTCTCGCTTGTCATCTGCAGCCTTCGATCGATTAGGATACGAACGTCTGTTCGAATCCCGCAAAGGACACGTGTGACCGACCAGCTGATCATCCGCGGCGCCCGCGAGCACAACCTCAAGGACGTGTCGCTCGACCTGCCACGCGACTCGATGATCGTCTTTACCGGCCTGTCCGGTTCGGGCAAGTCCAGCCTGGCCTTCGACACGATTTTCGCTGAGGGCCAGCGCCGCTACGTCGAGTCGCTCTCCGCATACGCCCGCCAATTCCTCGGGCAGATGGACAAGCCCGACGTCGACTTCATCGAAGGCCTGTCCCCGGCGGTGTCGATCGACCAGAAGTCCACGTCACGCAATCCGCGGTCGACCGTCGGCACCATCACCGAGGTCTACGACTACCTGCGGTTGCTCTATGCCCGCGCCGGCCGGCCACACTGCCCGGTCTGCGGTCGACCGATCGCGCGCCAGACGCCGCAGCAGATCGTCGACCGGGTGCTCGAGCTCGAGGAGGGGTCGCGATTCCAGGTGCTGGCACCGGTGATTCGAGGTCGCAAGGGTGAGTATGTCGACCTGTTCCGACAGCTGCAGACGCAAGGCTTCTCGAGGGTCCGGGTCAACGGCGAGACGCATCCGCTCACCGACCCGCCCAAGCTCGACAAGCAGAAGAAGCACACGATCGAGGTGGTGGTTGACCGCCTCGCCGTCAAGGAGTCGGCCAAGCGACGTCTCACCGACTCCGTGGAGACGGCTCTGGGCCTCTCCGGGGGGCTCGTCACTCTCGACTTCGTCGACCTGCCCGCCGACGACGACGACCGGGAACGGGTCTTCTCCGAGCACCTGGCCTGCCTCTATGACGACCTGTCGTTCGAGGAGCTCGAGCCGCGGTCGTTCTCGTTCAACTCGCCCTTCGGCGCGTGCACCGAATGCCACGGTCTCGGCACCCGCATGATCGTCGACCCTGAGCTGCTCGTGCCGGATGAGTCCAGGTCGATCGCGGAGGGTGCGATTTCGCCGTGGTCGGCGGCTCATGTGTCCGACTACTTCACGAGGCTCGTCGAGGCGCTCGGCGAAGAGCTGCGCTTCCAGACGACCACACCCTGGGAGGAGCTTCCACCTAAGGCCCGCGCGTCCATCCTGGGCGGCCACCCGACGAAGCTGCACGTGAAGTACAGGAACCGCTACGGCCGAGACCGCTCCTACTATGCGCAGTTCGAGGGCGTCATCCCCTACATCGAGCGGCGCCACGGTGAGGCCGAGACGGACACGAGCCGTGAGCGGTTCGAGGGCTTCATGCGCGAGGTTCCGTGTGTGGCGTGTCAGGGGGCTCGGCTCAAGCCGATCTCGTTGGCCGTCACCATCGCAGGCAAGAACATCGCCGAGGTCTGCGCTCTGCCCATAGGGGATGCGGCAGCCTTCCTCAACGACGACCTTGACCTTTCGGCGCGGGAGTTCCAGATCGCCGAGCGGGTGATCAAGGAGATCAGCGAGCGGATGCGCTTCCTCCTCGACGTGGGGCTTGACTACCTCAGCCTCAACCGACCATCCGGGTCGTTGTCCGGTGGGGAAGCACAACGCATCCGGCTGGCCACGCAGATCGGCGCGGGTCTGGTCGGGGTGCTCTACGTGCTTGACGAGCCGTCGATCGGCTTGCACCAACGCGACAACCGCCGCCTCATCGAGACGTTGGTGCGGCTGCGCGACCTGGGCAACACCCTGATCGTGGTCGAGCACGACGAGGACACCATCCGGATGGCCGACTGGGCCGTCGACATCGGTCCCGGCGCCGGTGAGCATGGCGGTCAAGTCGTGGTATCCGGCCCGGTCGAGGAGCTGCTCACGCATCCTGACTCGCTGACCGGTGCCTACCTGTCAGGTCGGCTCACGATCCCGTTGCCGGACGTACGTCGTCCGCGCACCCCTGGCCGCGAGTTGGTCGTGCACAATGCCACCGAGCACAACCTGCAAGACGTCTCGGTGAGCTTCCCCCTCGGCTGCTTCATCGCGGTCACGGGCGTCTCGGGGTCCGGGAAGTCCACGCTGGTCAACTCGATCCTGTATGCCGCGTTGGCCAAACGCATCTACAACGCCCGCACGGTTCCGGGGCGCCACCGCTCCATCACGGGCGCCGACGACGTCGACAAGGTCGTGCACGTCGACCAGTCCCCGATCGGGCGAACGCCGCGCTCCAACCCTGCGACATACACCGGTGTCTTCGACCACGTCCGCAAGCTGTTCGCGCAGACCCCCGAGGCCAAGATGCGCGGCTACCTCCAGGGGCGCTTCTCCTTCAACGTCAAAGGCGGGCGCTGCGAGGCATGCTCCGGCGACGGCACCATCAAGATCGAGATGAACTTCCTGCCCGACGTCTACGTGCCCTGCGAGGTGTGCCATGGGGCGCGCTATAACCGCGAGACGCTCGAGGTCCACTACAAGGGCAAGACCATCGCCGAGATCCTCGACATGCCCATCGAGGAGGCCGTCGAGTTCTTCGCGGCGATCCCCGCGATCGCACGGCACCTGCGCACCCTCTCCGACGTCGGACTGGGCTATGTGCGCCTCGGTCAACCCGCACCGACGCTGTCCGGGGGAGAAGCGCAGCGGGTCAAGCTCGCGTCAGAGCTGCAGAAGCGCTCTACTGGGCGCACGGTCTACGTGCTCGACGAGCCGACGACCGGACTCCACTTCGAGGACATCCGCAAACTGCTCAACGTGCTGTCTCGCCTCGTCGAACAAGGCAACACCGTGATCGTCATCGAGCACAACCTCGACGTGATCAAGACCGCCGACTGGTTGATCGACCTCGGACCCGACGGCGGCAACAAGGGTGGGCTGATCGTCGCCGAGGGTACGCCGGAAGAGGTGGTTGAGTGCGAGGCGAGCCACACCGGGCATTTCCTGAAACCGATCCTGCGAGGGCGCGCCGCTCAGTTCGCTGCTCCCACTCCTGTGGCGGAGGCACTTGGGGGACGTCGGCCGGCGGATAAGTCAGCCAGTGCCGTTCGGTCAACCAAGGCAATCGAGGCCACCAAGAAGACCGCCACGAAGACCGTCAAGAAGGCCGCAACCAAGGCGGCTCGATCGGCGATTGGCTAGGCTCACACCAGTTGATCTTTCAATGAGGAGAAGAGATGTCTGACAACGACCTGGCCAAGATGCCTGCCAAGGCGACGCGCCGAACCGTGTTGCGCGGCGCGTTGCTCACCGGTGCGGTGATGCCTGTGCTCGCGGCGTGCGGCGCAGAAGACGACACCAGCTCCCCATCGGGAGAGAGCACTGCGGGTGGCGAGGTGATTGCGTCAACGGATGACGTCCCTGAGGGAGGCGGTCTGATCGTCGAGGATTCTGAGGTTGTCATCACCCAACCCAAGGCCGGGACATTTCTAGGTTTCACCAGCATCTGCACGCATCAAGGCTGCCAGGTGGCGGAGGTCGCAGACGGCTCCATCAACTGCAACTGCCACGGCAGCAAGTTCTCGATCCAGGACGGCAGCGTCGTCTCCGGCCCCGCCACGGCGCCCCTCGCCGAGGCGCCTCTCGTCGTCTCCGACAAAGAGATCATCCTCGCCTGACCTGTTGCTGCGACGACCCTTCGCCAGCAGAGGTCACAGCGACTCGACACCAGACACCGCTTAACCCGCGAAACGCCGTCCGCTCAGGCTCGATTTGCGGGTTAAGCGGTGTCCGGTAGGGATGTGCGTATGGCGTTGACGCCTCAGGCTCGTTGGCCGGTCAGGTACGCCGAAGAGTCGGGTCGCCACATGAAGTACAGCAGTGCGACGTAAAGCGCCATCTGCACCAGGCCCGATATCAAGAAGATGACGGGCTGTTCACCGAGCACACCGACGACCCCAAGAAGCAGGCCGAATGCCGTCAGGACGGTGAGCACGATGCGTGCCCAGTTGCGGCCCTTACGCAAGAACACGCCCAACAACAGCCACAGCCCACCGAAGATCAAGAAAGTGAGGACCGACACGATCATCGCAATCGTGCGTGCCGTGTCCTCGTCGGCAGGAGCCACATTGCTTGCCTGTAGAAGTTCGTCCAGATAGGTGAAGGACAAGATGGTGGTGATCACCTGCAGCGCCAGCACCGCCCAGATGATGTTCATCGAAGTGTTGATCGACGGCGGTGGCTCTGTCCTGATGGGCTGGCCGTAGCCGCCAGGCCCATCGGGCGGCGGAGGTGGCGGATAGCTCGGGTAGTCGCTCATGATTCCTCCGGTGTCGATGTCGATGAGTCCGGTATGACTCAGCAAGCCTACGCAATCTCGGCCTGGCTCCGTCGGAACTCACTCGTAAGGTGGGGGAGTGGCTGACCCGTCGACCTACCGCCCTTCCCCGGGGGCGATCCCTGACGCCCCTGGGGTCTACCGGTTCCGCGACGCAAGAGGCCGGGTCGTCTACGTCGGCAAGGCCAAGTCATTGCGGTCGCGCGTGTCGTCGTACTTCCAAGATGTCGCCAACCTCCACCAACGCACCCGCACCATGGTCACTACGGCCGCTTCGGTCGAGTGGACCGTGGTGCAGACCGAGGTCGAGGCACTGCAGTTGGAGTACTCCTGGATCAAGGAGTTCGACCCCCGCTTCAACGTCAAGTATCGCGATGACAAGTCCTACCCGTGGCTTGCCGTCACGGTCAACGAGGAGTTCCCGCGGGTCATGGTCGGCCGGGGGCCGAAGAAGAAGGGGGTCCGCTACTTCGGCCCCTACTCGCACGCCTGGGCCATTCGCGAGACCGTCGACCTGCTGCTTCGCGTCTTCCCGATGCGCTCGTGCTCCAACGGGGTGTTCAGGCGCAGCGCGCAGATCGGCCGACCTTGCCTGCTCGGCTACATCGGCAAGTGCGCGGCGCCTTGCGTCGGGCGGGTGACAGCTGTGGAACACCGTGAGATCGTCGACGATTTCTGCACCTTCATCGCGGGACAGACCAACACCCATGTGAGACGGCTCGAAAAAGACATGCAGGCGGCATCGGCAGAGCTCGAGTTCGAGCGTGCGGCCCGTCTCAGAGACGACATGGGCGCTCTCAAGCGAGCCATGGAGAAAAACGCCGTGGTCTTGGCCGACGGCACTGATGCCGATGTGATCAACGTGGCCGAGGATCCACTGGAGATAGCGGTGCAGGTCTTCTATGTGCGAGGCGGCCGCGTCAGAGGCCAGCGTGGCTGGGTGGCCGACCGGGTCGACGGGGCCGAGCTGCCGGAGCTGTTGCGCCGCTTTCTCATCCAGCTGTATGACGGTGAGGCCTCAGACGGCATACCCCGCGAGGTGTTGCTGCCTCAGCAGCCAGACGACTTGAGCCCTTTGACTGCTTGGCTCGAAGGCAAGCGCGGCAGCAAGGTCTCGGTCCGGGTGCCGCAGCGAGGTGACAAGCGCACCTTGATGGAGACCGTCGCGCGCAACGCCAAGCAGTCGCTGGCGCTGCACAAGACCAAGCGGGCCAGCGACTTCACCACCCGCAGCAAGGCACTCGAGGAGATCCAAACTGCGCTGGAGCTCGCCGAGGCACCCCTGCGCATCGAGTGCTACGACGTCTCCAACCTGCAGGGCACCGAGGTCGTCGCGTCGTTGGTCGTCTTCGAGGACGGGCTGCCGCGCAAGAGCGACTACCGCCGTTTCGTCATCCGGGGGGGCGACGGCCAAAACGACGTGGCCGCCATGCACGAGACGATCACTCGTCGGTTCAAGCGTCTGCTCGACGAACGTGCCGAGTCGACCTCTCTCGACCTGGGCGAGACCGACGAGGAGCGGGGTCCGGCGTTGATCGACCCCGACACGGGGCGCCCACGCAAGTTCGCCTACTCGCCGGGATTGGTGGTGGTCGACGGTGGCCCACCGCAAGTCGCCGCTGCGCAGCGGGCACTCGACGAGCTCGGGATCGACGACGTGCCCGTCGTGGGCCTGGCCAAGCGGCTCGAGGAGGTGTGGCGGCCAAGCCAGGAGGACCCGGTGATCCTGGCTCGCACCAGCGAGGGGCTCTACCTCCTGCAGCGAGTGCGCGACGAGGCGCACCGGTTCGCGATCGCCCACCACCGAAACCGTCGGTCCAAGACGATGGTGGAGAGCGTCCTCGACGACGTGCCCGGTCTCGGGGAGGTGCGACGCAAGGTGCTGCTCCGCCACTTCGGGTCGCTCAAGAAGTTGCGAGCTGCCTCCGTCGACGAGATCGCTCAGTTGCCCGGCTTCGGACGACGTACAGCCGAGTCGATCTGCGCCGCCCTGACGCAGGCTCAGCACGGCGTCGAACCAGCCATCAACATGACAACCGGCGAGATCCTCGAGGGCACGACGAAGGGACCGGCGTGACCGACTCCGACGGCAACCTGATTCTCGTCACCGGCATGACCGGTGCCGGCCGCAGCACTGCCGCCAAGGCGCTGGAGGATCTGGGTTGGTTCGTCATCGACAATCTGCCCCCCCAGATGTTGCTGTCGGTCGTTGAGCTGGTGCGCGCTCAGGATGACAGCGAAGTCAAGATCGCGGTCGTGGTCGACGTTCGCTCACGTGGCTTTTTTGCCGACCTGCGTGGGGCGCTGGCCGCGATGGCGGCGATTGGGCTTCGGCCGAGGATCTTGTTCCTGGAGGCGTCCGACGACGTGCTCGTACGCCGGCAAGAGGCCGCCCGCCGTCCTCACCCGCTCCAGGCAGGTGCTCGGCTCCTCGACGGCGTCACCCGCGAAAGGGCCATGGTCAGGGACCTGCGTGGAGACGCGGACGTCATGGTCGACACCTCCAACCTCAACGTGCATCAGCTCGCCTCCCGAGTGGCGACAGCGTTCGGCGAGGGTGAGACACCGGCTGTGCGCGCCACCGTGATGTCGTTCGGCTTCAAGTACGGCATACCCGTCGATGCCAGCATGGTGATTGACATGCGCTTCCTGCCCAACCCGCATTGGGTTCCCCACCTGCGACCACAGACGGGACTCGACGGACCGGTCCGCGACTATGTGCTCGCTCAGCCTGCGGCCCCTGAATTCCTGGCCGCATTGGACCACCTGCTCGAGACGGTGTATGCCGGTTACGTGCAAGAGCGCAAGCAGTACCTCACGTTGGCGGTTGGTTGCACAGGTGGCAAGCATCGCAGCGTCACCATGTCCGAAGCCATCGCCGACCGGATGCGCAAACGGGGGTTGGAAGTGCTGGTCCTCCACCGAGACCTGGGTCGCGAGTGACGACATCCGAGAGCCGTGATCGCCGGACCGGTAGCGGTGATCTCCGCGGCGATCTAGCGAGCCTCGGGGCAGCCAGCGCGTCCATGCCGAGCGTGGTGGCCTTGGGCGGTGGACATGGACTGGCCGTCAATCTCAGCGCCCTGCGCACGTTCTGCACCGACCTCACAGCCGTGGTGACCGTCGCCGACAACGGCGGATCGTCAGGCCGACTGCGCCGCGAGCTCGGTGTCCTGCCGCCCGGCGACCTTCGCCAGGCGTTGGCGGCCCTGTGCCGAGATGACGAGTGGGGACGGACGTGGGCAAAGGTGCTGCAACACCGCTTCCAGAGCCCAGGCGAGCTGCATGACCATGCCGTCGGCAACCTGTTGATCGTCGCGCTGTGGGAACTGCTCGACGGTCATGTCGAGGGGCTCGACTGGGTCGGGCGCTTGTTGGGGGCGCAAGGGCGAGTCCTGCCGATGTCAGCCCTGCCCCTGGACATCGTGGCGCAGGTGCGCGGCGCCGACCCCACCAAGCCCGACATGGTGACCAGCGTGCGTGGCCAGGTCGAGGTCGCCACCACGGAGGGCATGGTCGAGTCGGTCGAACTGGTGCCTGGCAGCCCGCCTGGCTGCCCTGAGGCATTGACAGCCGTCGAGTGGGCTGACTGGGTAGTCCTGGGGCCGGGTTCTTGGTACACCAGCGTGCTGCCGCATCTGCTGGTGCCGGATCTTCGTGAGGCGTTGACCAAGACTGCGGCTCGGTGCTGCGTGACGCTCAACCTGGCGCCACAAGTCGGCGAGACCGACGGCTTTTCCCCGAGCACCTATCTCGAGGTGCTCGCGGTGCATGCCCCCGACCTGCGGATCGATGTCGTCTTGGTGGATTCCGGCGATGTGGTAGATATGCCCATGCTCGAGGAAACCGTCAACGGACTGGGTGCACAGTTGTTCATCGCAGATATCGCCACCGACGGTGACCCGGCCCGCCATGATGCAGACAAGCTGGCAGCGGCATACGCGGAGATCATGCGATGACAGCACAACTAGTGAGCCTTGGCGATAGCGACGCGGGTCTGCCTCGTGGGAGGATCGGCATCATGGCGATGACGGCGCAGGTCAAGGCGGAGCTGGCCAACACGGTGATCACGAAGCCGTGCTGTCGCAAGGCCGAAGTCGCCTCACTGCTGCGTTTCGCCGGCGGTCTCCACATCCAGGCGGGGCGCATCGTCGTCGAGGCCGAACTTGACACCGGTGCTGCTGCCCGCCGGGTCCGGAAGGACATCTTCGAGGTCTACGGACACCCCAGCGAGGTCGTCAGGGTCAGTCCAGGTGGCCTGCGCAAGGGCAGCCGGTATGTCGTTCGGGTGGTCAAGGACGGCGAGGCGCTCGCTCGCCAGACGGGGTTGCTGGACAACCGCGGCCGACCTGTGCGTGGTCTTCCACCGCAGGTGGTCAGTGGCTCCAACTGCGACGCGGAGGCGGCGTGGCGGGGAGCATTCCTCGCCCACGGCTCCTTGACCGAGCCCGGGCGTTCATCGGCCCTGGAAGTCACCTGCCCGGGGCCAGAGGCCGCGCTAGCGCTGGTAGGCGCCGCGAGAAGATTGCGGATCTCCAGCAAGGCCAGGGAGGTCAGGGGAGTCGACCGGGTGGTGATCCGCGACGGTGACGCGATCGGCGCACTGTTGACCCGGTTGGGTGCGCACGAGTCGCTGTTGGCTTGGGAGGAGCGCCGACTGCGCCGGGAGGTGAGGGCCACCGCAAACCGGTTGGCCAACTTCGACGACGCCAACCTACGGCGGTCAGCACGGGCCGCGGTCGCTGCGGGCGCACGAGTGGAGCGCGCGTTGGACATATTGGGAGACGAGGTGCCGGACCACCTCAAGCTCGCGGGTGCCCTGCGCATCCAGCACAAGCAGGCCAGCCTCGAGGAGCTCGGCCAGCTTCACGAGCCGCTGCTCACCAAAGACGCGATCGCGGGACGGATCCGCCGCTTGCTGGCGATGGCCGACAAGCGAGCGCAGGAACTGGGTATCCCCGACACCGAGTCCTCACTGACACCGGACCTGCTCGACGACACTCCCTGATCTCGGGGCGACACTTCTGGGGCTGGACGGACCGCAAAGGTGGCCGCGCCGAGTTGGTAGGGTCGGCGACGACCGTAGTAGAGAACCTAAGGGAGATCATCGCGTGACTGTCCGCGTAGGCATCAATGGATTCGGCCGCATCGGCCGTAACTTCTTCCGCGCCGTCGTGGCCTCCGGCGCCGACATCGAGATCGTCGGAGCCAACGACCTGACCGACAACAAGAGCCTCGCTCACCTGCTCAAGTACGACTCGATTCTCGGTCGTCTCGACGCTGAGGTGGAGGTCACGGGCGATGCGATCACCGTGGGTGGACATCGCATCGCCACTCTCGAGGAGCGCGACCCAGCTGGGCTGCCGTGGGGAGACCTGGGCGCCGACATCGTGATCGAGTCAACCGGCTTCTTTACCGACGCCACCTTGGCTCGGGCGCATATCGACGCCGGCGCCAAGAAGGTCATCATCTCCGCGCCCGCCAAGAACGAGGACTTCACCGTGGTGATGGGTGTCAACCACACCGACTACGACCCCTCAGCGCACACCGTCATCTCCAACGCGTCTTGCACGACCAACTGCCTGGCGCCGATGGCCAAGACTCTCCTTGACGAGTTCGGCATCGTCAAGGGCTTGATGACCACGATCCATGCGTACACGGCAGACCAGAATCTGCAAGACGGTCCGCACTCCGACCTGCGCCGGGCACGAGCTGCCGCACTGAACATCGTCCCGACGTCCACCGGGGCGGCCAAAGCGATCGGACTGGTGCTGCCCGAGCTCAAGGGCAAGCTCGACGGCTACGCGCTCCGGGTGCCGGTCCCGACCGGATCAGTCACAGACCTCACTGTCGAGGTCGGCCGCGAGACGAGTGTCGACGAGGTCAACCGGTCCGTGCAGGCCGCGTCCGAGGGTCCGCTCAAGGGCTTCCTCAAGTACACCGAGGACCCGATCGTCTCGTCTGACATCGTGACCGACCCGAATTCGTGCATCTTCGACTCAGGTCTCACCAAGGTCATCGGCAACCAGGTCAAGGTGGTTGGCTGGTACGACAACGAGTGGGGCTACTCCAACCGTCTCGTCGACCTCGTCAACTACGTTGGCAGCTCCCTCTAAACACTCGCCGCGCAAGGTGAGGACCGTCGACCAGCTCGCCGCTGAGTTAGGCGGGTTCGAGGGCAAGCGCGTGCTCGTCCGCTCCGATCTGAATGTGCCCCAAGATGGTGGTCTGATCACCGACGTCGGCCGCATACGCGCCAGCGTGCCGACCCTGTCGGACCTGCGGGGGCGGGGCGCAAGAGTGGTCGTGATGGCGCATCTGGGCCGGCCCAGGGGCGAGCGGGATGCGGCGTTCTCCCTCCAGCCGGTCGGGAAACGGCTGAGCGAGCTGCTGGGGGCCGAGGTGGTGACCGCTGCCGACACTGTGGGGGCCTCGGCGCGCGCTGCGGTCGAGGCGATGAGCGATGGCGACGTCGTACTCCTCGAGAACGTGCGCTTCAACGCGGGAGAGACGAGCAATGACGACGCTGAGCGGGGTGCTTTCGCCGATCAGTTGGCCTCGCTGGGGGACGCATTCGTCAGCGATGGGTTTGGTGTCGTGCACCGCAAGCAGGCGTCGGTGTATGACGTGGCGCAACGCCTCGCGCATGCAGCCGGCGGTTTGGTGCTGACCGAGATCGAGGTGCTTCAACGCCTCACTGAGAGCCCCGAGCGCCCTTACGTGGTGGTGCTCGGGGGGTCCAAAGTGTCCGACAAGCTGGGTGTCATCGACAACCTCCTGACGAAGGCGGACAAGCTGCTCATCGGCGGGGGGATGGTCTTCACGTTCCTCAAGGCGCAGGGGTACGAGGTCGGCAGGTCGTTGCTCGAAGAGGACCAGCTCGGCCCTGTCCGCGGTTATCTCGAGCAGGCGGCCGCGGCCGGTGTCGAGATCGTGCTGCCGACGGACGTGGTGGTGGCCCCGGCGTTCGATGCCGAGGACGCGGCGTCGGTGGTCGCCGTTGACGGCATTCCTGCAGATCAGCTTGGCCTCGACATCGGGCCTGAGTCCGGCGCCGCTTTCGCTGCCGCGCTCAGGGATGCCAAGACGGTGTTCTGGAACGGGCCCATGGGGGTCTTCGAGAGGCCGGCTTTCGCTGCGGGCACCCGTGCTGTCGCTGAGGCGCTCACGCGGATCGACGGCCTCTCGGTCGTGGGTGGGGGCGACTCGGCGGCCGCTGTTCGACAACTCGGCTTCGCCGACGACCGGTTCGGCCATATCTCGACCGGTGGAGGTGCCAGCCTGGAATATCTGGAGGGCAAGATCTTGCCCGGCATCGACATACTCAAGGACTGATCAGCTGATGGCACAGCACTCCCGGACCCCCTTGATGGCGGGCAACTGGAAGATGAACCTCAACCACCAAGAGGCGGTCGTCTTTGTGCAGAAGTTGGCATGGACTCTGTCGGACAAGAGACACGACTACAGCCGGGCCGAGGTCGTGGTGGTGCCGCCGTTCACAGACATCCGCAGCGTCCAGACCCTGGTGGACGGCGACCACCTGGAGATCTCGTACGGCGCCCAGGACGTGTCGGTGCACGACGAGGGCGCCTACACCGGTGAGATCAGCGCGGGGATGCTCGCCAAGCTCGGCTGCTCGTATGTCGTGGTCGGCCACTCCGAACGGCGCGAGTACCACGCCGAGGACAACGCGATCGTCAACGCCAAGGCCCACCAGGCATTGGCTGGCGGCATGACCGCGATCGTCTGCGTGGGTGAGGGGTTGGAGGTGCGGCAAGCCGACCAGCAGGTCGCCCATACGCTGACGCAGGTCGACGAGTCGCTGGCCGGATTCACGGCGGAGCAGGTCGCTGGCCTCGTGGTGGCCTATGAGCCGGTCTGGGCGATCGGAACGGGGGAGGTCGCCACCCCAGCGGATGCGCAAGAGGTGTGCGCCGCCATCAGGTCGCGCGTCAGCGCCGTGCACGGTGAGGAGGCCGGTGCCCAAGTCCGCGTTCTGTATGGCGGCTCGGTCAAGGCCGCGAACGTGTCCGGCATCATGAGCCAGGCGGACGTCGACGGGTGCCTGGTGGGCGGCGCCAGTCTGCAAGTGGACGAGTTCGGTGGCATTTGCCGGTTCTACGACATGCCGGCTCTCTGATCCTCGGCGAGCAGGTAACATTTGTTCTCATGATCATCGCCTTCGACATTCTTCTGGTCGTCACCAGCCTGCTGCTCATCGTGATGGTTCTGCTGCACAAGGGCCGTGGCGGTGGGATGTCTGACATGTTCGGTGGCGGAGTGTCCAGTGGGCTGGGTGGCTCGTCGGTCGCCGAGAAGAACCTTGACCGCATCACCGTCGGCGTGGCGGTCATCTGGTTCGCCTGTGTAGTCGCACTTGGGCTGCTCCTTAAGATTTCCTGAACACACGCGTACAATGCGTTGTCGGCGAGCCTGGACTCGGCCGGTGATCTCTAATCTCTGAGGAGTTGTCTAATGGCTGGTGGCAGTGCCATTCGAGGTAGCCGGGTCGGCGCCGGGCCGATGGGCGAGGCGGAGCGCGGAGACGCGGCACCCCGCCAGCGAGTCGCTTATTTTTGCGCCAATGGGCACGAGACAGCGCCGATGTTCGCCGTCGAGGCGCAGGTGCCTGAGAGGTGGGACTGTCCCCGATGCGGGCTGCCGGCGAACCGAGATGCCGCGAACCCGCCGCCGCGACCCAGGAACGAGCCATACAAGACACATCTCGCCTACGTCAAAGAACGGCGCTCAGACTCCGAGGCGAAGGAGATCCTCAACGAGGCCCTCTCCACCCTGCGCGCCAAGCGCAAGTCCGGCGAGATTATCTACTAGTCGCCGCCGGGCTGGGAGACCTCGGCGGGGAGCTGAGAGGCTGCGGCGCGGTCCAGCAGCCAGAGCGTCCGTTGCTTGCCGCGGGGACCGGCGGCCGGAACTTGGAACACACCACCACCGGACAGCGCTAGCTGCACCGCTTGGGCTTTGTCTGCGCCGGACACCACGAACCAAACCTCACGCGCGTGACCTAGGGTCTGCATCGTCAAGGAGAGCCGGGTGGGGGGTGGCTTGGGTGCGTCGCGCACCGCCACAACGGCGCGATCGTCGTGAAGCGCGGGTTGTTCAGGGAATAGGGACGCCACATGGCCGTCCGGCCCGACTCCGAGCATCACGAGATCGAAGAGCGGGGTCCCTCCATGGTCGCTCGCCGCTGCGTTGGACCTTAGGGTCTGTTCGTATGCCGCTGCGGCCAGATCCGGGTCGTCGATGACGTCTGCCGCTGGCATCGGATGCACTCGGGTCTGGTCGATAGCGATGTGGTTGAGCAGCGCCCGGCGAGCGTGCGTGACGTTTCGGTCCTCGTGTCCGTCGGGCAGGAACCGCTCATCTCCCCACCACAGCTCGACGCGCGACCAGTCCACCGCGTCGCGAGCCGCAGAGGCGGCGACCGCGGCATGCACACGGTCGGCGATGGAGCCGCCGGTGAGCACCCAACGGGGCACCTGTCCGGCCGACTGTATGTCGACGAAGCTGGTCAGCAGTCGAGCACACACCGCCTCAGCCAACTGTTCGGGCGAGTGGTGCACCAGCACAGAAAGCTCCGCTGTCATGACCCGGCCGAACCCGGTGTCGCTGCCAACTTGTGGGCGGTCTTCTTGGCCGTTGGCTTGTTGGTCGCTGACTTGGTGGCGGTCTTCTTCGCGGCTGACTTCGCGGGCGCAGCGCGCTTCTTCGCTGTCGACTTCGCGGATAAAGCGGCTTTGGCCGACGCGTCCTTCTTGGTCGACGTGCCCGAGGCGGTGCGCTCGGCCAGTCGGCACAAGGACTTGACCGTTTCCTCGTAGATGTCATCGGGGTCAAGGCGGCGGAGCTCCTCGGCCAACAACTCAGGCGTCTCGCGACGTTTGAGTGCCACCGGCCTGGTCGGGGCGTTCGGGATCGCGAAGTCGGCTAACACGCCGTCAGGCCGTGAGATCACGATGTCGCCACCACCGGTTCGCAACGACACACTGGTGATGCCCGGCCCCTTGGTCACGGCCCGGCTGACGTCGACCTTCAGCCGCCGCGTCAACCAGGCGACGAGCAGGTCTGCGCTGACGTTGACCCGTTCAGCCTCGACCTCCCCACCGGTGATCTTCGCCGGGTACTGGTCCAGCGCCGCAGCCAGCAGTGCGCGCCATGACGTCAGCCGGGTCCAGGACAGGTCGGTATTTCCGGGGGCATAGTTGGTGGCCTGAGTGAGCATCGCCCGTGACCGGCCGCGTTCGACGGTCGCCGCGTCGGTGATGCGACGCTGCGCCAGCGCGCCGATCGGATCGGTCGAAGGGTCCTCGGGAGGTTTGCCAGGCCACCAGGCCACCACGGGGGAGTCCGGCAACAACAGCGGCAGCACGACGCTCTCAGGGTGCTTGGCCAGCTCACCGGACATCCTCAGCAGCACGGTCTCGCCGGAACCACCTTCGCCGATCTTGATCTCGGCGTCGAGGTTGGCAGCGCCCCGCGAAGACCTGCGGATCACACCGAGAACGCGAGCGGGATGCTCCCGCGAGACGGTCCGGGCCGCTCTGAGCGCGTCGTAGTGGTCTCCCTCGTCGGTGATCACGATGAAGGTGAGGACCATACCCATGGCGGGGGAGCCGGCCTTGCGGCGCTCATGCAGCAGCGCGCCGGCGATCTTGGCGGCGTTGGTGGCGGTCAGGTCAATGCTCATGTCAGCCCCTAGGGACGGCGCCAGACTCGGCCGTCGCGGGCGAGCATCTCGACAGCCGAATCCGGTCCCCACGTGCCGGCGTCATAGGGGTCGGGCCTCCCGTTCGCAGCCCAGAACTCGATGATCGGGTCCAGGATCCGCCACGACAACTCGACCTCCTCGTGTTGGGGGAACAGCGGCGGATCCCCCAGCAGGACGTCGAGGATGAGCCGCTCGTAGGCCTCCGGGCTGGACTCGACGAAGGTTCCTCCATAGGCGAAGTCCATGTTGACGTCGCGGATCTCCATCGCCGTACCCGGGACCTTGGACCCGAATCTGACGGTCACCCCCTCGTCGGGCTGCACTCGGATGACCAAGGCGTTGTGGCCGAGATCCTCGGTTGCCGTCTCCGTGAAGGGCAGGTGGGGAGCCGGTTGGAAAACGATGGCCACCTCGGTGACGCGGCGACCGAGCCGCTTGCCGTGGCGCAGGTAGAACGGGACGCCGGCCCAGCGCCTGGTGTCGATGTTGAGCTTGATGGCGGCGAACGTCTCGGTTCGTGAGTCGCGGGGGATGTCTTGCTCGTCGAGGAAGCCCAACACCTTCTCGCCACCGGCCCAGCCGGCGACGTACTGACCTCTGGCGGTGTGGAGGCCGAGGCGGGCCGGCCGACGTACGGCACGAAGGATCTTCTGCTTCTCCAACCGCAGGCTCTGTGCGTCGAAGGACACCGGCTCTTCCATCGCGATCAACGCCATTAGTTGCAACAGATGGTTCTGGATGACGTCTCGCGCCGCACCGATTCCGTCGTAGTAACCAGCGCGACCCCCGATACCGATGTCCTCGGCCATGGTGATCTGCACGTGGTCAACGTAGTTGGAGTTCCAGATCGGCTCGAACATCTGGTTGGCGAAGCGCAACGCCAAGATGTTCTGCACCGTCTCTTTGCCGAGGTAGTGGTCGATGCGGAACACTGACTCGGGCGGGAACACCTCGGACACCACAGCGTTGAGCGCCTGCGCGCTCTCCAGGTCATGACCGAAGGGCTTCTCGACGACGACGCGGCGCCATGACTGCGCATAGTTCTCGGCGAGGCCGTGTTCTTTGAGCTGGCCGATGACGTCGGGGAAGAACCGTGGCGGGATGGACAGATAGAAGGCATGGTTGCCCGCGGTCCCCCGCTCGCGGTCGAGCTGCTCGATCGTGCCGCGCAACTGACCGAAGGCCGCATCATCGGAGAAGTCGCCAGGCACGAACCGGAACCCCTCAGCGAGCTGGTTCCAGACCTCCTCTCGAAACGGCGTTCTCGAGTGCTCCTTGACCGAGTCGTGCACGATCTGCGCGAAGTCCTGGTTGGCCCAGTCGCGGCGGGCGAAGCCAATGAGCGAGAAGCCTGGAGGCAGCAGTCCGCGGTTCGCAAGGTCGTAGACCGCCGGCATCAGCTTCTTGCGCGACAAGTCGCCCGTGACACCGAAGATGACCAGCCCGCAGGGGCCGGCGATCTGGGGGAGTCGCCGGTCCTGCGGGTCGCGCAGCGGGTTGCTGTAGTCGTCCATGACGAGCATCAGGCGAGCAGCTTCTGCAGTGCGTCCACGCCGCTCTCGGGCTCGAGGAGGTGCAACCTCAGCACTGGCCGATCATGGTCGGCCAGGACCTTGGCATCCCCGGCGGCCTGGGCCGCGATCAAGGTGCCGAAACCGAATGCACGCTCCGGTATGTCGATGTCGCGTGTCTCGTCGCACGTGATCTGCAGGAACACGCCTTGACCTGGGCCGCCCTTGTGATACTGGCCCGTCGAGTGCAGGAACCGGGGACCCCAGCCAAAGGTGACGGGACGGTTGGTGCGCCGAGACAGGGTCGCCCGCAGGGCCGCCAACGTCGAGTCGCGTTGCGAGTCCAGGTAGGCCATCACCGCAAGGTAACCGTCATCACCCAGCTTGGCGAGCAAATTGTCGACGGCAGTCGACAGCGAGTCGACGTTGTCGAGCAGGCCCTGGGATCCGCGGACCTCGATGCCGGCTTCGGTGAGCGTGGCGTGGTCAGTCTCGGGCTGCTCGTCGAGCAGTCCACGAGCGGCCTTCTTCGCGCTCTCGACGTCGGGTTGGTCGAAGGGGTTGATGCCGATGATGCGACCGGCGATCGCTGTTGCCGTCTCCCACAGCAAGAACTGGGCGCCAAGCGTGCCGGACACCGAGACAACAGGTTTGGCGCCGACGTCAACGCCAGGGGCGTCTTCCTTGGTTGTGTCAGCACCCGCGGTGTCTTCGCCGGTCAGCAGCGCCACCACCACGTCGGGTGCTTCGCGAGAGATCTCCGGGGCGTCGACACCCTCGACCGCAACTGGCAGCACCCCTAACCCCTGCTTCCCGGTGGACTCCGCGATCAGCTGCTCGGCCCAGTCGCCGAACCCGACGATTCCGGAACCTGCGTCGGCGATGACGAGCTTGTCGCGACCCGGATTGCCGACAATGGCAGCGGCGAGCAGCAGGGCAACGTTGTCCGGGGAATCTCGCGCCAACCGGTCCATCTCGTCTTCTGCTTCGTCGAGCAGGTCGGCGATGTCGACGCCGGCGAGCGCGCTCGGCACGAGCCCGAAGGCGGTGAGGGCGCTGTAGCGACCACCGACGTCGGGGTCTGCCGTGAAGACCTTGCGGTATCCGGCTTCGGTGGCGAGCCTCTCGAGATCGGAGCCGGGGTCCGTGACGACCACGAAGCGGGAGGCGGCATCGATGCCGGCGGCGAGAAATGCCGCCTCGAAGGCCCGGCGTTGGCTGTCGGTCTCGACGGTGCCGCCGGACTTGCTCGAGACGACCACCACAGTCCGGGCGAGGTCACCGCTGAGTGCTCGCGACACGACGCTGGGATTGGTGGAGTCGAGGATCTCCAGGGGTACGCCGTAGGACCGCGAGATCACCTCCGGCGCCAACGACGAGCCACCCATGCCGCACAAAACGACCCGGTCGATGTCTTCGGACCAGAGCTGGGCGCGCAGGGCGTCGAGCTCCGTCAGCAGCGAGCGCGATGATCTCGGGAGTCCCACCCACGACAGGCGGATCGACGCGTCGGGCTCAGCCTTAGGGCCCCACAAGGTGGCATCTTGCGCGGCCAGCCTGCTGGCAACTCGGTCCGTGACCAGGGTGGACAGCAGGTCGTCATAGGGTTCGGAGGTCGCGACGGTGAGCTCAGGCCTCATCCTGTAACCCAACCCACGATGGGGTCAAACCTCACCGTTCGGCCCCGTCGAGGGCGCCTTGCACGGTGTCAAGCAGCTCCTGCCAAGACTTCTCGAACTTGTCCACGCCTTCATCCTCGATGACCTGAACGACCTCGTCGTAGGGGACACCGAGTCGCTCCATCTCGTCGATGACCGCTTGGGCGTCGGCGTAGTGAGGCGTGACTGTGTCGCCGGTGATGTCGGCGTGGTCAGCGGTCGCCTCGATCGTTGCCTCCGGCATGGTGTTGACGGTGCCGGGTGCGACCAGCTCGGTGACATACATGGTGTCGGGCAGGTCGGGGTCCTTGACCGAGGTCGAGGCCCACAACGGCCGCTGCTTGTGGGCGCCGGACGCCTCGAGCGCTGCCCAACGGTCGGAGCTGAAGACCTCCTCATATGCCTGATAGGCCAATCGCGCGTTCGCGATCGCCGCTTTGCTCCCCAGTGCCTTGGCTTCGTCGCCGCCGATCTTGTCGAGGCGCTTGTCGACCTCCGTGTCGATCCGGCTCACGAAGAACGACGCGACCGACCGGATTGTCGAGAGGTCGATGCCGGCATCGCTTGCGCGGTCGAGTCCGTCGAGATAAGCATCCATGACGTCGCGGTAACGCTGAAGACTGAATATCAAGGTGACATTGACGCTGATGCCCTCTGCGGTGGCGCCGGTGATCGCATCCAGACCGTCCTGAGTGGCGGGAATCTTGATCATCGCGTTGGGACGGTCGACCAGCCACCACAGGGCGCGTGCCTCGGCGCGAGTCGCCTCCGCATCATGGGCCAGTCGTGGGTCGACCTCGATGCTGACCCGACCGTTCTCGCCGTCGGTACGGTCATAGACGTCACGCAGCACGTCACACGCCCACCGCACGTCGAAGGTGGTGATCGCACGCACCGCTTCGTCCAGCTGGACCTTCCGAATGGCGAGGTCCTTGACTTGCTCGGCGTAGTCGTCGGCCTCGGCGACCGCCTTCGCGAAGATCGTCGGGTTGGAGGTCACGCCGACGACGTTGCTGGTCTCGACCAGCTTGGCCAGGCCGCCGCTTTCGAGGCGCCCACGGGAGATGTCGTCGAGCCAAATGGACACACCCTCGTCAGAGA
>JACCXO010000069.1 GCA_013696975.1 Nocardioidaceae bacterium | reverse complement strand
TGTGCTGAAGTTCGACCACCCCGATTGGGTGCCGATGCAGACCCGGCAAGCGGGCCTCGAGGGCACCGGCGAGATCAAGCTGCGTCACTTGGTCAAGGAGGCGCTGCGCATGCGGCCATCGCGCATCGTGGTGGGCGAAGTGCGTGCCGAGGAATGCCTGGACCTCCTGCTCGCCCTGAACAGCGGCTTGCCCGGTATGGCGACCCTGCATGCCAACTCTGCTCGCGAGGCGCTCGTCAAGATGTGCACCCTGCCCTTGCTGGCGGGGGAGAACATCTCCGCGCGATTCGTCGTACCCACGGTGGCATCGAGCGTCGACATCGTGGTGCACCTGGGCGTAGAGGTCGGTGGTGGGCGTCGAGTCCGCGAGATCGTGGCTGTCACCGGGCGGGTCGAGGCTGATGTGATCGAGACCGAACCTCTCTTTCTCACATCGGGTGGTCGGCTCACGCGGGTGCAGGGGATGCCTCCGCGACTCGACCGCTTTGTCGCCCGCGGCATCGACATACACAAGCTGCTCGCTCAGCACACCGGTATGGCGAACGGCGCCCGGAGTCCAGCCGCCTCACGGTTCCCATCCACCCCAGAACAGGCGGACCCCCAGGCCATGGCTGCGTTCGACGGTCGACGCCTCGACCAAGGTGGTTCGCACCAATCCGCCGAGACGTCGAACAACTTCAACGGCTATGGGTCGAGCGGCGCCTCGCCCAGCGGGTCGAGGAAGAGCTCCTGACATGGGTGCTGCTCTTGGGCTGACATGTGGTCTTGGTCTGCTGTTGATCTGGCGCACCCTGACAGGACCACCATCCACCAACCGAGAAAAAGCTGCGGCCGGCTCACGCACGCGGGAGCTCCTGCGCGCGGCCGGAATCTCCGGTGTCACACCGCTCGGACTGCTGTCCTTGTCTTTGCTGGCCGGGCTGGTCGCTGGCTTCGCAGTTCTGCTGGTGTCACGCACTCCGCCTGTCGCGGTCGCGTTTGCGCTCATCGCCGCATACCTGCCGATCGCCATGGTGCGAGGTCGCGCTCGGCGCCGCAGACGCGAGCTGGCCGAGGTGTGGCCTGAAGCGGTCGACAACTTGGCCTCCGCGGTGCGGGCGGGCCTTTCGTTGCCCGAGGCGTTGACCCAGCTGGGCGAGCGCGGGCCTGAACCGTTGCGTCCAGCGTTCAGCCGGTTCGGCGGTGACTATCTCGCCACTGGCCGTTTCTCGGCCTGTTTGGACCGGCTCAAGGACGAGCTGGCGGACCCGGTGGGAGACCGCGTCATCGAGGCATTGCGGATCGCCCGCGACGTCGGCGGCGGCGATCTAGGACGGATGCTGCGTGCGCTGTCTCGCTTCTTGCGTGAAGACTCGCGCACCCGTTCGGAGCTTGAATCGCGGCAGGCGTGGGTGGTCAACGGCGCAAGGCTCGCGGCTGGCGCGCCATGGGCCGTGCTGCTGGCCTTGTCGATGCAGCCTGAGGTGATTGGCCGCTACCGATCCCCTGCCGGGGTGATCGTGTTGACCATCGGAGCAGCTGCCTGCTTGCTCGCTTATCGGCTGATGGTGCAGCTGGGTCGGCTGCCCGAGGAACGGCGCGTGCTGACGTGATGGCGCCGTGGTCGGGAGCGGCACTTGGCGTCATGCTCGGCCTGGGTCTGCTGATGGTGGTCGGTCGGCTCTCGGCGACTCGCCGACCCACACTCGAGAGCCGGGTGGCGCCTTACGTCCGTGACGTCCCGACCGCCTCGCAGACCTGGCAGCCGGTGGCGCTTTCCGATCGGCCGTCCTCAGCCTTTCTGGCGTTGGCGAGGCCGTTGCTTTCGAGTGCTGCCGATCGCCTCGAACGCATCCTCGGCGGGCGTGAGTCGATTCGACGTCGGCTCGAGCGAGCCGGTGCCAGTCAAAGTGTTGAAGAGTTTCGTTTCTCGCAGGTTGTATGGGGACTCGCTGGTTTCTGTGCCGCGTTCTCGGTGGGCCTGCTCGGTCCGGCCCGACAAGCCGACCGCGCCCTGAGCTGGTTGTTGGTCTGCGTGGCGTCGGCCTTCGTGGCGATCTTGCTCAGAGACAACCTGTTGACCCGGCAGGTCAGCAAGCACGAGGAGCAAGTTCTGGCTGAGTTCCCCGTTGTGGCAGACCTGCTCACCTTGTCTGTTGCCGCTGGTGAGGGCCCCGTGGCCGCACTCGCTCGAGTCGTCTCGAGCTGTCGAGGAGCGCTGCCGGACGAGTTGGCGAGAGTTCTGGCTGAGTCGCGCACGGGCGTCCCGGTGGCTACGGCGCTCGACACGTTGGCCGGGCGTAGCGGTCTGGCCATCGTGGCCCGATTCGCCGAGGGCTTTGCAGTGGCGATCGAGCGCGGCACCCCGTTGGTCGACGTACTCACCGCGCAAACCGGTGATGTGCGCGAAGCATCCAAGCGCTCCCTGATCGAAAAGGGAGCGCGCAAAGAGGTCGCAATGATGGTGCCGGTCGCGGTGCTCATCACTCAACCAACGGATGTCCGACGCAAGTGCCAGGATCGCGGCAGAGCCGTATTCGGTCGGCGCTTTGGACCGGGAGTCACTGCTGCGAGGGAACCCGCAACGAGAGCGCTTGGAAGCGGCCTGCGTCGCACTTCACCCGGGCGATGACCTGGCCACCCTGCCACAGCGAGGCCTTCACGTCCTCTGGGCCGAGCGTAGGGTCGGTGGCGGCGTCGGCGTGCACGGCAATGGTGGCCCCCACGTACTCGTCCGGTCCCTTGGTGACATGCACTTGGAGGCGGTACGGCGGCCGCAGGTCACCGTCGAAGCGCGGCCTTCTCGGCCCGGTAACTCCGACCCAGTCGGCGACCAGCTCGAATTTGGTGGAGGTGGTGCAGCGCGGCGCACGGAACCAGACCCGGGTCGCCGCCGGCAGCTCGCGGCCCTCCCTGATGAAGATGCTGTCGCCCCAGCGGAAGGCGGTTTCCAGCGGCACGTCCACCAATTCGGCGACTTGGACCGCTTCATCGCGTTCAGGTGGCTCCTGGCCGCCGCTGTCGTCACAGCTCGGAATCATGCCGGTGACGTGTCGTCCCGTTGTGGCGGGGTCACGCTTCAGCTCACCGTGGCCCCAGTAGGTGACACCGCCGTACACGATCACCGCTGCGCACTCCGCCTCTCCGGCTCTATCGCCCGTGACGGGGGAGATGCAGCCCGCGAACAGCGGCACGGTCGCCGCTAGCAGGGTGAGTCGCGGGGACGGCGACGGAAGCCAGGTCATGTCTGTGAGACGTGACCCGCGGGTCGCCAGTTCCGCCCAAACCGCATGCGACCAATCCTGCCAGAAGACTCGCTCATCGGAATGAGCGGGCGTGCAAGCCATGGTGCTTGCGCCCTCCATCACACACACGGTCGCGCATGCATGATGCTAGTTCGATATTTGCCCCGGTGGTCTTCTTGATCATGCCCGTCACCTTGTTGTTCGCCTTCTTCCCAGGAGTTGTTGGTCTGAACCTGCTGGCTCCCTAGTCAGCACAACCAGGAGGAATCATGAAAACCCCATCGCTGCTCGCTCGTCGGCTCCATGACCGCACCGAGCGAGGTGACGTTCCAGGCTGGGTGATGATCACGGTGATGACGATCATTATCGCGTCAGCGATCCTCGTCACCTTCCAGAACAGGGTGACCGTCTTCCTCGAGAGCACGCTCAACGAGTTCATGTAGGTGACTTGGCCGTCTGCGGCCCACCGCGCGAGGACCCAACAGGGCTCGGCGCTGGTCGACTTTGCTCTCGTGGCGGTTGTCTTGGTGCCGTTGTTCTTCGGGGTATTGCAGCTTGGTCTTATGTGGCACGTCAAGACCACCTTGACATCCGCTGCCTCCGAGGGTGCTCGTTTCGGTGCGGCGTACAACCGTTCGTATGCCGAGGGAGCGACGAGGACCTCGCAGGTGATCGCGGAGGTGTTCGGCGCGGACTTCCACGACGCTGTGACCGCGTCGGAGTCGTCGATCCGCGGACAACCGGTAGTGGCGGTTTCCGTTGAGGCGGAAGTCCCCGTCATCGCCTTCTGGGGGCCGACGACCACGGTCACTGTCGAGAGCCACGCCATCAAGGAGTTCCTGCCGTGAGCCGATCCTGGCGACGGTGGCCCAGCCGCCGGCGCGACGAAGCCGGGTCAGCGCTGATCGAGCTGACCTGGCTCGGCTTGCTGCTGCTCATCCCGCTTGTCTATGTGGTCATCACCATGATCACTGTGCAGCGGTCGGCCTACGGAGCGACCGAGGCGGCACGAGCAGCCGGCCGGGCCTACATCCTGGCCCCCGACCAGGCGAGCGCGGCTGCGCGCGCTCACGAAGCAGCACGGATCGCCATGCAGGACCAAGGAATCCAGCTGGATTCCGACGACATGCGGATCGTCTGCCATCCCGATCCCGACTCCTGCTTGCAACCAGGGTCCTCGGTGGAGGTCGTGTTGGCCCTCGACGTCGACCTGCCGCTCATGCCGAGCGTCAGCGGCGAGTCATCGGCCAGCATCGCGGTCGACGCCTCACACGTTGAGCTTTACGGCATCTATCGCGAAGCAGCGCGATGACGTCGGGGCGTAGGCGCAAAGATGAGCGGGGGCAGATCACCGCGATGCTGATCATCTTCGCCGTCTGTTTGTTGCTGGCGATCTCAGCTGTCACCAACATCGCGGGCAGCTACCTTCGTCGTCAGGCGGCCACCTCGCTCGCCGATGGGGCCGCCTTATCCGCCTCGGATGCGGCAGCAGCCGGAGGTGTCTACGGACCCCCAGGCGCCTACGTCGTCATCGACCAAGCCGCGGCCGCCTCCGCAGTGGAGGCTTATCTGCGACAGACAGGCGCCCATGGCACCTATCCGGGTCTGAGAGCAGAGATCGTCGTCGATGACAACACCGTTGTCGTCTATCTCTCCATGCCTTACGCGCTGCCGGTGACGCTGCCTGGCGTGCAAAACACCACGACGATTCACGCCAGTGGGTCAGCGGTGATGCCGATCTACTGAACCTCAGCGCTACTTGGGGGCGAACCGCGCCGTGTATGTCGTCGCGGTGCCGGGGGTGGTGACCTCATGGGTCCGCGCACCCCCGTCGGACCAGGACCGGAAGACGTACGGCGACCCGCCGATCGACTGGTCGGCAGCTGTCAGTTTGAGGACATATCCGGGCCAGGACACCAGGCTGGTCGGCGTCGACCGGGCCACGTCGTTGACCGCTACCCGGCCCCCTGCCGGCGACGTGGCGAAGCTGAGCGTCACTCTCTTGGGCAACATCTTGAGGTCGTCGCGCGACGTCAACCCGCGCGAGTCGGTGGCGATTGCGGTGGCAACAAGAAAGCTGGTTTCCGTAGAAGCGAGGTCTTCGGGAGCCGGGTAGGCAACCGTGATCGAGGACCCGGTCTGAGGACCCGCATACGGATGATCGTGGGTGCCGTGGCGCAGTCTCACCGTCCATGAGATGGCGCCGGGCGGCAAGGTGCCGTCCTCAGTGTCCGTCGCGGTCGCGGAGATCGTGACCGTCTGCCCGACGGAGTAGCGGGCAGTCGGCGCGGGCGAGGTGATCGTGACGGCAGGCGGGTGCTCGCCCGCGTAGATGTCCTTGCTGAAGGGCGCGGACTGGGTCTGATTGTTGTCGGTCACGCGTAACGTGGCGACATACGTCTGTCGGGCCGGGTAGGTGTGCGTGACCCGAGGTGACGTCGACGTCAGGGTCGTCCCGTCTCCGAAGTCCCAGGCCCATGCGGTCACGGCGTCCCCGCTGTCGGGGTCGTAGCTGGCCGAACCGTCCAGCGTGACGGTAAGCCCGTCCGGGCGCTGGTAGAAGTCCGCGACGGGGGGCGTGTTGCCTTCTGTGTAAGCCACCCGATGGACCGTGCCGCCACCGTAGTCCAGGTAGTACAGCGCTTGCGTCGCGCCGTACGGGCCGAAAGCGAGGTGTACGGGGACGCTGACGTCGGTCATGAACTCTTGCTGCGTGTAGCCGCCGCCCGCCTGCGGGACCAGCCGGAAGATCTTCCCGCACACATAGTCGGAGAACAGATACGAGCCGCCGTACGGGGCGGGCCACAGTCCCTCCGGCACGAACGCCCCACCGGTGATCGACCCGCAGCCGGTCTCAGTGTGGGAGTAGTCGTGGATGGGGTTCTGGTACGGCGTCGGCCCGCAATTGGTTGTCGAGTCGGTGGCGCAGTGGCCTTCTCGGACGTTCCACCCGTAGTCCTTGCCCCTCTGGAGCAGGTCGATCTCTTCCCAGTTGGCCTGACCCACGTCGTTGACGTAGAAGGTGTTCGTGCCCGGCTTTTGGGCGAAGCGGAACGGGTTGCGGAAACCGGAGGCGAACGTCTCGGTGCATGGGCCGGTGCCCGGTTGTGGTCCGGCGGGCAGCGTGCAGCGGCGAGCGCCAGGCGCCCCGACGTATGGGTTGGTGCTGGGAACGCCGCCCGACCGGGTGACCCTGAGGATCTTGCCGTGGGGGATGTCGAGACGCCGACTGTTGGTGTTCAGCGAAGCGCAGCGGGTTGCGTCGTCGATGACGCAACCGCCGTCCCCGACGCTGATGTAGAGGAGCTGGTCTGCTCCGAAGTGCAGGTCGCCGCCGTTGTGGTTGATCCGTTGCGCGACCATGTGGTCGACCAGGACCTTCTCACTGCCGGGGACGACAAGGTCGTTGTCGCCGAGCACCGCCCGGGTGACCCGATTCTCGGGCGCGTCAGGACCGCCCTGGCCGCAATAGTTGTGAGCGTTGTGGGTCCAGAAGAAGTAGATGAAGTGGTTGCTCGCGAACTTAGGGTCCACCGCGACACTCATCAGGCCGCGCTCACCTTGCGGGCAGATGCGGGTTCCCAGATTCAGTGCCGGCTTAGCCAGCAACTGTCCGTCGCGGACCACGCGCAACTGGCCGGTGTCTTGGGTGATGAGCATCCGGCCGTCCGGTGTCCAGGCCATCCCGGTGGGCGCCGCCAACGTGGTGACGACGTTATCGGTGAACCCCGCCGGCGATGTCAGCGCAGTCGGAGCCGGCGCGGCCGACGGCTCCTCTGCCACTGAAGCGGTGGAAGGGCTCGTCGTCATCGAGGCGGCCAGCAGGAGGGCGGCGACTGCGGTGAACCGGGCGGACCAGCGGTGCATGGTGGGCTCCCTACCGAGGCGGGCTTGGGCGCATATGTGGCGGGTGACCTTCGGCCGCCAAGGCGCCCTTTTGTCGGTCCCGGCCGAATTTACGTCACTCCCCGTGCTCGCACTGGTATGTTTCAGTTATTAGTACGGCGACACGAGGTGCCCACACGCAGCCAGGGTCAGCCAGGCCGGGGCCACCAAGCCGGCATAGCCTTCCACCCGACCTCCATACGACATCCGCCTCGGCGCTGTCGCAGCGATCGAGTCGTTACATCGAGACCTTCGACCGGTGGGTCTCTGTCACAACCTGGACTAGACTCGATGACATGTACGGCAACGATTTCGGCCCTGCCGCCGACGCTCCCCGCAGTGATGTCATGGATGCACCGCTCGGTCGCGTCGACGCGCGTGATCTGGAGTCCGACTTCCAAGCGATCATCGACGCCGAGGGCCGCATCGAACCTCGCGACGCGATGCCGGACGCCTACCGCAAGAGCCTGATCCGTCAGATCGCTCAGCACGCTCACTCCGAGATCATCGGCATGCAGCCCGAGGGCAACTGGATCAGCCGTGCGCCGAGCCTGCGACGCAAAGCGATCCTGATGGCCAAGGTCCAAGACGAGGCGGGGCACGGCCTCTATCTGTACGCCGCCGCGGAGACCCTGGGGGCAGAGCGCGCCGACCTGCTCGACATGCTGCACAACGGCAAGCAGAAATACTCGTCGATCTTCAACTACCCGACACTCACCTGGGCTGACATGGGTGCCATCGGCTGGCTCGTCGACGGGGCGGCCATCGTCAACCAGGTCCCGTTGTGTCGGTGCTCCTACGGCCCCTACGCCCGAGCGATGGTGCGCGTGTGCAAGGAGGAGTCATTCCACCAACGCCAGGGATTCGAGATCCTGCATAGTTTGTCGAACGGCACGCCCGCACAACACGCCATGGCGCAAGACGCGGTCAACCGGTGGTGGTGGCCGAGCCTGATGATGTTCGGTCCCCCCGACGCCGAGTCACCCAACACACAGCAGTCGATGGCCTGGGGGATCAAGCGGTTCAGCAATGACGACCTGCGTCAACGGTTCATCGACATGACAGTGCCACAATCCGAAGCGTTGGGACTCGAGTTGCCCGACTCCGAGCTGCGCTGGAACGCCGAGCGCGGCCACTACGACTCAGGCAAGATCGACTTCACCGAGCTCTTCGAGGTCATCAAGGGCAACGGGCCGTGCAACGCCCACCGCATGCAACACCGTCGCCGTGCCCACGAAGACGGCGCCTGGGTGCGTGAGGCGGCCGATGCGTTCGCGGCCAAACGGCGTACGACGACCGACGCCTCGCCGACAGCAGCATGACCGAACGCGACGACCGCGTCCTCACCAGCGAGGTAGTGACAGGCACGACGCCGCGACAGCTCAACGCCGAGGGCGGACACGGTGCCGTTCCGATGGAAGGCGTGCCGGCAGAGCAGTCCCCGCTGAGAGCTGCTGCGCGTGACTGGCCGCTGTGGGAGGTGTTCGTCCGAGCCAAGCGCGGCCTGAGCCACGTCCACGTGGGCAGTCTGCATGCCCCCGACGCCACCATGGCTGTCCGCAACGCACGTGACCTCTACACCCGACGGCAAGAAGGCGTCTCGATCTGGGTCATGCCAGCCGAGCACATCACGGCCAGCAGTCCCGATGAGAAGGACGCCTTCTTCGACCCGGCCGCCGACAAGATCTATCGCCACCCCACGTTCTATTCAGTGCCGGACGGCGTGGAACACCTATGAGCCCGACAGCTCCTGCCCACGTTCCCGAGTCCGGGGCGACGCCGGCTAGGGCAGATGTCTCGCGCTACGCCCTGCGGCTCGGCGACGACGCGCTGATCTCCGCACAACGCATGGGGGAGTGGATCGCCGCAGCTCCGCAGCTCGAGGAGGACGTCGCACTCGGAAACATCGCGCTCGACCTGCTCGGCCAAGCCCGCGCACTGCTCTCGTATGCCGGTCAACTCGAGGAGCAGGGACAAGACGAAGACGACTTGGCCTACTTCCGCGACGAGCGGGATTTCCTCAACGCCCAGATATTCGAGCTCGGCAACGGAGATTTCGGCTTCACGATGGCCCGCCTGCTGGTCACCGCGACATACCAGCACGCGCTCTACGACCGACTGCAGCGGTCCGCGGACGAGCCGCTGGCGGCGATAGCAGGCAAGGCCGTCAAGGAAGTCGACTATCACCGCGACCATGCGACCCAGTGGACCTTGCGCCTCGGCGACGGCACCGATGAGTCGCACCGGCGGATGCAACAAGGCTTCGATGACCTGTGGCCCTACGTCTCCGAGCTCTTCGAGTCTGATGACCTGGCCACCGGGTTGGCCTCGCGCGGTGTGGCGGTCGACCCCAGCAGTCTCGAGGAGCAAGTGCTGGGGTACGTCGACGAGGTGTTGGCCGAGGCCACGCTGGCGCGTCCCGAGACCGTCCTGCGGCATACCGGTGGACGCCGAGGGATCCACAGCGAGCAGTTCGGCTACCTGCTCGCCGAGATGCAGCACCTCGCCCGATCCCATCCTGGAGCGCGGTGGTGACCCAGCTGGCACCGCCGAAGCAGCACGAGATCTGGGAGGTGGTCGCCTCCGTGCTCGACCCCGAGATCCCGGTGGTGACCATCGAAGACCTGGGCATCCTCCGAGACATCTCTCTCGACGAGGCGGGCCATGTTGAGGTGACGATCACTCCGACATACTCCGGCTGCCCGGCCATGGAGGCCATCACCGCCGACATCACCACAGCCCTCGCTGCCAACGGCATCCATGACGTCGCCGTACGCCTGGTGCTTGCTCCCGCGTGGACCACGGACTGGTTGACCGACGAGGGCAAGCGCAAGCTGCGTGACTACGGTGTGGCGCCTCCGCGACCTCGTGGCAGCGGACCCATCCCGGTTGCCTTGAGCCTGCGGTGTCCGCAGTGTGGTTCGGCCGACACCCGCGAGCTCAGCCGCTTTGGCTCGACAGCCTGCAAGTCGCTGTGGTCGTGCAACGTCTGCCTCGAGCCCTTCGACTA
>JACCXO010000050.1 GCA_013696975.1 Nocardioidaceae bacterium | reverse complement strand
GCTCGATCAGCATCCCGCTCGGCGTGACTGCCACCCTGGATGCGGATGCTCACAGCCTCACCTTGACAAGACCGGCGCTTTCTTGACCGACGCTGCGGCTGGACAAACTCCACTCGAGCCGGCTTCGATCTGCTCGTGTGGAAACTATTCGTCAGCTGGTGGCTATTTCTTTCCAGATCAGCCGGGGACAAGTTGGCTCCACCCAGCCGGCGAGTCACGTCGGCTCGATGGTCACGGCCCTAGTCCGGTGATGCGCCTGGCCTTCGAGTGACGCCAGCTCGGTCCGCAGGTTGTCTCGCGCGGCCGGTTCCCAGCCGGCGCCGGTCGTCGTCCGGAACAGCGCCGGCAGGCCGAGCAACTGCTCGAGCACAGCGCTGCGCCCGATCCGCCACTCCTCCTCGCTGACGTGGGCGTACTCCTGCCGGACGGCGCGGACGTAGACGGCATAGCCCTCAGGATCGCTGGCGAGGATGCTGAGGTCCGCATCGCAGAGGACCGCACCATTGCTGTCGGGCCCAGCCGGGTCGTGGCAAGCTGTGAGCCGTACGAGCCGCGCCACCTCAGCCACTTGCTCAGGAGTGAGTCCGGCTTGGTGAAGCGTCGACTCGGCCAACTGAGCGGACTGCTCCTCGTTGTCTTGACGGTGTACGTCGTACGCCGCGTCGTGGAACCAGCCGGCCAGCTCCACGAGCATCGGGTCAGCCGCCTGGTCCGCGAGCGCGGCGACGGTGTCGAGCACGGTGCGCAGGTGGTCCAGGTCGTGATAGTGACGCGTCGGTTCGGCATACGCCGCCAGCAGTTCGGCGCCGAGGTCAGGTGAGTCAGGCAGCAGGCGTGCCCACCGCGACAGCAGCTCGTTGTCTCGGGGGTCGGGCCGGTCGGTCATGGCCGCCGCAGCTGCGGCGGCAACGGCTCGCTGTGCACGATCCGCAGTGATGTCACCGCCCTGGTGAGACATACATAGAGTCGGCGCAGGCCGGTCACCTCGTCGGCCTCAGCCGCCACGATCGCGGCGGGCTCGACCAGCACCACGTGGTCGAACTCCAGACCTTTTGCGAGGGTTGCAGGCAGCACGTCCACGCGCGCCTCGAAGTCGTCATCGTTGCCGAGGACGCTGAACTCGACTCCAGCCGCGTTCAACGCTCGAGTGGCCCGATCCTCCCACCCGTCAGGAACGATCAGACCAACAGATCCAGCGCTGACGAGGGCTGCTTGCACCCCCTGGGCCGCCATTGCATCCGAGTCATCCGTGCTCGTGATCGTCAGCTCGCCGGAGACATGCCGCACCGATATCGGGGGTGTCAGGTCGGGCGCGATGGTGGGCAGCAGCCGCGCGGCATACTCGATGACGTCGCCGGGCACCCGGAAGCCGAGGGTGAGCTCCTCCAGGTGTGCGCTGCTCTGTCCCAGATGTTGCAGGCTGCGGGTCCAGCTCCCGACGGCCCACGGCGTGGTGGCTTGGGCTAGATCGCCGAGTGCGGTCACCGATCCGGTGGAGCACTGGCGCCCGACGCTGCGCAGCATCATCGCGGAGAGGTCCTGCGCCTCGTCGAGGACGACATGGCCGAGGCTGGGTGTGCGTTGGATCAGGTCGGATGCCTCGTCGATCAGCACGGCGTCATGGAGAGACCACTTGGCGCTGCCCGGCCCCTTAGCGGGCTTGGGCCATAAGATCGCGGTGCGCTCAGCGTCGGTCAAGATGCCAGCTGAGGACTGCAGCAAAGAGGCGGGGTCCCCAAGCAGCTGCATGACCAACCGCTTCGCGTCCACAGCCGGCCACAGCGCGTCGACGAACTGCTTCACCGGGCGGCTACGTGCCACTGAAGCTTGCACCCTGTCGTCTGGGGAGTCGCCCGACAGCTCCATCTTGACGAGCACCGCATGTGCGAGGCGCTGCGGCAGCATCGCGCGCCCAGCGCCGTACCGGACGCCGCGGCCGCGCAACTCCGCCACGAGCTGGTCTGCTTCGTATGCCGGCACCCGCCATCGTCGTACTCCGATCGGGATGACCAGCGCCTCAGTGGCGGGCCGAATGTGCGACCACAAGGCACGCTCGATGACGGTCGCCATCCGAGCGTCGGCCTTGACTCGTGCCGCCGCTGCATCGTCAGCGGCCTTGAGAGGCACGTGGCTCACCAGTTCCTCGACCGTCGTCTGCTTGGCCTCGATCTCGCCGAGAGCGGGCAGCACGTCACCGATGTAGCGCAGGAATGACGCATTTGGTCCGACCACGAGGACGCCCTGCCGGCGGAGCTGGTCTCGGTGGGCGTAGAGCAGGTAGGCGGCACGGTGCAGGCCCACCGCCGTCTTGCCGGTGCCGGGCGCGCCCTGGACACACACACTGGTCGCCAGGTCGGCTCGGACGATGTCGTCCTGCTCGGGCTGGATGGTGGCGACGATGTCGCGCATCGGTCCCACGCGTGGGCGCTCGATCTCGGCCGCCAAGATCGCGCTCTGCACCTGCGTGGGGCCGCCGGTGTCCAGCGACGCTCGCGGACTGTTGTCAAGGGATGGTCGGTCGAGAAGGTCTTCTTCCTCGTATGCCGTCACCGCGCCATGGTGGAAACCGAACCGCCGCCGGAGTCGCAGCCCCATGGCGTCTTTTTTGCTGGCCCGGTAGAAGGGACGCGACACCGGCGCTCGCCAGTCGACGACGAGCGGGTCGCCGCGCTCATCGGTGATGTGGCGGCGACCGACATAGAAGCGCTCAAGCGTTTCGGCATAATCGAGACGTCCGAAGAACAAGGGGATCTCGGGATCGTCCTCGAGAGCCTGCATCCGCTTCCACAGCGTGAACTTCAAGAACTCGTTGCTGACCGCATCTCCACCCAACGCCTCCATCGAGGCGGTGCGTTCTCGCATCCGGTGCAACGCCGCACGGGACTCGTGGAGGTGAGCTTTCTCTTTGACCAACTCGTCGGAGGCCTGCTGCGAGCGAGCGGCACCCACGGAATTGTCAGGGGGCATCTGGTCATCCTCGCGGACGACGGCGATCGCGTCCACCTATTTCACTCTCTGTGGAGACTGTCGAGACGACGGTGTTGCCGTGCGCCCATAACGCGTGCAGTTCCGCGCCGCATCCAAGGCCTCGACGGCGTCGTCGTCGAGGTCATCCAAGGTTTGGACTGCGACGGTGAGTGCGCCCGCGGTCCTGACGACGAACGGGGGCGAAGGCCCCGCAGCAATGCGCAGGCGCACCTCGGATCCGGTGTCTCTTGTCCGAAGACTCAAGCAATTGCCGGTGAGCCTCGCGACATCGTGGACTACCGCCGCTCAGGGGCAACGCAGATACGAGTACACCTCCGGCGACCACAGGCTCAGGTGACCGTTGCTGATTCGATTGCTGAGCAGAAGACACAACCCGTCGAGATCTTGGGGACCTTGCTCAGCGACGAGGACGTCGATGCAGGGCACCGGGCAGCCAACGCCCAGCAGGCGCAACGCTGTCCGACCGGTGACCGCGTACGGCAGCCCCTCGACCAGGTCGATCACGGGTTTGAGCGTCCGCAGGGTGGCATCACTGTCGCTGAGACTCGGCTGCATCACGAGGCCGAGCTCGGGTGGAGGCGTGATGCGGGTTCCCTCCAGTCCGCGATGGCCAGCCCACACCCGCCGAAGATCGCGCACCTCAGCAGTGGCGAAATGCTGGCTCACATCGCACTCCTCGGCAGTCACCCGAGGTTGTAACCCCATGGCGGCGAGGATGCGGCAAAGCACCGACCACGTCGGCTCGCGTGTTCCGGCCTCGTAGACCGCCACCTGGCTTTGATTCAGTCCGCACCGCTGCGCTAGTTCTCGCTGGGTCCAGGCGCGTAGCTCGCGCTGGCGTTGGATCAGTTGTCCAGGGGCGTACATGTCTCCAGGATTGAGCCCTGCGCCGACAGGATTCGACGCTGGAAGCAGAATGACGCGGTGCCTGGGGACAAGGCGTCATGTGCACCGACTGTGGACACCGGGGAGCACCGTTGGGACAAAGGAGAGGGGGCTGGAGACCTTGATAACGATTTCGTTATCTGATCACGGAATCGTTATCAGGCCGCCTGACGCGCGTGCCGTCAGCCCGGCCGCCTGACGCGCCGTGCCGTCAGCCCGGCCGCCTGTCGCCGTGCCGTCAGCCCGGCCAGGCAGTTGTCAGGCAGTCAACAGGTCTGGTTCGCCCAGGTAAGTGCTCAGCAGGTCAGCGAGTCGGCGTCGACGATTGAATAGGAGTAGCCCTGCTCGGCGAGGAAACGCTGACGGTGTTGGGCAAAGTCGGCATCGACGGTGTCTCGAGCGACCACGCTGTAGAACCGGGCTGTGCGTTGGTCAGCCTTGGGGCGCAGCAGCCGCCCGAGCCGCTGCGCTTCCTCCTGTCGTGAGCCAAACGTCCCCGAGACCTGGATCGCGACGGACGCTTCCGGGAGGTCGACCGAGAAGTTTGCGACCTTGCTGACGACGAGCAGCGAGATCTCGCCGGTACGGAAGGCGGCGAAGAGGCGTTCGCGTTCCTTGACGGGTGTTTCGCCCTTGATCAGTGGAGCGTTGAGCTGCTCAGCCAGGTCGTCGAGCTGGTCGATGTACTGCCCGATCACCAACGTGGGCTCAGCGGCGTTGAGGCGCACCAGCTGCTCGACGACTCTGGCCTTGCTGTCGCAGTCGGCGGCGAGCCGGTAGCGGTCCTCGGGCTCAGCCGTGCCGTAGGCGAAGCGCTCGCTGTCGGTGAGGGATACCCGCACCTCCGTGCACTCTGCCGGCGCGATGTAGCCCTGAGCCTCGATGTCCTTCCATGGAGCGTCGAAGCGTTTGGGACCGATGAGCGAGAAGACATCCCCCTCGCGGCCGTCTTCGCGGATCAAGGTGGCGGTCAGTCCGATCCGTCGCCTGGCCTGGAGGTCGGCCGTCATCCGGAAGATCGGCGCGGGCAGCAGGTGGACCTCGTCGTAGATGACCAGGCCCCAGTCGCGGGCCTCGAACAGCTCGAGGTGTGAGTACACGCCTTTGCGGCGCGTGGTCATGACCTGGTAGGTCGCGATCGTGACTGGTCGGATCTCCTTGGTGGCTCCCGAGTACTCGCCGATCTCATCGGCAGTCAAGGTCGTACGGCGGAGTAGCTCCTCTTTCCATTGCCGCGCCGAGACCGTGTTGGTGACCAGGACCAAGGTGGTGGCCTGGACCCGCGCCATGGTGGCCACGCCCACGAGTGTCTTGCCGGCGCCACAGGGCAGCACCACGACGCCTGAACCGCCAGCCCACACCGAGTCGACTGCTTGGCGTTGGTAGTCGCGCAGGTGCCACCCGTTCTCCGCGAGAGCGATCGGATGCGCCTCACCATCGACATAGCCGGCAAGGTCCTCGACCGGCCAGCCGAGTTTGAGCAGGGCCTGCTTGAGATTGCCGCGTTCGGAGGTGTGCACGACGACCGAGTCGTCGTCGATACGAGCCCCCAGCAAGGGCGCGATCCGTTTTGCCCGCAGCACTTCTTCGAAGACGGCCCGATCGGTGGAGACCAGGACGAGGCCATGGGTTGGGTGCTGGGCAAGTCGCAACCGGCCGTAGCGCCCCATGGTGTCGGCGAGGTCCACCAGCAACGAGTGCGGCACGGGATAACGCGAGAAGGTGAGCAACGCGTCGATGACCTGTTCGGCGTCGTGCCCGGCGGCGCGGGCGTTCCAAAGGCCAAGCGGCGTCAGTCGGTAGGTGTGCACATGCTCGGGGGACCGCTCGAGCTCGGCGAATGCCGCGATTACTCGCCGGCAGTCACGGGCGCGTGCATGGTCGACCTCGAGCAGCAAAGTCTTGTCTGATTGAACGATCAGCGGGCCGTCGGTCATGAAAGCGCCTCGCAAGGTGAGCGGTTCACGTGGTACGTCGAATGATGTGGGCTGACGTGATGCGACGCAGCGGCACCGTCAGTGCCTCGTCGGTCCGGGAGTCGCGCGCTTGCAGTCGACCTTCGCCGACGGACTTCGCCAGGACCAGCCGCTCACCCGAGGCGCCACGGGTGTCGACATAACCGAACCACACCACTTCTCCGGTCTCGACAGCTTCGCGCAACGTGTCCAAGGGTGAGTCGATGCGGTTGCTCGTCTGTGGGCGAGCACTCGACTCCTCCGGAGCGTCGGCTTCGGTATGCCGAATAGCCTGGACCAAACGTTGCGCGGCCGCGAACGTGATCTCCGCTGGCATCGACGGCTCCGGCTCGCTGTGAGGCGCTCGGAGTGGACCCGAGTGGACAAAGTGGCCAGCAGAGACTGACTGGTCGGCTCGGAACGCCTCGTTGGGAGACGGCAACCGTTTCAAGTCGTGCACCAGATAGAGCAGGGGTTGGGGCAGAGGCGTGCGTGACCGCCTCTCGAGAGTGGAGACGATGTCGGGAACCCGCCACCCCAGCCGGTAGGCCCGCTGCAACGACGCGGCGGAAAATCGGTAGACGGTGGCGCCACCGCGAGACTCGACATCGGCCAACGACCCAAGGTCCCTGGCGGCCTCACCGTCGAGGGGGCCAGGGGCGATGGCCGTCAGATCAGCTTGCACCAGCACATGGTCGACGCGCGGCGGCAACAAGCCTGCCAGGCATGACGGTTCGCTCGCTGAGGGCGACACCGCAGTGATCTCGGAAGTCGCTGCGACCAGAGCCGCACCGAAGGAGGCGAGAGCGCCGAGGCCTGTCACACCAACCCAGGCTGCCTGGTCGAGGATCGAGGCGGTAAGCCTGGCAGTCGCAGGCACTCGTCTCGGGCGTTGCCAGCTGACCCAGGTGTGCAGCTGCTCGGGGGTGAGCACGACGAAATCCCCGATGCTTGCAATCCCCTGCAGGGTAAGGCGTTTAAGCCAAGCACTGGCTGGTCGCTCGTGCTGGTCTAGCCACGCTGCGGCCAAGAGTTGCCATTGCGCGGCCAAGGTCAAGGACTGCCACTCGTCGAACCCCCTGGTAGGGATGAGTTTCAGGTCCGAACCTGGCATGGCGCCCAAGAGGCCTGCCGCGCGAGCGATCTTGAGATGTACACCGGCGACCGGCGCGGGCAAGTCCAGCAACGCGCCGAATGTGCGGGTCTCGCGGCTGGCGAGCTCGCCCGACTTGACCAGGGTGGCCGGTTGGTGGTCGCAGTGCTCCACGAGTACGTCGATCCGCCGTACCAGCTCGAAAGCCGAGCCAGCCGCGACCTTGTCGACCAGATCCCCCGGCTGATGCGGCGCGTCATCGAAGCGAGGCGCATGGGGATCGGGGATGGTCTCGGGGTCCGCGGTTGTCAGCGACGATGCCATCGCACGCACCGGCCGCAGTGATGATGCGTCACCCCAGAGCAGTCCCAGCCCAAGCAGCCGGTCAAGAGCATTGACGATGTCTGGCGGGTCAGGTGGATTGGGTACCCGCCCAGTGTCGGAGCGTCCAGGATTGGCGGCGATAGCCTCGGCGAAGGAATCCGCGTCGAAGACCCCTGAGTCACTCTGCTCGAAGGGTCTCCCCAGGGCGCAGGCACGTTGAGCGACCCAGAGCTCGAACGCCGTCAAGAGGTCCAGGCTCTGCGAGACAGAGTGACGAGTCGTCGATCGGGAGGCGATCTGGCTGTAGTCGGTGGGAGCCGGGACAGCCAGATCCGGACGCGACATCAGCAGTCGGGCCAGCGCCTTGTCGTCCCAGTCGCGGAGCATTTGAGTCAACGTGCGCGGAGTGTCAGCGTGGGGTGCCATTACCCCTACCGTAGTTGCTGCGTCTGTTTCATACCGGATCATGCATGGCAGGATGATCGACCAAAGGGGAAGGGGACCGATTTCATGGCGCTCATTCAGGCGCGAGGGTTGAGCAAGACCTTCAAGGGCAAAGCAGCGGTCAGAGGCCTGGCTTTCGACGTGGTACCAGGGTCAGTCACGGGCTTCTTGGGCCCGAACGGCGCCGGCAAGTCCACGACGATGCGGCTGATGTTGGGGCTCGACAACGGTGAAGGTGTCACCACGTATGACGGGGTTGCCTACCGCGATCTCAAGCAGCCGATGCGCCATGTCGGGTCGGTGCTTGATGCCAAGCCGTTCCACCCCACTCGCAAAGCCGTCAACCATCTACGCATGCTCGCCGCCTCGAACGCCATCTCGCAGACGCGTGTCACCGACGTGATCAACATCGTGGGTCTTGGGGACGTGGCGAACGCCAAGCCGAAGACCTTCTCGCTCGGCATGGGTCAGCGCCTGGGCATCGCCACGGCACTGCTTGGTGATCCCGGCACGCTGATCCTCGACGAGCCCGCCAACGGTCTCGACCCGCAAGGCGTCCACTGGTTGCGCAACATGCTCAAGACCCTTGCCCAACAGGGGCGGTCCATCTTCGTCTCCAGCCACCTCCTGTCCGAGATGGCGCTGATGGCAGACCATCTGGTCGTGGTCGGCCGCGGCTCGCTGATCGCCAGCGGCAAGATGTCGGACTTCATCTCGACCAGCCATCGCAACGCGGTGGTGATCAGAGTCGACCAGACAGAGTTGATGGTCCGAGAGCTGCGAGCTCGCCAGGCGGCTGTGGTGACTGAGCCAGACGGGCAGCTCGCGATCACGGGGATGGGTTCGGACGCCGTTGGCGCCCTGGCTCACGAGCTAGGCGTGCGGGTGTTCGCACTGTCGAACCGCGAGGCCACCCTCGAGGAGGCTTTCCTCGACGCGACGGGCGCTTCCGAAGAGTTTCGCGCGTCGATGGGTTTTGGCGCCGAGCAGCCGGCGTTCGGTCGGCCAGGGCAGTCGGCATCCGGTCAGCCCGGTTTTGGTCAGGGGCCCGGTTATGGTCAGGGTCAGCCGCCGCAGGGCTACGGGCAGCCGCCGCAGGGGTACGGGCAGCCACCCCAGGGGTACGGGCAGCCACCTCAGGGGTACGGGCAGCCACCCGACCAAGGTTCGTCCGAACCGGCCGACCAGCAGCAGAGAGACCAACGATGACCGGCGCCCTGAAGTATGAGTGGGTGCGGATCCGCACGATCGCGTCGACTTATTGGCTGTCTGGCATCGCGATTCTCTTGAATGCCGTGGTCTGCTTCATCATCGCTTTGAGTGTCACGGCGTCCAATGTCGATGATCTCGATGTGGGCCAGGTAACCACGTGGACGTGGACGGCTGGTGCGTCTGCCCCGATAACGCCCGTCCTCGCGGGGGTGTTCTTCGCCGTCATGGGAGTGATGGCGATGGGACACGAATATCGCTACGGGACCAACAAGGCAACGCTCTCGGCGATACCTGACCGCATCGCTGTCTTGGCCGCGAAGGTCGTGATGCTGTCGCTGTGGGTAGTCGGTGTCGTCGCTGTATCACTTCTGCTGGACCTCGGCATCACCTGGCTCTTTCTCGATGGGCCCGATTTCGAGGCGGCGGCATGGCGGCCCATCGTCAACTACTTCGGCTATTGCCTCGGCTTTGCGCTGGCGGGCTTCGGACTGGCAGCCATTCTGCGCAGTCAGGTCGGCGCGTTGGTGGCGGTGTTGGTCTGGCCGCTGGTGCTCGAGCCCATCGCCTACGGCATTCTCAACTTCATCGGTGAAAGCACAAACGCCGGGGTGGGCAAGCTGGCCAACCTGCTTCCCGCTTCTGCTGGCCGGCGGGCGATGTTCGACCCTTACGACATCTTCGCCGGTTTCGGCGCTCTGGATACCTGGGGTATCGCCGCCAGCGTGGTCGTGTTCTGGGCAGCAGTGCTCGGCCTGGTCCTCGCCGGCTCGGCGCTCTTCATCAAGCGAGATGCTTGACCCGCCCGTTCGACGCCAGGCCGGCCCAACATTGAGTCAGTTGATGGTCAGGTGGGTCACGTCGGTCGACTTGTCGTACTTCACCAGGCCGAACCAGCGCTGTGACTCGGTCGGGCCGGTGGGGTTGACCTGGACCGAGAAGTCGCGCCCACCTGTGACCTTGAGCTTGGCAGACTCGAGCTCGAACCGGGCAGCCACGTGCTCGGGCACGACCCAGCCGGTGAACGTGGCAGCTGTCCGCTCTTGGCCGGCAGGTGTCGGGGTTCCAGGCGCGACAGTCGGCTTTTGCTCGCCGTCCGCCGGTGGGGCGTTGACGTAGACGTCATAACTGCCGGGCTCGGGGTCAGTGAGCGTCACCTGCTCAACGCTGGATCTCGACGTGGCGCGGGCAACCAACTGGCCGTCACGGTAGACGTGCAGGTCGACGTCGTCTCCCGCGTCACCGGCAGCTTCGAAGCGCAAGGCAGCCGTGTCGGCGGCCACGTCGAATGCCTGCACCGCTGCTCCGGAGTCCGCGCTGGGCTTCTGAGCGTCGAAGAAGCGGCGTTCTAGCTGCAACGGCACGGGCCGCGCCCCGACCGGTCCTTGGAGGGACACCCGTACGGTGCCCGTGACCCCGGCCCTCGCTGTGATGCCGACTGGGCCTCGGCTGGTGCCATCGGCCTCGAGCGGAGCTCCCACGTGCTCTGGGCGGATGACGACCGGGCTCTCGGCCGTGTGACCCCGTGACCCGATCCAGGTCAACGATCCAGCGGCATACTCCCCGTAGCGGGCTGAGCTGCGAGCACTGAAGGAGACCTCGAAGGAGCGGGTCTGGCCCGGCCCGAGCGTCAAAGACGGGGGAGTGACCGCCACTCCGATGCCGGACAACCCAGTGCGGCTGGCCGCGAACGTCTCCCTCGAAGACGACACGTTGGTGACCGAGCGGGTCACGGTGCGGTGCCCGACCAGGCTGCCGATGGCGATCGAGGCAGCGTTCAGATCGGTGGCATCCAGCCGCCGAGGTGCGCCGGCGGCTGCCCTGGGCGTTGAGAAGCTGATGCCCTTGCTGCTCAAGTAGCGAGTCCACTGATCGGCGCCGGCGTCATAGACGAGGCCTGGGTCCAGAGCCGCCAGGGGGTTCAGCGCACCGGCTCCCTGGTCGAAGGGGCTGACGCGTGCAGGCAGCCGATCTGCGGTGGTCAGCAACGCCGACTGCACCGCTGCCGGCGACCAGTCGGTGTGTTCCGAGCGCAACAACGCGGCGACTCCGGCAACCTGCGGGGACGCCATCGACGTACCGGAATGGAGATCCCACAACCGTCCCATGTTGGACGGAGGTGCCACAGCCGCCAGCACGCTCGCGCCAGGAGCGGCGAGGTCGGGCTTGACGAGGTCAGCATCGGGCGCCGGGCCGCGGGATGAGAAGTCAGCGACTGTGACGGATCGGCTGGCGGCGGCAGGGGCAGGCAGAAGTGAGGCGGAGGGTGCAGGGTCGCGAGCGAGGTAGCGCTGGATCGCTTTGCCGGAGGCGCGGGTCACGTGCAGCGTCGGCAGTGCATGCACGTCGGCGTAGGTGTGGCCGGCGGAGTCGTTGGCGAGCACCATCGCCGCCCCACCCGCCTGTGAGACAGCCACGCCCTTGCTCAGGCGAGACGCGACGCCGCGGACGCACAGCACGGTGGCGTCCTTGACCGCCTCCGCATCCAGCGACCCGACTGAGCACAGGCCAGCCTCTTGCCTGGTGAAACCCTCAGCAGCGACTGCGGCGCCATCGACGAGGCGACGCCTTTCGGTACCCTTGTCGGACACGATCGACCCTGGCAGCGTGGTGCCATTACCCAGTCGGATGTTGCCCTCGAAGCTGCCCGGGTTGGTGGCTGCCACGGTCGTCACCCAAGGGCTGGCGTGCGCAACGGTTGCCGGCTCAGGCCCGCGATCACCGGCTGCTGTGGCCACGAAGACGCCTGCGGTCGCGGCGTGATAGAACGCCAGCTCGATGGCATCGGAGCCGGGCGGCGTGGAGCTGCCGGCGGCGGGGTCACCGCTGATGGAGTAGTTGAGCACATCCACGCCGTCGCTGACCGCGACGTCGATCGCTTTGAGCGTGTCGACGCTTGAGCAGCCATCGTCGCCAGGATCGGGCGCAGTCCAGCACGCCTTGTAGACCGCGAGCGCTGCGCCCGGCGCAACCCCCGCCACCCGGCCGAACTTCTGGTCTTGGATCGTCACGTCGACGCCGGCATTACCTCCGGCCGTCGCCGCAGTGTGCGAGCCGTGGCCGCTGCCATCGCGGGGAGAGACAAAGTCAGCCACAGCCAGGTTCGATCTGCCGAAGCCGCGCAGGAAGTACCGCGCTGCCAGCACCTTGTCCGTGCAGGTCGTCGCATCCCAACGCTCGCCGCTCTCGCATCGACCAGTGAAGCCAGGGAAGCGGGTATGACGCTGGGCCCGATCCAGTGGCACCCCATCAAAGGAAGGGTTCTCCGGCCAAAGCCCCGAGTCGACCAGTCCGATGACAACCCCTCTGCCTGCGTCGGCCACACCACCTGTCGAGCGCCAAGCCCGCCGCAGGGCTGTCGTTCCACCGGATGGTCTGGCGGTGGCCGGCGACGAGCCGCTCGAGAGGGCCCGGTTCTGCACCGCCCGGCTGGTCGAGTCGAGTTGTAGAACGCGCTCCAGCTCGACCGTGAGCACGCCGGGCATGGACTGCACCTGCTTGAGCTGTGCGCTAGTCAGCTCAGCGGCAAACCCGTTGAGCACGGTGGTGTAGGAGTAGAAGGTCGCCGGGTCGCCGATCGAGGCGAGCACGCGGCGTTGGCTGGCGAGCAACCGGTCTCGATAGGGGGCGACCGATGCCCGGGAGGCGTTGAAGCGGTGCCCTGGCGCCGGGGCAGTTGCGTCATATCCCTCGATTCCACCGGCATATGACGCGAGGGGCGCGTCCCGCAGCACCACCACATAGGCAGCCGAGGACTCGACAACCTCATCGTGAGAGGCAGCAAGCGAGGCCGTTGCCGGCGGCCCAGACCGGGGAGTCGCAGACGCCGACATGGGGGCCAGCAGGCTAGCCAAACAGAGACCGACCGAGACAAGACAGGTCGAGAAACGTTTCGGCACCTCGCCCTCCCTTCGATCGAACCGCGACGGAGGCTGGGTTGCGGCAGGGCCTATGGCTCGGCTCAATCCGTCAGCGTACGTGGAAGAGCCGGTCCCTCAATCTCGTACAGTTTGCCGCGTGTTGCAACCTTCGCTCCCGCCGCTCGTCGTGGGGTTCGACCTCGACATGACCCTGCTTGACACCAGATCCGGCAACAAACTGCTTGCGGGTGTGCGAGCCGCGCTGGAGTCAGTGGCCGACCTGGGCGGCAGAGTCGTGGTGGTGACTGCCAAGTATGGTCCCAGCGCGCAGCTCCACCTTGACCACCTGAATCTGCCAGTCGACGAGCTGGTCGGTGACCTGTTCGGCGAGGGCGCGGGGCAGGCGCTGGGGCAGTCCGGCGCCGGCATCTATGTCAGTGACCATGGGTACGACGTGGCGGGCGCCCGGGCAGCCGGAGCGCTGGCGGTGGCAGTGGCGACCGGGCCCTGGTCCGTTGACGAGCTCGCGGCGGCCGGTGCGGACGTCGTACTCGCTGATCTGACGGAGTTCCCTGACTGGCTCGGTCGACATGTGTTGCAGGAACGCCTTGACGCGCTCGAGGTCCGGCTGCGCGACCTCGGCAGCGTGATGGTGGCTTTCAGTGGGGGAGCGGACTCGGCGTTCCTGCTGGCCGCTGCGGTCCGTGCCTTGGGTGCCGAACGAGTGGTGGCTGCGACTGCCCTGTCTGCCTCCTTGCCGGCTGCCGAGCGAGACCCTGCCCGAGACTTCGCGATCGGCCTCGGGGTTCGCTATCTCACCCCGACTACACACGAGATGGAGCGCGAGGGCTATCGCGCCAACGCCGGCGACCGCTGCTACTTCTGCAAGGCAGAGCTGATCGAGGTGCTCAAGCCACTGGCGGTTGAGCTCGGGCTCGCTGCTGTCGCGACCGGCACCAACGCCGACGACGCGGTGGCTGGATTCCGGCCAGGCATCAGGGCGGCTCGCGAACGACAGGCCGTCACCCCACTGCTGGATGCGCAGTTGACCAAACAACAGGTGCGCGCTGCGTCCCGGCTGTGGGGGCTCCCCACCTGGGACAAGCCCGCTGCTGCCTGCCTGTCGTCACGGATCGCCTATGGCATCCAGGTGTCACCCAGCCGACTGGCCCGGGTCGAGCGGGCTGAGGTGGCGGTGCGTGCGGGCCTGGCTGACGCTGGCGTCGTGGTGGAGCAGCTGCGGGTCCGCGACCTGGGCGACACGGGTCGCGTTGAGCTCGACGCTCGGGCGCTGTCGCTCGTCTCGAGTGATGACCGGCTGGCGGCGCTGGTGCTGTCAGCAGTGAAGGGCGCCGGCTTTGAGGCGGTCGAGATCGACCCGACTGGGTTCCGGTCTGGATCCATGAACGAGCTGCTGCCCCAGTAGTCAGGAAACCACTTCGCGTGTCGATGGCGTTCCTTGACATTAACTTGCGCTTGACATTAGCTTGCGGCATGCTGATGGGTATGACGGATACCGCCAAGCAGGGTAGGTGCGGCCTGCTCGAAGCACCGGATCCACGCGACGACCAAAACTTCCTGCCAGTAGCTGAGCTTTTGCGCGACGTGGACCTGGACCGAGTCCTTGCCGGCGAACACGCAGCGGTCGTTGCCTATATCCAAGCGTGGCGCTCGACACGCTCGCGCCTCTTGGCGCAGGTATTTCATGATTGCCCAGACGCGAAGCTCCCTCCTTTGACGCAGGAAGCTTTGGATTGGCAGGCATTGCAGGCGCCGTTCAGTGCGTGGCGACTGGTCGCAACAGCAACCGACGAAGCGCTGACGCTGGATCTGATCGCTCGACTGCGGAACATGCTGGTCCATTCCGCCCGACCGTTGCTGCCTCTGGACTCCCTGCTGGTAAAAGCCGCGGGGCAGGACTTCGACGTCCCTGCTACCCGTCGGTTCTATCAGCAGGCGGTTGCGGCCCTCGAAGGACGCGGCACACTCGCAGCGCAGATCGTGGACGTTCTTGGCCTCAGCAAGGCGGAGCTCGGTCGACTGTTTGGGGTCTCTCGACAAGCCGCCGACCTTTGGCTCTCAAACGATCTCCCGGGCGAGCGTCGAGCCAAGGCGGCAACCATCCTTTCCATCACAGATCTGCTGTCACATCGCCTCAAGCCGGGGCGCCTCTCGGCAATTGCCAGGCGGCCGGCATCGGCATACGGCGGACTCACGATGCTGGACATGATCGCCGCAGACCGACACGAGGAGCTCCTCGACTCGGTGCGCAAGTCATTCGATTTCAGTAGCGCCGCCTGACCAATGGGGGCGTCCGATCGAACGCTGGTCCACCGCGCTGGTCGCTACTACCGCGTCGCTGACCCCTGGTGGGACGACCCGCTCAACCCGTCCTTCGCGTCGCGGAATGGAGGGCGATGGAACCCGCCCGGTATCAGCGTCCTCTATCTCAGCGGGTCCGTAGAAGTGGCTCGTGCCAATGTGGACCGCCTCTTCGTGGGCTTGCCATACGGGCCGGAGGATTTGGACAGTGCCGCCTGCCCAATCCTTGTCGAAGTAGTTATCCCCCCCGACGAGTATGTGGACGCAGTGACCGGCGAGGGGCTCAACCGTCTTGGCCTACCCAAGTCGTACCCGTTGGACGCTGGCGGGAGAATCGTCCCTCACTCGGCGTGCCGGCCCATTGGTTTGGCGGCTTACGAGGACGGTGAGCCGGGGATTGCTTGTAGGTCAGCGGCGCCTGGTGCGAACGGCGAGGAGCTGGTTTGGTTCGCGCTGCCAGAAAGGGCAATTCCTCCGCGTGGCCAAGCACGTTCGTTCGACGAATGGTTCTGGGGGAGCTGAAACTAGGCCGGCACCGTGGTCGCCGAGCAATCGCGAGTGAGCGCTCGGAGAGTCCACTAGCCGCGACGCCGATGTGGTGGCAGCCAACGTCGCAGCTATGCGCGCGGCCACCCAGTCGGCCGAGCGCACCGACACCGATTCGATCCGTCACATGCAGCGGGTGCTGCTCGAGTCGAGTCAGCCCCGACACGCCGGAGTGTGGCGCGACCAGCAGGTCTGGATCGGGGGATCGTCCCAGGGTCCGCATCAGGCGAAGTTCGTGCCGCCAGTCCACCAGCGAGTTCCGGCCGCTATCGAGGACCTGGTGCAGTTCATCGACCGCGACGACATACCGATCCTCGCGCAGGCCGCGATCGCGCATGCCCAGTTCGAGACGATCCATCCGTTCGTCGACGGCAGTGGGCGAACCGGCAGGGCGATCGTCCACGTCATGCTGCGGAGCAAAGGTCTCACTCGCCGGGTCACCGTACCGATTTCGGCAGGGCTGCTGACCGATATCGACGGCTATTTCGAGGCCCTGTCCGCCTACCGCAACGGCGACCCCGCACCGATCGTGACCTGCTTTGCCGACGGACGCCGGAGCCCTGACTCCTGCGACAGTCGGCAGAGCCAGGAACCGGATGTGGCAGAGCGATCAGGTGCTGGCAGTGCTCGACGACTTCGTGATCCGGACCGGTCGCAGGCAGCGCTTCTAGCCGCCAACACCGTCCGGGCAGGTGATGTCCACACTCCGACGCGGCGATACGCCGTCAGCTTCGAGTCGCGGACCGTCGACGGACGGGCAAGATGGGCAGGTGACAACAGCGACCGAGGTGCCGGTGACGACCGACATAGATGGCGACGAGCTGGACGCCGAGGACGCCTGGCACACGGTGCGGAGCCACGGACTACGCGCCCTGACGGTCGAGTCGTTCCTCCGCTTCCGTTTCGGGGACGGGTTCTCGAACAGCCGGGCGCTCGCGTTGCAGATGGCGCTGTCGCTGCTGCCATTCCTCCTCGCCCTCACCGGACTCGCCGCAGACATCGACGACGGTCGGATCGGCGAAGTGATCACCGCGACTGTCAGCACGCTCGCCCCAGGAGCTGGAGGCGGCGAGGTGATAGGCAGGGCGTTGCCGTCGGGCGGGACAGGAGACGAAGCCGGTGAGATCGCACTCGGCTTCGGCCTTGCCTTCGCGCTCATCGCGATGACGACGGCCACGGCGCAGGTCGAGCGGGGTGCCAACCGCATCTACGGCATCCGCAGAGACCGACCGGCCCTTCGCAAATACGGTCGCGCCGGCGTGTTGACAGCCGCCCTCGCCGTCCCCGTCGGCCTGGGTTTCCTGCTGCTGGTGGCTGGCGGACCGCTCGGTGAAGCGATGGTTCAGACATACGGCTGGTCCACCTCCCAGAAACGCTGGTGGGATGTGCTGCGATGGCCCATCGGGCTGGTGTCGACGACCTTGACCGTCGCCGTGCTGCTCGACCACTCCCCTCGACGTCGGCAACCCGCGCTGTCGTGGCTGGCCCTCGGTGCCGCGGTCGCCGTCGTCTTGACGATGCTGTCATCGGGTCTGTTGGCGCTGTACGTGCACTACAGCGGGTCGTTCGGCAGCGTCTACGGTCCACTCGCGGGCGTGATGGCGCTGTTGCTTTGGTGCTACCTATCCGCTGCCGCTCTCCTCGCCGGTACGGCGGTCGCGGCCCAGCTGGAGGGGCTGCGGGCAGGGCTCACCCAACCCGTCATCGCCGACCCAGGGCCGACCCTCGAGCGCCAGCGGATCCCTGGCGATCGTCCCGCGGCGCTGGGATAGCCGCCTCAAAATGATGTAGTCTTACATCATGATCCGAACGCAGATCTCGTTGACGACGAAGGACCGTCGCGCGCTGGATGCGGCGGCGGCGCGCACCGGTCGCTCCCTCTCGGCGCTCATCCGAGATGCGATCGGCATCGTCTACGGAGATGAGGGATCCGCCGAGGACGACGTGGCAGCCATGCGTCAGGCCTGCGGAGCCTGGACGGAGCGAGACCTGGATGGCGCCGAGTGGGTCGACACGTTGCGATCGGGCGCTCGGGTCAGAGCCGGAGCGTGACTGTCGTCGTAGACACTTCCGTTCTGATCGACTTCCTTCGCGGAGATCCTCGCGCTGCTCGATGCCTCTACAAGGAGCGCGAGGAGTCGGCACTGCATGCCAGCGAGATCACGCGGCTCGAAGTCCTCGCGGGCATGCGGCCAGCGGAGGAGACAGCGACGAGACTGCTGCTGTCCACTCTGATCTGGCACCCGGTGGACGCTGTGGTTGCCGAAGAAGCCGGAGCCCTCGGTCGGGAGTGGCTCCCCAGCCACCACAACATCGACGGCGCCGATCTGGCCATTGCGGCCACCGCGATCTGTACAGGAAGCCGCCTTGTCACCCGCAACACTCGACATTTCCCCATGTTCGCCGGGCTCCAGCCTCCGTACTGACGCCCGATCAACGAAGCGTCGTCGCGGCTACAGCGTGCCAAGCAGAAAACGCACCGGGCAGCGTGCCTGTAGGCTGGCCCGTGCCTCCGCACGTCGGGGGTCTTGTTCTGTCGACCACCCAACACTCGAGAGGTTTCCAGTGCCTACCGGCAAGGTCAAGTGGTATGACGCTGAGAAGGGCTTCGGCTTCCTCACCACCGACGACGGCGGCGACGTCTTCGTGCGCTCAGACTCGTTGCCCGCGGGGGTCGCCACTCTCAAGAACGGCAGCCGAGTCGAGTTCGGGCTCGTGCAGGGCCGCAAGGGTGACCAGGCCATCCAGGTCTCACTGCTCGACCCGACGCCGTCGATCGCCAGGGCGCTGCGCAAGAAGCCCGAGGATATGGTCAACATCGTCGAGGACTTGATCAAGCTGCTCGAGAACCTCGAACAGACCTACCGTCGCGACCGCCACACCGACCCCAAGGCCGCCAAGCAGACGGCCACCTTGTTGCGTGGCCTCGCCGACGAGCTCGAACTCAGCTGAGCTGTCGCCCGCCTGACCGGTTGCTGACGACCAGGCTGCGCAGCACGAACGCCAACCACGCGACCAGCACGGCCGCGACGATGAAGAGCCCGAACCGGGCGTTCAGCGGCATGAACACGCCGAGGAAGCCGCCCACCACCCACGACAGCTGAAGCAGGGTTTCCGACCGGGCGAAGACGCTGGTCCTCACGACCTCGGGCACCTCGCGCTGGACCAGGGCGTCGAGCGACAGCTTGCCCAGGGCCTGGCTCATGCCGGCCACCAAGCCCAGCGCCATCGCTGGGATGAGCCCGAAGAACGACGCCGCGTAGATCACGGCCGCCGCATCCACCGCGAGGGTGATCAGCACGATCGACTCTGGCTTGCGGGACCGCAGCACCGAGCCGACGAGGGTGCCGAGCGTGCTGCCGACACCTGCTGAGCCGATAACCAGGGCAAGCAGCAAGGTGGTCTTGTCCTCCCACCCCTCGATGGGTTCTTGGCGCAGCAGAAAGGCCATGAACATGGTGAGGAAGCCCGACAGCACGCGCAGCCCCGCGTTGCATCGCAGCGCGGTCACCACGACCGGGGTTATCCCAGCGCGGCGAGAGCTCGGGCCAGAGTCGGTCATGTCGCGGATGCCCACGTGCTCCTCGCCCTCTGAGGAGTCGACCCGAGCCGGCAGCAAGATCGCCAAGACGGTGCCCCCGGTGTAGACCAGGACGGCATAGCGCAGGGACCACTCCGAGCCGATCTGCGCCGCCAAAGTCGCGATCGGAGCGGAGATCGCGGCCCCGGCGATTCCTGCCAGCGAGATGCGCGAGTTGGCCTTGACGAGGGTGAGTCCCTCGGGGATGAGGCGGGGAACCGCAGAGGCGCGGGTGACGCCGTACGACTTGGACGCCACCAGACACGCGAGTGCGGCAGGAAACAGCCACTTCGAATCCGTGGTGACAGCGCCCGCCAAGGCCCAGCAGGCGAACGCCCGTAAGGCCATGGTCGAGCCGATCGCCCACCGACGACCTCTGCGAAAGCGGTCAAGCAAAGGTCCGATGAGCGGCGCCATGATCGCGAACGGCAACATCGTGATGCCGAGGAATAGTGCGATCTGATCACGTGCCTCACCGGTCGGCACCTGAAAGAACAAGGTGCCGGCCAAAGACACGGCCAGGGCGGTGTCGCCGGCTGCATTGAACGCGTGCAACTCGATCAGGCGAGACAGACCACTCTCGCCAGCACCCTGCGCGTGAGAAGCGCGGCGGGCGACCCGCACTGCACCGGTTGCCGCCCGGCCCGACACGGCGGCGACCCGTTTGCCTGCCTCGGCGGCCTTGCGGGCTCTGGCGGCAGCGTCGGAACTTCCTTGGGCATTGTCGGCAGGCGGCAAGTCCGAGCCAGGTGGGCGGTCGTCGGGTTGCACAGACCCATCCTGCCCTGTGGGGCCGACACCGCGAGCCAGGGCCGAGCCTTAGCTGCGTTTGGTCCGGGGCTGCCGACCACAGATTCGCGAACTTCCGCGCGGATGAGCGACAATCGACGTGTGAAGTCAGCCACCAAGAAGCCCGATGCCATCTTGCTGGGTGCCGTCGATGTCGCTCGCACAGCATTGCTCGAGGAGGTCGGCGAGGCAGAGGTGGGCGACCACCTCAGAGCCGAAGTCGAAGCGGAACGGCTCCTCACGCATTACTTCGCTTCCACGAACCGTGGCTATGTCGACTGGAACTGGGCCGTGTCGGTCACGAGGGCCTCACGGCAAAAGACCGTGACGGTCAACGAGATCGTGCTCCTGCCTGGTGCAGACGCGTTGGTCTCACCCGTGTGGCTGCCGTGGAAGGACCGGGTCGGCAAGGACGACCTTGGCCCGGGCGATCTCGTCCCGGTCGCGGGAGACGACCCTCGCCTGGTTCCGGGCTACCTGGTCGGCGACGAGGCGCTGGACGAGGACAACGCCCGCCAGGTGCGCGAGGTGACCCGCGAGCTAGGCTTCGGCCGGGAACGAGTCCTCTCCATCGAGGGCCGCACTGACGCCGCCGAGCGCTGGTTCGCTGGGCTCAACGGCCCAGACTCCCCCATCGCCAAGGCGGCGCCCGCACCGTGCGGGTCATGCGGCTTCCTGGTGCGGATGAGCGGGTCGCTGAGCACTCTGTTCGGTGTCTGCGCCAACGAGTCGTCTCCCAGTGACGGTCAGGCTGTGACGTTCGACCATGGCTGTGGCGCTCACTCCGACATACGGGTGGAACCGTCACAACATCAGCCGGCCACCGCCTCCCCGGTGCACGACACGCTCAGCTGGGACGTGTTTCTCCAAGACCCGTGGGCGCCCGTCAAGCCAAGCTGACCGGCGTAGTTGACCGGCTTGACCGGGCTGGCCGGCGTGTCGTGACTAGAGCCCGGCAGCGCCGAGCGGACTCGTCTCCGGCTCGCGCTCGGGATGCTTGGCCAGCTGGGTGCGGCGACGGCGGCAGTAACCGACACCGATCAGCCCGAGACCGAAGCCCGCGCAACACGTCCACAGCCACCAGACGCGGTCGTTTGCCTGCAGGGTCGGATAGAACGGCACCAGCAAGGCGAATGCGACGAGCCAGGCGAGCGCGCCGAAGCCCATCGTGCGTACACCGTTGAGGTCGAGCGGCTGCACCTTGCCCTTGATGTAGGCGCGCTGGCCGATCTCAGTCAGCTCGGTGGGTGACCTGTCGATGGAGCGAGCAGCCGAGTCCGAGGGAGACCTGTCGTCCATGGGGGCGGCTTCGGGCGTCCGACTGCTCACCGGGTTGGCTATGTTGCCCCGCTCGTCAGCCACGAAGTCAGGGTACGCCGCGCGGTGTACGGATGGCACCCGTGGTTCGGCAGCCCTAGAGTGACGAGGGTGAAAAAAGTCACTGGGGCAACCCCGGCCACCCAGACCACGCAATCGTCGGGGCTCGACGGGTACTTCAAGATCTCAGCACGCGGCTCGACGATGGGACGCGAGATGCGTGGCGGTCTCGTCACGTTCTTCACGATGGCCTACATCATCGTGCTCAACCCCCTCATCCTCGGCCTTGTGGTTGACGCAGACGGCGAGTATCTCGGTGGTGGGGACGCGCCGAACCTGGCCTTGATCGCCGCGGCCACGGCGCTCGTGGCCGGAGTGCTCACGATCTTGATGGGGGTGGTCGCCAACTATCCCTTGGCGCTCGCCACCGGTCTCGGCCTCAACGCCTTCGTCGCGTTCGGGATCGCGTCGCAGATGACGTGGGCTGACGCGATGGGGCTCGTCGTGATCGAGGGCCTGATCATCTTGGTGCTGGTGATGACCGGCTTCCGGCGGGCTGTCTTCCATGCTGTGCCCCCGGCTCTCAAGGTCGCCATCAGCGTGGGCATCGGCCTCTTCATCGCGCTGATCGGGTTGGTCGATGCCGGGTTCGTACGGCGGACCGGCGTTGGTCCCGTGCCCGTCCAGCTGGGCGAGGGTGGGGTCTTGCAAGGCTGGCCGGTGTCGGTGTTCGCCTTCGGCCTGGTGCTGATGGTGGTGCTGTATGCCCGGCGGGTGAAGGCTGCCATCTTGATCTCGATCATCCTCACGACGATCGTGGCGGTCATCGTCGAAGCCATCGTGGACGTGGGTCCGACTTTCCTCCCAGATGAGTCGGTCAACCCGACCGGCTGGAACCTCAACGTCCCTGAGTGGCACGGCCAGGCAGTCGACATCCCTGACTTTTCGCTGCTCGGGGAGTTCTCCCTATTGGGTGCTTTCGACCGGGTCGGTGTGATCACGGTATGCCTGCTGGTGTTCACCCTGCTGCTGGCTGACTTCTTCGACACCATGGGCACGATGACCGCTATCGGTGCTGAGGCGGGCCTGCTCGACGAGGAGGGAATGCCGCCCAACACCCAACGCATCCTGCTGGTCGACTCGGTTGCCGCCGCGGCCGGCGGGGCGGCAGGTGTGTCCAGCAATACGTCGTACATCGAAAGCGCCGCCGGTGTGGGTGAGGGCGCTCGCACGGGGCTGGCCAGTGTGGTGACCGGTGTCCTGTTCCTGTTCGCCACTATCTTTGCGCCGCTGGTGGCGATCGTCCCCCACGAGGCGGCCGCGCCGGCACTGGTGCTGGTCGGCTTCTTGATGATGACCCAGGTGAAAGAGATCGACTGGGATGACGTCGAGGTGGCGATCCCGGCCTTCTTGACGATCGTGTTGATGCCGTTCACCTACTCGATCTCGGTCGGAATCGGCGCCGGGTTTGTCTCCTACGTGGTCCTCAAGATCGCTCGAGGCAAGGCCGGAGCGGTGCATCCGCTGCTCTGGATCGTGGCAGGCTTGTTCGTCGTCTACTTCGCCATTGATCCGATCGGAGGATGGCTCGGCGTCTGACTCGGCAACAGGCGTTCACTTTCGTGCATGTGAACGATTTGCGACCGCTGGGGCGTGACGTGCTCGGCGCGGTAAAAGGATTTCGGCTTTAGTTAGCACGGCTAATGAGTTATGCTAA